>JAIBCK010000003.1 GCA_019694215.1 Thermoflexales bacterium
CCCGTAGGGGCGCACGGATGTGCGCCCCCAACCACGCCCGGATCGGCCGTCCGCGGTCCGCCATCCGCGGTCACCCGCGCCACGCACAACGCGGGGTGACACCCGTAGGGGCGCACGGATGTGCGCCCCCAACGACGCCCGGATCGGCCGTCCGCGGTCCGCCGTCCGCGGTCATCGTGCGCCACGCGCAACGCGGGGTGGCATCCGTCGGTGCGCACGGATGTGCGCCCCCAACCACGCCCGAATGATTGTCCGCCGTCGGCGCACCCTCACACATCGGGACGGGTTTGTCTGGGGCGCATGGACATGCGCCCCTACGGCGTTGGGCCGTGGGACGCGATGGGTGAATTTCCGCGCGCAACGCGGGGTGGCATCCGTAGGGGCGCACGGATGTGCGCCCCCAACCACGCCCGAATGATTGTCCGCCTCCGGCGCACCCTCACACATCGGGACGGGTTTGTTTTGGGCGCATGTCCATGCGCCCCTACGGCGTTGGGCCGCGGGACGCGATGGGTGAACCGTCACGCACAACGCGGGGAGGGTGGCACCCGTAGGGGCGCACGGATGTGCGCCCCCAACCACGCCCGAATGGTTGTCCGCTGCCGGCGCACCCTCACTCATCGGGACGGGTTTGTTTGGGGCGCATGTCCATGCGCCCCTACGGCATTGGGCCGTGGGACGCGATGGGTGAATCGCCACACACAACGCGGGGAGGCACCGTAGGGGCGCACGGATGTGCGCCCGGATCCGCCGCGCGCGGTCAATGCGCGCGCGGCGGACACCCGGTGAGTTATAGTGGGTGCACCGCAAAATGACCATGGAACCGCTCATTTACGAACTCTCCTCGCCCGGGCGCGTCGGCGCCGTTCTGCCCGAATCCGATGTCCCGCACACGCCGCTTCCCGAGGCGTTGCTGCGCAAGGAGCTGCCCCTTCCCGAGGTCAGCCAGATCGATGCAACCCGACACTTCACGCGGCTCTCCCGCCTGAACATGGGGATTGACACCCACATGTATCCGTTGGGCAGCTGCACGATGAAGTACAACCCGCGCATCAACGAGGACACGGCCCGCATGGCGGGTTTCGCGGCGGCCCATCCGCTGCAGGAGCAGGACGTCTCGCAGGGCGCGATGTATGTGCTCTATCAGCTCCAGCAGTTCCTGATGGAGATCGCCGGCATGGCCGGCTGCACGCTTCAGCCCGCTGCTGGCGCCCACGGCGAGTTCACCGGCGTCCTCATGATCCGCGCCTACCACCGCGCCCGCGGCGATCACAAGCGCACCAAGATGCTCATCCCGGACTCCGCGCATGGCACGAATCCGGCGACCTGCACGATGGCCGGGCTGAAGACCGTTGAGTTGCCGAGCGATTCGCGCGGCAATGTCGATCTCGAGGCCCTCAAGGCCAACCTCGACGACACCGTCGCGGGCATCATGATCACCAACCCGAACACGCTCGGCATGTTCGAAGAGCATGTGGAGGAAGTGGTGCGGCTGGTTCACGCGGCCGGCGGCCTAGTCTACGGCGACGGCGCCAACATGAACGCAATGGTCGGGGTGTGCAAGCCGGGCGAGCTCGGCTTTGATGTGCTGCACTACAACCTGCACAAGACCTTCAGCACGCCGCACGGCGGCGGCGGTCCGGGTTCCGGCCCGGTGGTGGTTTCCGAGCGTTTGCTTCCGTTCCTGCCGGGCCCGATCGTGGTGATGCGCGACAGCGACGACGGCGACGAGGATGCGCCGATCTACGAATTCTTCACCCCGCCGCAGTCGATTGGCCGGATGCGCGCGTTCCATGGCAATTTCGGCATGCACCTGCGCGCCTACACCTACATGCGCGTGCATGGTGAGGAAGGCCTGCGCGCCAACACGCTCAACGCTGTACTTAACGCCAACTATATCCAGGCCCGTCTCAAGGGTCACTATCCGCTGCCCGTCGGCGCCAGCCGACACTGCATGCACGAGGTTGTCGCGCAGGGCAAGCTGGCCGACGCGCCGGACATCCGAGCGTTGGACATTGCCAAGCGCCTGATGGACAAGGGTTTCCATCCGCCGACCAACTACTTCCCCCTCATCGTCCCCGAGTCGCTCATGATCGAGCCGACGGAGACCGAGTCGATGCAGGAGATGGATCGCTTTGTCGAGGCGATGCTCGAGATCGCACAGGAAGCGCGCGAGAACCCGCAGCTGCTCAAGGATGCCCCGCACACCGCGCCGATGCGGCGCATGGACGAGGTCAAGGCGGCCAAGGAATTGGTTCTGTGCTGCAAGCCATACTGAGGTCGGGATCCCGATGAAAGTCTCTGAACGGAACGCCTGGATCGTCATTTCGGTCCTTGTCGCTGCGGGCCTGGTGCTTTTCGCCCTCTCGTTCGTCGGGCGGAACGCCAGCCCGGCAGCGGCGGCCCCGGCACCCGCGGCAGTGCCAACCACGGGTCCGGCGCGGCCCGCGGCCACAACGGCGGCCAAGCCGCCTGCCACAGCGGAGGGAAGCGTGACAACAGCCAGCGGCTTGTCGTACATCGACACCAAGGTCGGCACGGGCGCGCGCCCGCAGAAGGGCCAGACCGTGGTCGTGCATTACACCGGCTATCTCGACAATGGCACGGTCTTTGACAGCTCACGCCAGCGCAACCAGCCGTTCGAGTTCGCGCTGGGGACCGGGGCCGTCATCAAGGGCTGGGACGAGGGGATTGCCACGATGAACGTCGGCGGCATTCGCAAGCTCATCATCCCACCGGCGCTGGCCTATGGCGCTGCGGGCGCAGGCGGCGGTCGCATCCCGCCCAACGCGCGCCTGACGTTTGATGTCGAGCTGCTCTCGATCAAGTAGGCGAAGCCTGAACCAAAGATAAAGGGAGGGACGGCCCACGGGTCGTCCCTCCCTTTCGTTTTCGAGGCGAGCGCCTAGCGGCGCGCGATCTCGATGAGCGGCTTGGTGGGGGGAGGCTCGGCGGGCGGTGGGGGCGGCGGGGCACCACCGTCGTCGTTGCCGGCGTCCTTGTTCGGGTCATACGGTGGCAGGATGCGCGAGGCCTGCATCATCACGGACGTCAGCGCGGCAGAGGCCTCCGTGCGGTCCTCACGCGCAAGCTGCTCGGCGAGCTGGCCCATGATCTGCACCAGACGGGCATCGGCCCCGCTGGCCTTGAGCTCCAGCAGCAGCTTCTCGGTTTCGTCCGGATACTTGGCCGCCATCAGCGCGCTGATGACCTGCATCTCGGGCGGCTGGCTCTCGTTGACGATCTGCATGCCGATCGAGTACACGGCGCTGAGCGCCTTGGCCATCTCCTCGTCCTTGGCCTGTTGGGCCTGTTGGATGTTGGCCTGCAGCAGCGCGAAGAAGGCGTCGTCGATCTCGCCTGCGCGCTCGCGCGCCAGGGCGAGCGGGTCCTTGGCCCCGAGGATGTCGTTCACCAGCGCGGCCTTCGAGTCCAGATAGGCCTTCTGGCTGGCGTCGAATCGATCGCGCACGTCCTGCACTTCCTTGCGCAGCGCCAGGAGGCGCGTCTTCTCGGCCGCATCGGCCGCGTCGATGCGCGTGGTGAGGGCCTGGAAGAAGCTGTAGTCGATGAGCTGGCGGCCAATGGCCACCAATGTCTCGCGGGTGATGGGGTCGTCGCTTGCCACGAGCTGCTCAAGCAGCACCTCGCGCGTCGGCGTCTTCTGCAGCGCGGTCAGCGCCTCGATGCGCCGACCGACCACCTTGCCGTAGGTCGTCTCTTCAACGGCCATCTTCTGCACGTCACTCAGCTGCTGGGCGCCGGCCTCGCGGCCCGCCTCGAGGTTCATCTCGATGCTGGCACCGATCATCTCGAAGAACGCGTTGTCCGCCAGCGCGTCGTTGTCCCGCAGCATCTTGCGGCGCTGTTCGGGGTCGACCATGCGCATGAGGTCGCGGATAAGGTCCCCGCGTGCCTGCTGCGCCTTGAGCATCTCGGGAGTGATGCCGTCCTTCTCCAGGATGGCCTCGACGAGTGACTGGAAGGAGTAGAACATGCGCGGCTGCAACAGGTAGCCGCGCGGGGCATTCTCCGGCAGATCGCGCATGACGCTCTGCGTCATCTGACCGATGATGCGCTGCTGATCCGTGTCGCGAAGGTTCAGCTCCAGAGGCATCAGGATGAAGGCGATCTCCTTGCTGGGATCGTGATACATGAACGGCGCGGTCAGGTCGCGCAGGCGACCCGAGAGCAGCGCCTGCTTCAGCTCTGGGCGCTTGCCGACATCGAGAACTTGCGCGCCACCGGGCTGGGGCCTACCGCCGCGTGAATTGGGCGTGATCAATTGAGGCATGTTGCGTTTCCTTGTGACGCAGCCCGCGAAAGAGGGCGTGACTGCGGCCGAAGATTATAAGCCCCGACCGTATAATCATCGTGTGAACCCAATCCGGCCGTCCCGACGTGTCGCGCGCCTGCTGGCCGTGTCGCTCGCCCTCGCGGGCTGCGCCGTGTCATCGGGGCAGACCCCGACCGCGCCTCCCACGGTGAGCCTTCCCACGCCGCGCCCGACCCTCACACCACGCCCCACGCCGACCAACGCCCCGCCCACGGTGATTTCGCCGCGCGAGGCGCGCCCAACGCCCACGCCGACGACATACAAGGTCGCCGAGGGCGATACGCTCATCCCGATTGCCAACAAGTTTGGGATCAGCGTCGAGGACTTGATCGCCGCAAACAACAACCTGGACGCCACGCGCCTGCAGATCGGCCAGGTGCTCGTCATCCCGTCCGGGCCGCGCCCGACCTCCCAGCCTGGCCAGCTGCTGCCTTCGCCGACGCCGTCGCCCTATACCATTCGCGGCCTGAATGTGTATCGCACCGCGGCCGGCAGCCTCGAGTGCTTGGGCGAAATCTTCAATCCGGGCCCCAGCGCGCTGACGACGGTGCAGTTGCAGATCACGCTGCTGGACAAGAACAACACTTCGCTGCTCCAGTCGGCGTTTTACGTCGCGCTGGAAGTCGTACCGCCCAACACCGCGTCGCCGTTCCGCGTCTTGTTCACTGATCCGCCGCCCACTTTCGAGAAGTTCGAGGTCAAGGCGCTGCGCGGCGAACAGGTGGACCCCAAGGCGCGCTTCACTCAGATGACGGTGCTCCGCAAAGCGGGAAAAGCCGATGGCGCTGTGTATCGCGTCAGCGGCGAGGTCCAGAACACAGACACCGTCCCGGCCACGCGGGCCAGGGTGGTCGTCACCACCTACGACGCCAACCGGCAAGTGATTGGGTACCGTTTCCAGCCGTTGGGCGATGCGCCCATCGCGCCGCGCGCGACGATGTCGTTCGAGCTCTCGCTGCTCTCGGCCTCACCGAACGTGGCCGATTTTTCGGTGGCCGTCGAAGCGCTGCGCCCGTAGCCGCACGCATCACAGCACGCTGCCCGGGTCAACGTCGACGATGATCCCGTCCGGGATGCTGAGCTTTGCCAACAGCTCCGCCGGTGCGTTGGTCCGGGCCAGGACCTGCCAGCGATACTGATTTGCGCGCCGGCTGAAATAGGCGGCGGCCGGGCCGATGACATCCTCCGGTGTGGGGCAGGCGCGCCGCAGCTGGCGCGCGATTTGCTCGGTGGCGGCGCGGGCTTTGGCTTCAAGGGCGTCGATGGCCTCGAAGCGAATCAGCCGTGTGTAGGGCGGCAGACGGCCGGCTCGTCGCGCGGAGAGCTCAGCCGTCGTGAAGCCGTCGACGTCGTGATGCGCGGCGAACTGCACGGCGGGATGGTCCGGGTTGTAGGTCTGCACGATGACGCGGCCGGGCAGCAGCCCACGCCCGGCCCGGCCCGCGACCTGCTCGATCAGACCAAAGACGCGCTCGGAGGCGCGAAAATCGGGCAGAAAAAGCCCAACGTCCGCAAGGATGACGCCAACCAGCGTCACCATGGGCAAGTCCAGGCCCTTGGCGATCATCTGTGTGCCGACCAGCACATCGGCCTGGCGATTGGCAAAACGCTGCAGGAAGTTGTCGGCCGCGCTGCGCTGCGCCGCGGCGTCGCGGTCCCAGCGCACCACGCGCGCGGCCGGGAAGGTCTCGTGCAGGGCCTGCTCTACGCGCTGCGTGCCCAGGCCGATGTAGCGCACCCGGCTCGATTGGCAGGCCGGGCAGCGCGTGGGCAGGGCCTCGGTCCGGTCGCACTGATGGCATTTCAGGGTCGGGCCGGCCGGACGACCGCCCGAGGTGGGGGCCGCCGCGGTGTGCAGGGTGAGGGGGGTATCGTCGTTCGGACAGCGCACGACGTGCCCGCAATCGCGGCACAACACGCACGAAGCCGACCCGCGCCGATTGAGGAAGAGGATGGCCTGCTCCCCGCGCCGAAGCGTCTCGCCGAGGGCCAGGCGCAACGCGCCGCTGAAGAGGCTGGCATTTCCGCCGCGCAGCTCAGCGCGCATGTCCATCACGCTGACATCGGGCAGGGGCTGATAGGCCACGCTCTCGGTCTCACGGATGGCCGCTCCGCTCAGCCCAAGCCGCGCCTGCTGATCGGCGATCCGGTTGACATGCCCGCGCACGCGGTTCGGGAGCTGCAACAAGCGGAGCGCGGAGGCGCGCTCGCCTTCGCTGCGCGCCAGATGCCAGCTCTCCAGGGAGGGCGTGGCGCTGCCCTGGATCAGCGTTGCGCCAGTCGCTTCGGCGTAGCGCAATGCGACGCGGCGCGCGTCATAATAGGGTGCGTTGGACTGCTTGTAGCTCGCGTCATGCTCCTCATCCAGCACGATCAGGCCCAGCCGCTGGACCGGTGAGAAGAGCGCCGAGCGCGCGCCGACCACGATGGGCAGCTCGCCTGCCCGGATGCGTCGCCAGGTGTCGAGGCGTTCGCCGGGCCGTAACCGGCTGTGGATCAACGCGACCTTGCCGGGGAAACGCTCTAGAAAACGTCGCGCCGTCTGCGGGGTGAGTGAGATCTCCGGGACGAGCACGATGGCCGCCTCGCCACGCGCAACCACGTCGGCGACGGCGCGCATGTAGATCTCAGTCTTGCCGCTTCCCGTCACGCCGCGGATGAGAAAATGACGTTGTCCGGGATCGCGTCCGGCCAGCGTGGATTGGATCGCCTCCCAGGCGCGGGCCTGGTCGCCGGTGAGCGGAGGCGCTTCGCGGGCGACGTAGTCGACGTCGGAGAGGGGGTCGCGCCAGCGTTCGGCATCGCCAAGAAGCACGTAGCTGCGATCCACCAGCCAGCCCAGATCGGCACGGGTGAGCCCCGTCTCCGCCATCATCCAATCCGCCCAGGCCAGCCCGCTCCGCGCGCCCAGGTAGCGCAATGCGGCGGCGCGGCGGGCGGCGGTGCGTTCCGCGCCTGCCGCTCGCGGCCCCGTGGCAGGCTCCGCCAACGTCTGCAACGCGACCTCGAGCGTGGCGGGCGAGACGATGAGCTGGGCGACGGTGGCGCGGGTTGGCGCGACGCGCGGCGGGGTCATCACGCTGTTGCGTTCGACCAGCCCCGCTTCGACGAGGCGATTGAGCGCAGATCGCCAGCCGCGCTGCCGGCCCATCAGCCGCGTCAAGCGTGCCTCGGTCGTCGGCCCAAGGCGCGCGAGGGTGTCGAGCAGGGTTGCGTTCACACCGCTGAAACCCGCTGTCGTCGCGCCCGTCAGCCGATACACCGCTGCGCTGCGTGGGGTGAAGCCGGGCGGCACCATGAGCGCGCAGCAGCGCCCCAGCGGCGCGGCGTACTCCGCCGCGATCCAATAGGCCAGCGCGAGCTGCGCGGGCGTCAGGGCAGGCGCATCATCGAGGAGGGCTTTGATCGGCCGGATGTCTTCGGTTGACGGATGGGTGGCCTCCACGTCTGTCAAGGCTACGACCACCCCCGAGGTCCAGCGCGTCTGCAAGGGCACGGCAACGATCGCGCCAGCTTGCACACGGCCCTCCAGCTCGGGGGGCACGCGGTAGGTCAGAGGAGCCTTCACCGCTTGCGTGAGGAGGGCGACCTCGGCGAATTCGGGATGGGCGGACACGGCCTCCATCGTACCCCGTTTGCCGATCTGAGAGATCATCCCCCCAAGGTGAGCGTTTTCTTCTATACTTCGTGGGACGATCCGTCAGCGCCGGTCCACCGGTGCCAACCACAAATCAGTTTCGCCCCAGGAGGGATTGATGGCGTACTTTCTTCGTGACAGCAACGGCAATCGCTTTGAAGTGACCGGCCCGACCAAGGTCGGACGCGATACGGCCAATCAGCTGGTGATTCCTGATGGCATGGTCTCGCGTCACCACGCTACCATCTGGGTCGAGAACGGCGCGCTGAATGTGCGCGACGAAGGAAGCGCCAACGGCACAACGGTGAATGGTGTGCGCGTCATGAGCAGCGCGGTGCTGCATGGCGGTGACCGCATCGCGTTTGGTCAGAGCACCCTGTCGGTGGAGCACGAGCCCGATCCGATCCCGGTCAACCCGAGCGAGATGAAGACCTTCACGATGCCGCCGGTTTCCGCTGCTGCGCCTGAGCCTGCGGCACCGCCCGTCACTTCGTTCGCGCCGCCGCCCGCCCCGTCGTTCAACCCGCCGGCCTATTCCGACCCGCTCGGCCAACCGGCCATGCCGCCCCCGCCCGCGGCCCCTGCCTTCAACCCGCCGGCCTACGCCGAGCCGGCTGCACAGCCGGGCTATCCTCCGCCGCCCGCCGGCGCGTCATTCCCCGTTCCACAGGCGGTGCCGTATCAGCCGCAGGGCGCACCGGCCGGCCTGCCGCAGGCACCGAAAAAGAGCAACACCGGCAAGATCATCGGCATCGGCTGCCTGGTGCTGTTTTGCCTGTGTGCGACGTTAGGGCTGGTGTACAACTTTGTCATCGGCCCGATGCTGGCCGCCGGCATGCGATAGCGCCGGGCGACCAGACAAATGGCAGACAAGAAGGCCGCGGGGAGACCCCGCGGCCTCGATCTCGTTGACCTCGGCTACGACTCCACCCACTATTACGGCCTGTCGGCACCGGGCGGGTGGCTGCTGATCGATGTGGGATGGCCGGGCACCTTGCCCAAGCTGCGCGCCGCCCACACGCGGATGGGAATTCAGGAACGCGATTTGCGCTACCTGCTGTGCACGCACTTTCATCCCGACCACGCCGGCATCGCCCAGGACCTCAAGAACCTCGGCGTCAGGCTGATCGTCCCGCCTGAACAGGAGCATGGCGCAATCGCCCAACGCACGATCATGCGTCCCCGGGATCCCTACATCGACATCGACATGGCGACCAACCTCACCCTGCCGCTTGCGGAGAGTGCCGCCTTTCTGGCCAGCGTCGGGATCCCGGGGTGCCTGATTCACACCCCGGGCCACAGCGACGACAGCGTTTCCCTGGTTCTCGAGGACGGCAGGGCCTTCATCGGCGACTTGTATGGCCGGGCCTGGAGCCCGGAGCCCGACCAGGCCAAGGTCGATAGAAGCTGGCGCGCGCTGCAGGCGGCGGGCGCGAGGCGCATCTTCCCCGGTCATGGCCCCATCGACCGACCCATCGAGGACTACCTTGGCTGAAATTGATACGTTTGACATCTTCCCACGCGGTTTCCGGCAGCGCGTGCGGCGAACGCGTGGACCTGGGCCGTCGCTCGTGCTCGCGCACGGGTTTGGCGACGATGGCGCGTGCTTCGCCTCGTTCATGCAGCGCTTTGGCGAGGACCATGACATCGTCGCCATCGACGCGCGCGGGCATGGTGGCTCTGCGCTCCCGGAAGACGGTGATGGATCACCCCAGGCGCTGGCCGACGATGTGTTGGCGGTGATGGACGCGCTGGGGCTGCGTGCCCCGATCCTGTGCGGCCACTCGATGGGCGCACTCACGGTGTTGGGTGTCGCTGCGCTGCGACCGGAGCGCGTCAGCGCGTTGGTCCTCGAAGACCCGCCGCCGCGCTGGCAGGCCGACGCCCTGTCGCCATCCGATGAAGCGGCCTGGCGTTCGGGGACGCGAGGCTGGCTGGAAGGCCTGCGTCCGCTGGGTGTCGAAGCCATTGTCGCGCAGCAGCGGCGCGCGGCGCCGACCTGGCCCGAGGTCGATCTGGCACCGTGGGCGCGCTCGAAGTTGGCGTTTGACCTGGCCTTCATCGAGCGACGTGAGCTTCGCCTGAGCGGTCCGGTCATCGCCCTGGAGAATGTCACGATGCCAACCCTGCTCGTGACGGGGGATCCAGCGTTGGGCGGGCTGGTCACGCCGGAGGCGGCGGCCGACTTTCGCGCCCGCGTCCCGCAGGCCGAGGTGGCGCGCATCGAGGGCGCAGGCCACAGCGTGCGGCGGGATCAGCACGAGGCCTACAGCACCGTCGTGCGTGACTTTCTGGCGCGACTGCGTTAGCGCAGCTTCCACCGCGCGAGGCCTGCCGCGAGCAGCAGTGTCCCGGCGACAAGGCCAAGGACCGCCGGCAGTCCGCTTGCTTCGAACAGCGGCAGCGCCAGCGCCGGCCCGAGTGCCAGTCCGGCGGACGCCCCGAGCGAGGCGAGCGAGAACATCGTGCCCAGCGCATCCGGAGCCTGATCGCCGACCACGGTGAAGGCGCTCACCAGGGTGAACTCAAACAGCCCGCCGATCGCGATCAGCGCGAGCGTCGCGGTCGGGAGCGCGTCCTGCCTGAGCGCCCAACCGCCAAGCGCCACCACCACAAGCACCAGGCCCGCGATGGCGCAGCGCCGTCGCCCAAGCCGGTCGACGAGCAGGCCGGCCACGATGACGGCGATCACTTCCGCAATGGCGATGTCACGCGCGATCTCGCCGACCCGGGTGGCCTCCACGCCAAAGCGCTGATTGAGCCACACCCCCCACACCGCGTTGAAGCCCGCGTAGGCGGTAAAGAGCAGGGCCAGCACAAACGTCATGGCTTGAACCGTTGTTTGACGGATTACTGCAGCGAAGGGCGGCGCGCTGCCGCGCACGGCGTGGGCGCGGGGTGGGGCGGGCAGGAGAAACGCCACGATCAGCGCGCCGACGACGGCCAGTCCGCCCATCAGCGCATAGGATGCCCGCGCGCCGAACTGGTCGATGACCACGCCCAGCAGCGGCATCAAGACCAGGCCGGAGGTGGCGAAGGCGGCGTCCACGATGGCGAGCGCGCGACCGCGTCGTTCGAGCGGGGCCAGCTCGGTGACAAAGGCCTGCTGCGCGGGAATGAAGGCCGTGCTCGCGAGACCGACCAGCAGCATCGGCAGCGCCACCCATACCCCGGATAGCGTGAACAGCCCGGCCAAACCGGCCACCAGGCAGAGCAGCCCGGCTAGCATGACGGCGCGCTGACCGAAGCGGTCGACGGCGCGGCCAAGCCAGGGGGCGGCGATGCCATTCCAGGCGCGAAAGGCGACGATTTGACCGAAGGCCGTCACCGTCAGGCCGGCCGCCGTTGCCAGTTGTGGGAGGAACGGGAAGACCATTCGGATCGAGGCGTCAACGATCAGGCGGACGATGAACAGCGGCGCGGCGACGGCAAAGGAGAGGCCGGCAATGCGTTGCCAGCGCGACGGGGCGGAGGAAGTGGACACGGGCGGGCATTCTATCGGGCGTTTCGCGGCATGAGACGTGTCGCTGCGGGTGCGCCCCGCTCAGCCATAATGCGGGCATGCCACTTGGATTTGACTTTCCGCTCGAAAAACTACAAACGTATCAGGGCATCAACCCCCGCCCCGCCGACTTTGAAGTGTATTGGGATCAGGCGTTGGCCGAAATGCGGGCCACCGATCCGCAGCTCACGATCACCCCCGCCGAGTTTCAGGCTCCGGGCGTGACGTGCTCGGACCTGTACTTCACCGGCGTTGGGGGCGCGCGGGTGCATGCCAAGCTCCTGCAGCCCGAGCCGGCGCGGACAACGCCCGGACCAGCCGTGGTGTTCTTCCACGGCTATTTTGGCGACTCTGGCGACTGGCTGGATAAGCTGCCGTACGCCGACCGCGGCTTCACCGTGGCGGCGCTCGATTGTCGCGGCCAGGGCGGCCTGTCCGAGGACAGCGGCGGCACGACCGGCACAACGGTCAAGGGTCATATCATCCGTGGCCTGTCCGATGCGCTGGAGGGGCGACCCGAGCGACTGATGTATCGCCAGATCTTCCTCGACTGCGCGCAGCTGGCCGGCATCGTGATGTCGCTTCCGGGTGTGGACGCCACCCGCGTCGGGGCGACGGGGGGCAGCCAGGGTGGGGCGCTGACAGTCGCCTGCGCGGCGCTCGAACCGCGCATCAAGCGCGCCGCGCCGACCTTCCCCTTCCTGTCGGACTATCAGCGGGTGTGGGAGATGGACCAGGCCAAGGACGCCTACGATGAGCTGCGAGAGTATTTCCGGCGGCGCGACCCGCTGCACAAGAGCGAGCAACGGGTGTGGGAGGCGCTGGGCCACATCGACATCCAGCACCTGGCGCACCGCGTTCGCGCCGAGGTGATGTGGACGATTGGCCTGATGGACACAGTCTGCCCGCCCTCGTCGCAATACGCCTGCTATAACAAGATCCAGTCGCCCAAGCGCATGGTGACGTATGCCGACTACGGGCATGAGATTCGGCTGCCCGGATCAAACGATCTGATCTTCCAATTCCTGATGGGGCTCTAGCGATCCAGCTACACCCACAGGGCGCCGCCCACCGTGTCGTGGTCGGGTGGCGCATCGAGGCAGACGCGGCCTGCCAGAAGGTCGCGCCAGGCGATTCCTTTGCGCCGCCATTCCGCCAGCTCGCCGCAACCGCTGCCCTGGGGGAAGACCTTGCCCGGGTTGAAGCGTTCCGCCGGGTCAAAGGCATGCCGCAGCCCGGCCATCGCGGCAAGGTCCTCGCGCGAGTAGACCAGGGTCATGAACTTCTGCTTTTCGAGGCCGATGCCGTGCTCGCCGCTGAGCGTGCCGCCCTGCTCGACGCACCAGGTGATGACATCGCTGGAGGCCTCGAGGGCGCGCGCGCTCTCGCCGGCCACGCGGCGGTCAAACAGCACCAGGGGGTGAAGGTTGCCATCCCCGGCGTGGAAGACGTTGGCGATCGGCAGGTGGTATTCGCCTGACACGCGCTGCACCTCGCGGATCGCGGCGGGCAGCTTGCTGCGCGGCACGACGGTGTCGACGAGGAAGGTGGTCGGCGCGAGGCGGCCCATCGCGCCAAACGCATTTTTGCGAGCCGCCCACACCTGCGTCTGTTCGGCGGCCGTGCGGGCGGGCCGCACCTCGGTGGCATGGTTGCGCCGGGCAATGCCCTCGATGTCCTGCATGAGCGTGTCGAGTCCCTCCTCGACGCCATCGACCTCGATCAGCAGCGCCGCGCCGGCGTCCTCCGGAAGCCCGAGGCGATACATGCCGTTCACGGCCTTGAGCGTCAGCGCGTCCATGATCTCGAGTGAGGAAGGCACGAAGCCGCTCGCAATGGTCTGCGACACGGTGGCGCAGGAGGTCTCGACATCCGGGAAGAGCGCCAGCACGACGCGCACGGCCTCGGGCAGCCGCGTCATCCGCAGCCAGGCCTCGGTGACCACGCCGAGCATGCCCTCGCTTCCGCACACGATCCCGGTCAGGTCATACCCCGGGCCATACGGCGTGCCATCGCCCGTCCACATGCTTTCACCGTTGGGCAGGACGAGCCGCACGCCGAGGACGTGGCTGGCGGTGAAACCGTATTTGAGGCAGTGCGGGCCACCGGCATTGTTGGCGATGTTGCCGCCGATGGTGCAGGCCTTCTGCGAGGACGGGTCGGGCGCGAACTGGTAGCCATACGACTTGAGGTACTGCGAGAGCTCGAAGTTGAGGACGCCGGGCTGGACGCGCACACGGCTGTTGCGCACATCGACTTCGAGGATGCGGTCCATGCGCGTGGTGGCAATCACCAGGCCGCCCTGGATCGGGGTCGCGCCTCCTGCCAGACCGGTCCCTGCGCCTCGCGCGACGACCGGCACGCCGGCCTTGCGCGCCAAACGGACAATGGCTTCCACTTCCTCGTGGCTACGGGGCAGCACGACGAGGTCGGGCGCGTGCGTGTCGACGACGCAGGCATCGGCGTCATAGGTGGTCAGCGCCTCGGGAGCGCTCACCACATAGTGCGGGCCAAGCAAGGCGGTGATGTCGGCGACCAGCGTAGAGTCCATGGGGGCTATCCTACTGCTGGCGCGCGCCGCCCCGGTCTCACGTGAACGCATTCCGGAAACGGCGGCCCCAGATTCGGGAGGTCGGGCAGGCGGGTTTTGTGAAGTCTTCCAAAATAATTTAAGTGGGGTCAAACTTCGCTTATAATCCGGTCAAGTTTTAGGAAAATCATGACAAACGCTGACGTCTCCCTGGCATCCCCCAACTCTGGTCCAGCCCTTCCTCGCTGGCGCGCCTGGCTGACCGAGGACCGCATCGCCGCCCTGTTTGTCGCGATCACCTTTGTGGCAATGATCAGCGGCGGCCTTGTCGACCGAGCACAGGGTGCCACGCCGCTGCGTAACGCGCTGTTCCTGATCGCCTATTTCACCGGGGGCTTCTTTGGCGCCATCGCCAGCATCGAGGCGCTTCGCAAGCGCGAAATCGAAGTCGACCTGCTGATGATCCTCGCGGCGCTGGGCGCCGCGGTCGTCGATTCGCCCTTCGAAGGCGCGATGCTGCTGTTCCTGTTTTCGCTTTCGAACGTTTTGCAGACGTATGCCATTGGCCGCACCCGCGACGCCATCCGGGCGATGATGAAATTGCGCCCGACGGTGGCCACGCTGCTCAAGGGCGGCGCGGAGCGGCAAGTCGGCATCGAGGCGGTCGAGGTCGGCGATGTCTTCATCCTCAAACCGGGTGACCGGGTCCCGCTGGATGGCGTCGTCATCAACGGTGAGACCGTGATCGATCAGGCGTCGGTCACCGGAGAGTCCATGCCCGTCCATCGCGGCGAGGGCGCGACGCTGTTTGCCGGCACGATCAACCTGACGGGTTCGGTCAACGCGCGCGTCACGAAGCTGGCCAAGGACTCGACCATCGCCCGCATGATCCAGCTGGTCGAGGATGCGCAGGGGCGCAAGGCGAACACCCAGCAGTTTCTGGACAAGGCCGAGCGCGTCTACGCAACCGGCGTCATCGTCTTCACGCTGCTGCTGATCATCGTTCCGGTGCTGTTGTTTCATGAGGACTTCAACACGGCTTTCTACCGCGCCATGACCGCGATGGTCGTGGCTTCACCCTGCGCGCTCGTCATCAGCACGCCGGCCACGATCCTGTCGGCTATCGGGAATGGCGCTCGGCATGGCGTGCTCTTCAAGGGTGGGGCGAGCCTTGAGGAAGTTGCTCAAATCGCGGTCGTTGCGTTTGACAAGACCGGGACGCTGACCGTTGGCAAGCCGACCGTCACGGACGTGACGATCATCCCCATCGACGATGCCGTCGCTGGGGCGGCCCCTGAGGTCGCGGCGCCGCAGTACGCGAATGTCCTGCTTGCCCTGGCCGCGGCGATCGAGGCCAAGTCCGAACATCCGCTTGGGCGCGCCATCCTCGCGGCGGCCGCGGCGCGCAACCTCACCCTTCCCGAGGTAGAGGACTTCCAGTCCATCACCGGGCGCGGGGTAAAGGGTCGCACCAGCTTCCGCGGTGGCACGGAGATCTGGGTGGGCAATGCCGCCCTGTTCGCCGATCAGGCGGTCGATCGCATGCCTTCCGCGCTGGCTGAGGTCGGCCGTCTGCAGGATGAGGGCAAGACCTCCGTCATCGTCGCGCGACGGCGGCCGGAGGGTGACTTTGTTGCGTTGGGTGTGATCGCCATCGCGGACACGCTGCGGGATGGTGCCGCCGATGTGGTCAAGTCGCTGCGCGCTGCCGGCGTCAAACGCATCATCATGATCACTGGCGATAGCGCCCGAGTGGCGCGCGCGATCGGCGCTCAGGCCGGCGTGGACGAGGTCTTCGCCGATTTGCTGCCGGAGGACAAGGTGCGCATCGTGCGCGAGCACCAGCGCTATGGCAAGGTGGCGATGGTCGGCGACGGCGTGAATGACGCGCCAGCCCTGGCATCTGCCAGCGTCGGGTTTGCCATGGGGGCGGCCGGCACCGATGTCGCGCTCGAGAGCGCCGATGTCGTGCTCATGGCCAATGACCTGGCGAAAATTCCCTACGCCATCAGCATGAGTCAGCATGCGCGCCGGGTGGTGTTCCAGAACCTGGCCTTCGCGCTCGGGGTCATCGTCGTGTTGCTGATCTCGGCGCTGGGTTTCAAATTGCTCCTGCCGCTCGGCGTCGTCGGTCACGAGGGCAGCACCGTGCTGGTCTGTCTCAATGGCCTGCGGCTGCTCGCGTATCGCGATCCGTTTGCCAGGAAGGCCGCGCCGGCCGCAGCCGTGGCGGCCTAGTCCCTGCGCCCGCGGTGCCGCAAAGCCAGAAACCGGCGGGCCTATCCATTACAATCGACGCCTTGTTCCGCCGGGACGCGGAAAAGCGAACACGGGTTCGTGCGCGCCTTGCCGTGATGTGGGGGAAACACACAACGCGGTGCTGAGTGGGAAGGGTCATTCCCGTTCAGCGGACAACGCGCGTACGGCGGACGTGCGGCGCACCCGGCGCCGCAACTTCAGGAGACTGGGATATCAAGATGGAAAAGGAAGATCTGCTTGCCCTGTACCGTCAGATGGTGTTGATCCGGCAAGTCGAGGATCGCTCGGCGGAGATGTATGGCAAGGCCAAGATCGGTGGATTTCTGCACCTGTACAACGGGCAGGAAGCCGTTGCGGTGGGCGCGCTCTCGGCGCTCAATCCCGATGACGACGTGCTGACGACGTATCGCGACCATGGCTATGCGCTGCTGCGCGGTTGTTCGCCCGAGTCGGTCATGGCCGAGCTGTTTGGGCGTGCTACAGGCACCACTGGCGGCCGCGGTGGCTCGATGCACCTGGCCAATGTCAAGAACCACTTCTGGGGCGGGTATGCGATCGTTGGTGCGCACCTGCCATTGGCGGCAGGCCTTGCCTACGCCGCCCAGTATCAGAAGGACGGGCGCGTCGTGCTGTGCGTGATGGGCGACGGGTCCACCAACATCGGATACTTCCACGCCACCCTGAACTGGGCGCAGCTGTGGAAGCTGCCGGTGATTTTCATGGTGGAAAACAACCGTTATGCGATGGGCACGCCGCTGGATGTGCACAGCTCGGTCACCGACATCGTACAAAAGGCCGCGGGCTACCGCATGCATGCCGAACAGGTGGACGGCAACGACGTCATGGCCGTGCGTGAGGTCATCTGTCGCATGGCGGATCGCGCGCGCGCGGGCGAGGGTCCGTCGCTCGTCGAGGCCGTTACGTATCGCCATCGCGCGCACTCGATGGCCGACCCGGATGTACAGCGCGCCAAGTCCGAAATCGCCAGCTGGAAGGAGCAGGATCCCATCGAGCGCTTCGCAGAGGAAGTGTTGCTGCCCAAGGGATACACCCAGGCCGACTTCGACGCGATCGTCCGCGAAGCGGAAGTCGTCGTGCAGAAGGCCGTGGAGTTCGCGGACGCCAGCCCGGAGCCGGGCCGCGACACGCTCTACGATCACGTGTATGCCACGCCGGTCGCCAACATGCAGGTCGACGGCACGCTGATTGCGCCGCCCACACTTGCGGCCCGCTAGGACGGAGACATGCCAGAGATTACCTATCGTGAAGCCCTCAAGCGCGCGCTGCGCGAGGAAATGCAGCGCGACCCCCGCGTCGTCGTGTGGGGTGAGGACATCGTGCACTACAACAACGGGGGCGCATATGGCGTCACCCAGGGGCTGTCCAAGGAATTCCCCGAGCGCATCCGCGACACGCCCATCGCCGAGGAGGCCATCGTCGGAATCGGAATCGGCGCGGCCATGGGTGGCATGCGACCGGTGTGCGAGATCATGACGGTCAACTTCACGCTGGTGGCGTGGGACCAGATCGTCAATCACGCGGCCAAGCAGTCGCACATGTTCAACGGGCAGATCAAGGTGCCCATCGTCATTCGAACGCCGAATGGCTTCGGGCGCACGGCCTCGACGCACTCGCAGAACTTTGACAGCTGGTTCGCCTCGATTCCGGGGCTCAAGGTCGTCGCGCCAGCCACGCCGTATGACGCCAAGGGCCTGCTCAAGTCCGCCATTCGCGATGACGACCCCGTCATCTTCCTCGAGCACCTGGCGCTGTATGGCACGCGCGGCGAAGTGCCCGAGCAGGAGTATGTCGTTCCGATTGGTGTGTCCGAGCGTAAGCGCGCCGGCTCGACCCTCACGGTCGTGACCTGGGGGCGCATGACGGTCGAAACGCTCAAGGCCGCGACGACGCTCGCTGCGGAAGGCATCGAGCTGGACGTCATTGACCTGCGCACTTTGCGCCCGCTCGACCTCTCCCTCGCCCTCGAATCCATCCGGCGCACCAACCGCGCCATCGTGGTTGAGGAGGGTTGGCGCGCCGGCGGCCTGGGTGCGGAAATCGCCGCTTCGATCACCGAGAAGGCGTTCAACGATTTGGACGCCCCCGTTGCGCGCGTGGCCGGGCTTGAAGTCCCGATGCCGTATGCCAAGAACCTCGAACGCGCCACGCTGCCGTTTGCCGAGGACGTCGTGGCGGCCTGCCGCGCCATGGTGCAGAAGCAGTACTAGCCGGAGGATGCATGGCGACTGAAATCACGATGCCCCAGATGGGCTTTGACATGACCGAGGGCACGGTCGCGAATTGGCTGAAAGCGTTGGGCGACCCCGTCAAAAAGGGCGAGCCGATAGCCGAGATCGAGACCGACAAGACGACCATCCAGATCGAGGCCTTCGGCTCCGGCGTGCTGTCCGAGATCCGCGTGGCAGCGGGGACCAAGGTGCCGGTTGGTTCCGTGATTGGCGTCATCGGTGCGCCGGGTGAGGCCCCCGGGACCGCCGCCGCGCCGGCGGCCAAGCCTGCAGCCGCCCCTGCGCAGGCTGGCGGGCAAGTTACGCCCGTTGCGCGCCGCATGGCGGAGGAACTGGGCGTGGACCTGTCCACCGTTTCCGGGACGGGTCGTGAGGGTGCCATCACTAAGGCGGATATCGAGGCCGCGGCGAAGCGTGCGGCAACGCCGGCACCGGCGACGGGTCGCATCGTGGCGTCACCGGCCGCCAAGAGCGTGGCTGCCGCTGCGGGTGTGGACCTGCGTGCCGTGAAGGGCAGTGGACCCGAGGGCCGCATCATGAAGGCCGATGTCGAGGCCGTCGCGCCCGCTGCGCCGCGCCCGGCCGCTGTCGCGGCCGCCGCCGCGCCCAGTGCTGCCCTCCCTGCCGCTGTGCCCGCCGCACCGCTGGCAACTGTTGGCGACCAGCGCAAGCCGCTCAGCAAGATGCGACAGATCATTGCGACGCGCACGCAGCAGAGCAAGGTCAATGCGCCGCACTTCTACATCACGGTCGCGACGGAGATGGATGCCGCGCTCGCGCTGCGCGGGCAGGTCAACGAGTCGCTCAAGGCCGAGGGCATCAAGGTGTCGGTCAATGACCTCGTCGTCCGCGCGGTGGCGCTTGCCTTGCGCAAGTTCCCGTCGATGAACGCTTCATTCGCCGGCGATGCCATCGACTATCACGGCGCGATTCACGTCGGCAACGCCGTCGCGCTCGAGAGCGGGTTGATCACCGTGACGGTGCGCGATGCGGATGCCAAGTCGCTCAAGCA
Organism: Thermoflexales bacterium; assembly: GCA_019694215.1. GTDB lineage: Bacteria > Chloroflexota > Anaerolineae > J036 > Brachytrichaceae > Brachythrix. The sequence goes on from JAIBCK010000003.1 coordinate 19,526, forward strand.
GATCGCTGTCGAGATGGCCGGCCTCGTGTCGCGCGCCAAGAGCGGCAAGATGCTGCCGGGCGATGCTGGCGGTCAGACCTTTTCTATCTCCAACCTGGGGATGTATGGCGTCGAGAACTTCGTCGCGATCATCAATGGGCCGGATGCCGGGATCCTGGCGGTCGCGGCCGCTCAACCCGAGGCCGTTGTGCGGGACGGGCAAATCGTGATTCGTTCCATCATGCGCATGACGCTGTCCGGTGATCATCGCGTCACGGATGGCGCGCAGGGCGCCGAGTTCGTGAACGAAATCAAGCGCCTGCTGGAAAATCCGTGGGGGTTGGTTCTGTAGCGTGATCGGCGCTGGCAGGCGCACGCTGCGGCGCCTGGGCCCCTTTCTTTCTCTGCTCACGCTGGTGGCCTGCGCGGGGAATGGGACGTCCACCGTGACGCCCGCCCCGCGCGCCACGGCGTCGCCGACCGTGCGCCCGCCGCAGACCGCCACTTTGGCCCCTGCGCGCACGCCGACGCCCACGGCCAGTGCCCCGCACGTCATCGCCCCGGGCATCGAGGTGTTTGAGGTTCAGGCCCCGTCGGGGAGCAGCGAGCTGGTCGAGGTGTTTGTGGTCGCCCGGATCGACCCGGCAAAGGCGACCATCTCAGTGCGTTATGCACCAACGGCGACGCGCACCGTCGCGGGCTGGCGCGATGATCTGTCGGCGGATGTCGCCGCAAATGCCGGCTACTTCACGCCCGAAAACACGGCCATCGGGCTGGTCGTTGCCAACGGCGTGGTCAGCGGGCGCACGCTGCTGGGCTATGGCGGCTTGTTCACCGTGCGCGCCGGCCCTCCCCAAACCGTTGCGCTGCAGTGGCTGAAGGAAAAGCCCTACGTCGCCGACCGGCGCATCACGCAGGCAGTCGAGTCCTTCCCGATGCTGGTGCGGGGCGGCAAGGTCGTGGATGGCATTGCCGATGACGGCGACCGCAACCGGCGCACCTTTCTCGCCGTGGACCGCTCCGGGCGACTGCTGCTCGGCGTGTCGCGCTTCAATTTTCTGACCCTGCGTGACCTCGCCGCTGCACTGGCAAAAGACCCGGCCATGGCCATCGATGCTGCGCTCAACCTCGACGGCGGCGCGTCGAGCGGGCTCGCGCTCGGCGGGGCGGGGGCGGCGCTCTCACTTGACTCGTTCGTCGAGGTGCCGACCATCATCGCGATCAAGTCCAGGCCGTAGTCAGCAGGCACCGGTCACCCTCACTCTGCGAGGTGGGGGAGTAATATTCATCCCATGAGCGCAACCCCAAACGGCCCCCTGCACCAGATGGCGTCGGAGACGCCGACCCAGTATCTTAATGACTCCTGTTCGGTCGAAGAGCTGACCTACGCCATTGCGCGTGGCGCGATCGGCGCGACCAGCAACCCCGTCATCGTCGGCAATGTCTTGAAGAAGGAGATGCCGTTGTGGCGCGAGCGCATCGCGGCGACCGTGGCGCAGAACCCGGGCTGGAGCGAGAGCCGCGTGGCCTGGGCGATCTATCAGGCCCTCGCGCTGGAGGGTGCGCGCCTGCTCCTGCCGGTGTATGAGCGCAGTGGCGGCAAGCTCGGTCGCCTGTCGATCCAGGTCGACCCGGCGGCATACAACGATCGAAATGCCATCCTGAATCAGGCCACGTATTTTGCCGGCCTGGCCCCCAACATGCAGGTCAAGGTGCCGGCCACGAGCGCGGGGATCAGCGCCGTCGAGGAGCTGACGTTCCGCGGCGTCAACGTGAACGTGACGGTGAGCTTCTGCGTGCCACAGGTGCTGGCCATCGGCGATGCCGTCGAGCGTGGCTTGCAACGACGCGAGGCGGCCGGCCTTGACGTCGCGCACATGACGCCCTACGCGACCATGATGGTGGGCAGACTCGACGACTGGATGAAGGTCCAGGTCAAGAAGGGCGCCATCGAAATCCCGCCCGAGTATCTGGAATGGGCAGGGGTGGCGTGCTTCAAGAAGGCCTACCGCGTCTATCAGCGCCTGGGCTATCGCACCACGCTGTTGTCGGCCGCCTATCGCAACACGCTGCACTGGACGGAGTTCGTCGGTGGCAAAGTTGCCCTCACCATCCCGTATGACTGGCAGCTCAAGTACAACGCCAGCGGCATCACGCCGAATAACGGACAGATGGATGCACCGGTTGATCCGGCCATCCTTTCCGCGCTCACCGCACAGGTGCCGGACTTCAAGCGCGCGTATGCCGAGCAGGGCCTGTCGCTGACGGACTTCGACACTTTTGGCCCGACCGTTCGCACGCTGCGCAGCTTCATCGAGGCCTGGCACACCTTTGTCGGGATGATCCGGGAGTTCATGCTCCCGAACCCGGACTAGCCGCCCGTGGGCGCCTCATACAGCTGTCGGGCGCGGATGTACTCGGCGACCTCGCGCGTGACGGTGTAGCGCAGGGGCAGGCCCATGCGCGCCCGGCGTTGCAGGTCGTTGGAGGCAAGGTCGGTGAGCGGCGTGTCCACCCACACCAGATCGGCGCCGATGCCGGGCAACACCGCTTCCAACGCCTCGAGGTCGGGCCGATAGCGCGGCCGATGCGCCACCGCGATCTTGACCATTTCGAGGATGCGACGCGGCTGCTGCCAGCGCGGCAAGTCGATCAGCGCGTCCGCGCCGATGATGAAGACAAAGGTGTGTTCGGGGTGGCGTGCCAGCAGCGCCTCGAACAGGTGCACGGTGTAGTGGGGCGGGGGGCGCTCGACGTCGACCAGACACAGCTCGAACGCGGGGTTGTCCGCGATGGCGAGCCGGGTCATCGCCACCCGGTCTTCAGCTGAGGTCGACCCCGTCTTGTGTGGAGGCTGCCCAACGGGCGTAAACCAAATCCGATCCAGACCGAGCTGCGCCCGGGCCTGATCGGCGATGGTCAGGTGTCCGACATGCGGAGGATCAAAGGTGCCGCCGAGGACGCCGATCCGCATGCGCTAGTCGCCCCACTCGAGCTCGTACTCGCCGATATACACCGTGTCGCCACGCGAGATCCCCTCGCGTTCAAGGGCCGGCCCGACGCCACTGCGTTCGAGCGCGCGCTGGAAGCGCTGGATCGATTCGTCGAGGTCCCAGCGGGTGATCTCCGCGCGTTGCTCAAGATACGGGCTGATCACCCGGTAGCCGCCGCCCTCGCGCCGAATCTCAAAGCCGTCGTCCGGTGCTTCACCGGCGGTGAGGGTGGGGATGACCGGGGCCTCCTCGACGCGGGGCAGGCTGTCCACCATCCGGGCAGCCGCGCCCAGCAGCTCACGCACGCCCTTGTGGCTGGCGGATGAAATGCCCATCACCACCTGCGGCTCGCCCTCCATGGCCGGCACTTGGATGTCGCGGCCGAACAGCTCGAGTGCGGCCTGCGCGTCGGGCAGATCCATCTTGGTCATCGCCACGATCTGCGGCTTGTCGGCGAGGCCATGCCCAAAGGCGGCCAGCTCGCCGTTGATCGTCCGATAGTCGGCGACCGGGTCTTCGCTCAGCCCATCGATCAGGTGGATCAGCACCCGCGTGCGCTCGATGTGGCGCAGAAACTCGTGGCCGAGTCCCTTGCCCTGGCTCGCTCCTTCGATTAAGCCGGGGATATCGGCGAGCACGAGCGTGCGGCTGTCACCCAGATCTGCGACGCCGAGGTTGGGTTGCAGCGTTGTGAAAGGGTAGTTGGCGATCTTGGGGGTGGCCGCCGTCAACGACGCGAGCAGCGTGCTCTTGCCGGCATTGGGAAGGCCGACGATGCCGACGTCGGCGATGAGCTTGAGCTCGAGGCGCAGGGGGCGCGACTCGCCCGGGGTGCCGTTTTCGGCGTGGTTGGGGGCCTGGTTGGTCGAAGAGGCGAACATGGCGTTGCCGCGTCCGCCCCGGCCGCCCTTGGCCACGATGAGCTGTTGCTCGTCCGCGGTGATGTCGCCCAGCACCCCGCCGTTGTCGGCGTCGATGATGACGGTGCCCAGCGGTACCGCGATGTAAACGGGTTTGCCTGATCGGCCGGTCCAGTTCTTGCCACGGCCCGCCGCGCCATCCGGCGCGATGAAACGGCGCTGATACTGGAAGTTGAGCAGCGTATTGAGGTGGCGATTCCCGACGACGATGACATCGCCGCCTTTGCCGCCGTTGCCGCCGTCCGGGCCGCCCATCGGCGTCATCGCCTCGCGGCGCCAGCTGACCACGCCATCGCCGCCGCGGCCGGCCTTTACATCGATCTGAGCTTCATCATAGAACATGGCGACAGAGCATACACTACGCGGCTACAATCCGCGCCAATGATCCACCCCAACGTCGCCCTTCTCCTTGCCCTGGTGCTCGCGCTCGCCGTCCCGGGTTCCGCGCTGACTCCTTCGGTGGTTGGCCAGCCCGCGGCACCGCCTGCCGCGCCGCCCCAGGGGGTTGCTGCCCGCGTTTGGTCGGAGACCGAGGCCGGTGGCAGCGCGGAACTCCTCATCTTGCTGACGGACCAGGCGGACCTGCGCGGTGCCTCGCGTTTCGCGACGCGGGTGGAGAAGACACGTTATGTCGTTCAGCAGTTGCGCGACGTCGCAGCGCGCACGCAACCGCCCGTCCTGTCCGTCATCGAGAAGGCGGGCGCGCCGGCGCGTGGCTTCTACATCGTCAATGCCATTCAGACGCAAGGCGATCGCGCGTTGGTCACGGCGCTCGCCGCGCGGCGCGACGTGCGCGCCATCCTGGCGAACCCGCACACGGCAAATGCATTGCCCCAGCCCGAACGGCCCATCGCGCCCGATCTGCCGGAGGCGCCATCTGCGATCGAACTTGGGCTGACCTATGTCGGGGCGCCGCTGGTCTGGGCGATGGGCTACACGGGCACGGGCATTGTCGCGGGGGGTCAGGATACGGGCTACCAGTGGAACCATCCCGCGTTGATCGGGGCGTACCGCGGCTGGGACGCTGCCTCGGCCTCGCATGATTACAACTGGCATGACGCCATTCACAGCAGCACCGGCGCCTGTCCGGGCAACTCTGCCGCACCCTGTGACGACCACGGCCACGGCACGCACACAATGGGCACGGTGGCGGGCTGGGATGGCGCGAGCAACCAGATTGGCATGGCCCCTGGCGCAAAGTGGATCGCATGTCGAAACATGGACCAGGGGTGGGGCAGTCCGGCCACCTACCTCGAGTGCTTTGAGTTCTTTCTCGCGCCGTATCCCGTGGGCGGAACGCCGGCACAGGGCGATCCTGACCTTTCGCCCGACGTGACGAACAACTCCTGGGGTTGTCCGCCGGCCGAGGGCTGTGACCTGAACATCTGGGATCCGACCGTGATGCGGCTGGCCATCGAGGCATCGCGCGCCGCCGGAATCATGACGGTGGCGTCCGCCGGCAACTCGGGCTCGGCCTGCACAACGGTGAATGAGCCCATTGCCATGTTTGATGCGGTCTATTCCGTCGGTGCCTTCAGCGCCTCGACAGGCAACCTTGCCTCATTCTCCAGCCGCGGGCCGGTGGCCATCGACGGCAGCAATCGCATGAAGCCGGACATCACAGCGCCCGGCGTCAGCGTGCGCTCGGCCTATCCGGGCAACAGCTACGCCTCGATGAGCGGCACTTCGATGGCCGGTCCGCACGTGGCCGGAGCCGTCGCGCTGCTCTGGTCGGCGCAACCCCTGATCAAGGGCCAGATCGATTTCACCGAGGACGTGCTCAATCAGACGGCCACGCATGTCAGCGTTTCGGCGACCTGTTCGAGCGATGGCTGGCCCAACAACGTGTATGGCTATGGTCGGTTGAACATCGCCGCGGCCGTGTCGGCCGTGCCCACGGGAACGGCCGTTATCACGGGCGTGGTGACGGTTGCATCGGGGCAGCCACTGTCCGACGTCCTTGTCAGCGCGGTCTATCAGACCGCAACCCTGCAGTTTCCGGCCGCAACCGATGCGACGGGCACGTACACGTTGACGGTGATCCCCGGCACCTACACGGTGACGGCGAGCAGCGCCTATTACGGCGCGCTAAGCGTGCCCGGGCTTGGGCTCGCCGACGCGGATGCCGTTCGCCAGGACTTCACCTTCAACCTGCGCACCTGGCTCCCGCGGGTGTTCCGATAGGGCAACGCCGGGCACCTTGACAGACGAAGAAGCCCGGCGTAGAATCACCGCCTATTCATCCGATAAATCGAAGGATTCGGATGAAATCCCGCGATGGAACTGAAAGCGCTCGACAACGACATTCTGCGCTACCTGGCCCGGCATCGTCTGAAGCTGAACGGTAAGGCGCTGAGTGAACCCATTCCCGCCCTAACGGAGCTCAGTGATGAGCTCGGCTTGAGCATTGGCAAACTGCGTGAGCAACTCGAAGTCGCGCGCGCGTTGGGCCTGGTCGATGTCAAGCCGCGCACGGGCATTCGTCATGCGCCCTACGACTTCCTTCCAGCCGTTCGCCTCAGCCTGCTCTACGCCCTGGCGATCGATCCCTGCGCCTTTGATCAGTTCAGCCAGCTGCGCACCCACGTCGAGTTTGGCTTCTGGCATGAGGCGGTGGCCCTGCTGCAGCCCGAGGATCATGAAGCGCTGCAGGCCCTGATGAAGGCGGCATGGGCCAAGCTGGAGGGCACCCCGACGCAAATCCCACACGCCGAGCACCGTCAGCTCCACCTGATGATCTTCGGCCGGCTCAACAACCCGTTTGTGCATGGCATCCTCGAAGCGTACTGGGAGGCCTACGAAGCGGTGGAATTGAACCGTTTTGCGGACTACGCCTATCTCACCGCGGTCTGGCGCTATCACCAGGCCATGGTCGATGCGATCTGCGCCGGCGACGCCGATGCCGGTCACAGGGCACTGGTCGAGCACACACACTTGCTGCAATCCCGGGAAGGATCCGCCCGGAAATCGAAATCGTTGTATCGTCCGCGCGATGCGGTGCCGGGACGCGCCGGCGCGGACCTCTCCAAGGAGACGACATGAGCACAGCCGAACCCCTTGTCGCGCCGGCACCCGCCGAGCGACCCCCTGTGGTGAACGACTTCTCGATCATCGTAGGGACGAAGAACGGAAGCGGGAGCCAGACCGCGAACGCCACTATCCTCCGTGCGTTGTTCAAGATGGGACTGCCCGTCAGTGGCAAGAACCTCTTCCCGTCGAACATTCAGGGCCTCCCCACGTGGTACACCGTGCGGGTGAGCGCCGACGGTTGGATCGCGCGCCGCGAGACGGCCGAGATCACCGTGGCGATGAACCCGGCCACGATGGCCGACGACCTCGCCAGGACGGCGGCAGGCGGCATCTACCTGTATCCGGATGACGCCAAGGTTCAGCTTTCTCGCACGGACATCACCTACTACCCGATGCCCGTCAAGAAGCTCTCGGCCGCTTCGGATGTCGATGCCAAGCTCAAGGGCTACATCGCCAACATGGTGTATGTCGGGGTGTTGGCCTGGCTGCTCGGCATCGATCGGGCTGATATCGAAGCCGCGCTGGCCTGGCAGTTTCGCAACAAGGCCAAAGCGGTTGCGACCAACATGGCCGTCGTCAACGCCGCGCATGAATGGGCAGGGGCAAACCTCACCAAGGCCGATCCCTTCCGCGTCGAGCGGCTGCCCGAATCCAAGACCGCCGGCCTGATCATGATCGATGGCAACACGGCGGGCGCGCTGGGTTCGGTCTACGGCGGCGTCACGTTTGTGGCCTGGTATCCCATCACGCCGGCCACCTCGCTCGCGGATGGCCTGCACGACTACCTCCCGCGGCTGCGCGGCGATGCCGAGACCGGCAAGCCGACCTACGCGGTGGTGCAGACTGAAGATGAGCTCGCTGCGTTGGGCATGGTCCTGGGTGCCGGCTGGGCGGGCGCCCGCGCGATGACCAGCACCTCCGGCCCCGGCATCTCGCTCATGTCCGAGTTCGCCGGCCTGGGCTACTTTGCCGAGATCCCGGCCGTGATCTGGGACGTCACCCGCATGGGTCCGAGCACCGGATTACCGACCCGCGTCTCGCAGGGTGACCTGCTAAAACTGTATCTGCTCGGGCACGGCGACACCCGTCAGGTGGTTCTCATGCCCGGCGACGTCGCGGAGTGCTTCGAGTTCGGCTGGCGCGCCTTCGATCTGGCCGAGCGGCTGCAGACCCCGATCTTCGTCGCGAGCGACCTCGACCTTGGCATGAATCAGTGGATGAGCAAGCCGTTCGAGTATCCCGATCAGCCGATGGACCGCGGCAAGGTTCTCACCGCCGCCGACCTCGAGCGCCTGGGCGGCTTCGCCCGCTACAAGGACGTAGATGGCGATGGCATCGGGTATCGCACGCTCCCCGGCACCGAGCACCCGCTGGCCGCCTACTTCACCCGCGGCACGGGCCACAACGAGCGGGCCGGCTACAGCGAGAAGCCCGAGGACTGGACGCGCAACCTCGAACGCCTCGACCGCAAACATGACACGGCGCGCAAGCTCTGCCCGCAGCCCGTTGTGGAACAGGTCGAGGGAGCCGAAATTGGCCTTGTCGCCTTTGGTTCCGTCACGGCTGCAGTCGAAGAGGCGCGCGCAATGCTCGCTCGCGAGGGCATCAAGGCGAGCCTGCTTCGCCCGCGCGCCCTGCCGCTGGCCGAGGGCGTGCGCGACTTCATCGCCGCGCACAAGCGCACCTACGTCATCGAGATGAGTCAGCACCATCAGTTGTGCGACATCATCCGCCTCGAAATGCCGGAGCTGGCCGGGCGCGTCCTGCCGCTCAACCTGTGCGATGGCCTTCCCGTCACCGCCAAGTGGGTGAGCGAGAACCTGCTCGCTCGCGAGACCAAATAGGAGACTTGAACCATGCCTCCCCTTCCAAGTGCACCCGCGCCGGCGGCCGCCAAGCCCGCCACCAATCTGGTCGGCCTGACCAAGGCCGACTACAAGGGCCTCGAATCGACCCTGTGCAACGGCTGCGGCCATGATGCCATCGCCGCGTCGATCATCGACGCGTGCTACGAATACGGCATCGCGCCCGAGCGCCTGATTAAGCTGTCCGGCATCGGCTGCTCGTCCAAGAGCCCGGCCTACTTCCTCAGCCGCTCGCATGGTTTCAACTCGCTGCACGGGCGCATGCCCTCTGTGGCAACCGGCGCGCTGATGGCCAACCACACGTTGAGCGCCATCGGTGTCAGCGGTGATGGCGACACCGGCTCGATTGGCTTCAGCCAGTTCAAGCACATGATCCGCCGCAACGTCAACATGGTCTACATCGTCGAGAACAATGGCGTCTATGGCCTGACCAAGGGCCAGTTCTCGCCGACCTCCGACCGGGGCCAGGAGCTGCGCCACCAGCCGCGCCCGAACGAGTTCATGCCCATCGACCTGTGCATGGAGGCGATCATCTCGGACTGCGGCTTTGTCGCGCGCTCGTTTGCCGGCGATCCCAAGCAGGTGCGCATGCTCATCAAGGCCGCCTTCGCGCATCGCGGCACCGCCGTGTTGGACATCATCAGCCCGTGCGTGACCTTCAACAACAAGGACGACAGCACCAAGAGCTACGCCTGGGGCCGCGGCCACGACGAAGTGGTCAATGACCCGCTATTCGTCGCATCCCGCGATCAGATCACCGTGGACTACGCCGAAGGTGAGAGCCGTGCGGTGACGATGCATGACGGCAGCCGCATCGTGCTGCAGAAGCTGGACAGCGGCAAGCACGATCCGACCGATCGTGCCGCCGCCATGCGCCTGCTCGAGGATGCCCGCGCCAATCAGCGCTTCATCACCGGGCTGATCTACGTCGACCAGTCCCGCCCGAATCTGGCCGAAGTCGAGAATCTAGGCTACACGCCACTGGCGCACATGCCGGAGTCGAAGACCCGCCCGCCACGGGAGACGCTCGACAAGCTCATGGCGAGCATGAAGTAGCCCGGGCCAGACGATCCACCCCTGACTTGTAAGAAGCCGCCACGCGCCGCGTTGGCGGCTTCGATCTTTTCCGGGCCGCCCAGCACGATACGAGGCGAAGGCAAACACCCCGGACGGTGAGTCGAAGCGCGCAAAGGCGCGATACGCCCGGCCCGCGACGCGCACCTTCTCCCACCGGAGGATGTTTTGGCTACAGTGATGCGCTGCTCAACGTGTACCAGCCAGGCGCGCTGAGCGGTGCGGCCCGCAGAGGGCGACGTAGAAGCTCTTGTTCAAATGGGTTTCCCTCTACAATCTGCGCATGAAGACCACCGCCGCCGTCCTGCGCGCCGTGCGCACCCCGTTTTCCATCGAGCCCATCGATCTCGAGCCGCCCCGCGTTGGCGAGGTGTTGGTGCAGGTCAAGGCGGCGGGCGTCTGTCACTCCGACTGGCATCTCGTCACGGGCGACACGCCCTTTCCGCTGCCCGTGATCGCTGGCCACGAAGGGTCGGGCGTGATCGAGGCCGTTGGCCCGGGCGTGAGCGGTCTTGCCGTGGGCGATTCGGTTGCGCTCAACTGGTCGCCGAACTGTGGGCACTGCTTCTACTGTCTGAATGGGCGTCCTTCGTTGTGCGAGACGTTCAAGGCGATGTCCTGGAAGGGCACCATGCTGGACGGCACGCCGCGCTTCTCGATCGACGGGGCACCGGCGTATCACTTCTCCGGCGTCGGCTGCTTCTCCGAGCGCGTGACCGTCAGCGCGCGCAGCGCGATCAAGATGCCGCCGCGCGTGCCCTTTGCCGTGAGCGCGCTGATCGGTTGCGCCGTGACGACCGGGGTGGGGGCCGTGCTGAACACGGCGCAGGTGAAGGCGGGCTCGAGCGTGGTGGTGTATGGCGCGGGCGGTGTCGGGTTGAGCGTCGTGCTTGGCGCGGCGCTGGCCGGGGCGGGCCGCATCATCGTCGTCGACCGCGTGCCGGAGAAGCTTGAGCAGGCCGAGGACTTCGGCGCCACGCATGCCGTTGCGGCGGGACCCAATGCCGTGGAGGAGATCAAGGCCCTCACCGCGGGTCGCGGTGCCGACTACGTCTTTGAGGCGATCGGCATCCCGGCGGTGCAGGAGGAGGCCTTGCGTGCCGCGCGGCCGGGCGGCATGATCGTGCTGGCTGGCATCTCCCCTGTCGGCAGCGCGACAAACCTGCCCGGTGCGCTGATCACGCGCCAGGAGAAAACGGTGGCCGGGAGCTACTACGGCACCGCCCATGTGGAGCGGGATTTCCCTCGTTATGCGGAACTGTATCTCGCCGGCAAGCTCGATCTCGACCGCCTGATCACGCGCCGCTATCGCCTCGACCAGATCAATGAGGCCTATGCCGACATGCTGCGCGGCGACGGCGCGCGCGGCGTGATCGAGTTTCCGTAGCGCCTAACGGTAGCCTTCGGCCTGCAGGTTGAACAGGCGGGCGTAGGTCCCGCCCTGCGCGACCAGCCCGGCGTGGGTGCCCATCTCGATCATCCGGCCACCGTCGAGCACGGCAATCTGGTCGGCCATGCGCACGGTGCTAAAGCGGTGGCTGATCAGGATCGCGATGCGGCCCTCGGTCAGCGCGCGGAAGCGCTGAAAGATCTCGTATTCGCGCTCGGCGTCCAGCGCTGACGTCGGCTCGTCCAGTACGAGGATCTCGCCGTCCCGCATGAAGGCGCGGCTGAGGGCGAACTTCTGCCACTGCCCGCCAGACAGGTCGCTTCCGCGTTCCCACAGCGTGCCCAGCATCGTGTCGTATCCAGACGGCAGCTCCGAGATGACTTCGTCGGCACCCCCGCGCTCGGCCGCGCGCTCGATGCGGGCCAGGTCGGCGAGCGCGTCGATCTGGCCAAAGCCGATGTTCTCGCGCGCCGTGGCCGGAAAGCGCACATAGTCCTGAAAAATCACGCCGATGCGCCGGCGCAGGTCCTCGAGGTCGTATTCGCGCAGGTCGATGCCGTCGAGCAGGATCTGGCCCTCGCTTGGGTCATACAGCCGCGTTAACAGCTTGACAAAGGTCGTTTTGCCAGCGCCGTTCGGACCGACCAGCGCGAGCTTCTCGCCGGGGCGGATCGTGAGGGATACATCGTGCAGCGCGTCCTGAGTGCGGTTGGGATAGCGGAACGAGACATGCCGGAACTCGATCCCCAGTTGGAAGGGGTGCGGGACCGGCCGCGTGCCCGTGGTGCTGGCGCTGCCGGGCTGCATTTCGAGAAAGGTGAACAGATTGGACATGAAGAGCGCGCTTTCGTATAACCCGCTCACGTTGCGGAACAGGTTCTGCAGCGTGCTCTGGGTCTGCCGGAACACGCTCAGATACATCGTCATATCGCCCAGCGTGATGGCCTGCGCGACGGCGCGCCAAACGATCCAGGCATATGCACCGTAGTAGGCCAGGCTGGACAGGACGCCGAGTGCGACGCTCACCAGCGAACGGCGCTTGGCGATCTCCGTGTCCTCACGGTAGGCCTTCCAAAACAGGTCCAGGTAGCGCTTGAGAAGCGGTTCGCCCAGCGAGAAGAGCTTGATCTCCTTGACCGAGGCGTCCGCGGTGAGCAGGTGCTCCCAGTACATCATCTGGCGGCGTTCCGGTGCGCGCCAGCTCAACAGGCGGAAACTCAACTGGCCGAACTTGTTCTGCGCGATGAAGGCGGGCAGGGCGGTGGTGAACAGAACCAGGGCGATGAGCGGGCTGAACCCGATCAGGATGACGGCGAAGGAGGCCAGCGTGAGGCCGCTCTGCAGGGCGAGTGTGACGCTGTTGAGGATATCGAGCGCGCGCCGGTCCGCCTCCCGCCGGGCGTTCTCCAGCTTGTCGTAATAGGCGGCGTTCTCGAAGAACTGCAAGTCCATCGAGAGCGCCTTGCGAATGATCGTTGTGTTGATGCTGTTCGCCAGGCGGGCATGCAGGACGTGTTCGACGAGCGTGCGCGCCTGCGCGAGCAGCGAGCCCGCTGTGAGCAGCCCAAACTCGATGAGCAGGAAAGGCAGGACGGGCAGCACGGCCGGCCAGAAGTCTGCCGCGGGAAGGCCCGAGCGAATGCCGGCCACGACAGCGTCGACGATGAGCTTGCCCGTCCACGCCTGCGCGGCCGGGATGCCGGCACTGAGTAGCGTGATCAGCGCCATGCCAATGGCGGCGGTGGGGTGGGCGGCCCAGATCAGCCCCAGTGCGCGCAGAGCATTACCGAAGGCCTCGCGCCAGCCTTCGCGCAGACGTGGCTTCTTCGTCTCACCCCGTCGCGGAATCGGTCTCATCCACATCGGGCGCTGACTATACTCGCAAGCTCGATGACACCTTCACCTTATCGCGCCCTTGTCTTTGATTTCGGCGGCGTGCTCATGCGCACCGACGACCATCAGCCCCGCGAGGCGCTGGCGGCCGCGCTTGGCCTGACCGAGGCCGCGCTCCACGACACCGTCTTCGCCTGTCCGCAGGCCCAGCAGGCCACGTTGGGGCGGGTGAGCGCTCGCGCAATCTGGGACGAGGTTGCCCGGCGCTTTGGTCTGGACGCCGCTGGCCTCGCGGCGTTTGAGCAGGCCTTCTGGGCCGGCGACCACTTTGACGTTGAGCTTGCCCGTTGGGCCGGCGGGCTGCGGCCTCGCATTCAGACGGGCATCCTCAGCAACGCCTGGGACAGCATGCGCACCCTCTTTGTCGACGACATGCAGCTCTATCGCTACTTCGACAGCATCGTGATCTCCGCCGAGGTTGGCATGGCGAAGCCCGATCCCGCTATCTATCGCCTGTGCGCGCGCCGGATGGGCGTCGCCCTGAACGAAATGATCTTTGTCGACGACATGCCACACAACATTGACGCCGCGAATGCGCTGGGCATGCACGGCGTCCTGTTCCGCTCGGCCGCTCAGGCCAGGGCGGACATCCTGGCCTGTCTCGCGGCGAGCTGAGTAATTACTTTGGTTATGCGCGGTGGCTTTCGTCAGGGATATGGGATGCCATCCGCGGCGGGAGGTGTGCTGCGGCGCATAAAACCGGCCAGCGTGATGATGGTCAGCAGATACGGCAGCGTCGAGAGCAGCTGATACGGCAGGGGAACGTTGAAGAGCTGGAACTGCCCGGCCAACGCCTGCGGGATCGTGAACAGCAGCGATGCGAACAGCGCCGGCACCGGGTTCCAGTTGCCAAAGATCATCGCCGCGAGGCCGATATAGCCCTGGCCGCTGGTCATGTTCGGCGAGAACGTACTCACCGTCTGAAGCGTGAAGAAGGCGCCGCCGAGCCCCGCCAGCGCGCCGCTGATCAACACATTGATGAAGCGCGTGCGGTTGACATTGATGCCGGCCGTGTCTGCGGCGCGAGGCAGCTCGCCCACGGCGCGGGTGCGCAGGCCCCAGCGCGTGCGGAAGAGCACCAGGCCGGTCAGGAACACCCCGATCAGCATGGCGTAGGTCAGGATGCCCTGGTCGAAGATCAGCGACCCAACCACGGGCAGGTTCTTCATCGAGGCCGGGAAGAGGTCGGGGAGGTAGTCGGCGGAGGCGGTGGTCGGGAAGGCGCGATACAGGTAGCCCGTCACACCGGCCGCGAAGATGTTGATGACGGTGCCGCTCACCACCTGGTTGGTGCGGTAGCGGATCGAGACCACGGCGTGCAGCGCGGCAACCAGCACCGCAGCGATGATGCCGCCGACCAGACCCACCCACGGCGAACCCGCCATGACCGCCACGCGGAACGACACATAGGCGGAGGTGAGCATCATGCCTTCCAGCGCAATGTTCACCACCCCGGCGCGCTCGGAGAAGATGCCGCCGAGCGCGGCGAAGACGATGGGCGTCGCAGCGCGAAGCGCGACGGCCAACAGGAAGATGTAGTTGATGTTGCGGAGGGCTTCGAGGAGTTGTTCCATGATGCTTAGCTCGCAAGCTCCTTGGTCTGCTTGGCGGAACGCGGCAGAAGCTTCCGCACCCACGCGAACAGGTCGCGCACGATCCCGGGTGCCGCGACAAAGATGATGATGAACGCCTGCAGCACCGAGATGATGTAGTTCGAGACGCCAGCCGAGAACTGCATGTAGGTTGCGCCGTTGAACAACGCGCCGAACAGAATCGCGGCCAGGCCAATCCCGATCGGGTTGCCGCCGCCCAGCAGCGCCACGGCGATGCTGTCAAAGCCGTAGCCGGTGGTGAACTCGCTCGGCAGGAACTTGTAGAGGGCCAGCACCTCGATGGCTCCGGCCAGGCCGCACAGCGCGCCGCTCAGCAGCATGGTGATGACATAGGTCTGGTTGACGTTGATCCCCGCGTTGAAGGCCGCCTTGAGGTTTGAGCCGACCAGCTGGATGCGCAGCCCCAGCGGCGTCTTCTTCATCAGCACCCAGTAGAGCATGCCGCACACGATGGCAATGGCGATGCCCCAGTGCAGGCGCTCGGGCGGTGGCAACAGGTTCGGCAGGATGGCGCTCGCCTCGATGTCCGGCGTGCGCGGCGCCGTGGTCTTGCCGCGCAGCGGGCCGTTTACCATGTAGTTGACGACGGAAAACGCGATGTAGTTCAGCATGATCGTCGTGACGACTTCCGGTGCCCCGCGGGCGGCCTTGAGCCAGCCCGCGATGCCCGCCCAGATCGCCCCGGCGAGCGCGCCGGCCAGCAGGGCCAGCGGCAGGTGGATGGCCATGGGCAGGCCCTTGATCATGAAGCCGGCCATCGTGGAGACCAGCGCGCCCATGTAGAGCTGCCCCTCCGCGCCGATGTTGAACAGCCCGGCGGCGAAGCTGAGCGAGATGCCTAGCGCGAGAACCATGAACGGCGTGGCGGCCACCAGCGTCTCAAAGAACGCCGTTGCGCGCGTGTCCGTTCCGGGGCGCAGGAAGGCGCCCTCGAAGAGGGCGCGGTAGGCCACCAGCGGATCGGTCCCGGTGATGGCCATGAGCACTGCGGCGATCAGCAGCGCGAGCCCGACCGATGCGACGGGCGCCCAGGTGCGGCCCCAGATCTTGTTGATTGAAAACCCTTTCATCATGCCTTCCCCATCATCAGCAACCCGATGTCCTGGCGCGTCGTCTGCGCGGTGACGCGCTCGCCGACGATCTGTCCCTTGAACATCACCAGAATGCGATCACTCAGCGACATGATCTCGTCCAGCTCCGCCGAGACCAGCAGCACGGCGGCGCCCTTGTCGCGCGCCTCGACGATGCGCTTGTGAATGAACTCGATCGATCCGACGTCCACGCCGCGCGTCGGCTGCGCGGCGATCAGCAGCTTCATCGGGCGCGAGAATTCACGCGCGACGACGACCTTCTGCTGGTTGCCGCCGGATAGGGAACCGATCTTGGTGAAGGGGCCAGGCGTGCGGATGTCAAACTCCTGAATCAGCCGCTCGGCCTGCTTCGTGATGGTCGCGTCGTCGAGAATGCCATTTCGGGCGAAAGGAGGTCCATCGAACGTCGAAAGCACGAGGTTGACGCTGATCGGGAAGTCCTTGATCATCCCGTATTTGTGCCGATCCTCGGGAATGTGCGAGGTGCCGGCCTTGATCACGGTGCGCGGCGACTGATTTGGCATGGCGTGGCCGCCGATGGTGACCGCACCAGACTGCGGTGTGCGCAGACCCGTGAGCACCTCGACCAGCTCGCTCTGGCCGTTGCCTTCGACGCCGGCGATGCCGACGATCTCGCCGGCCTTGACTTCAAAGGAGACGTCGTTGACCGCCTGCGCCCGCCGGTCGCTGAGGGCCTTGATGTGGCTGAGCGAGAGGATCGTGTCTCGCGGTTGTGCGGGACCCTTGTCGACCTTGAGCAGCACCGGCCGCCCGACCATCATCGAGGCCAGCTTGGCCTCATCCGCCTCGGCCGGCGTGGTGCTGCCGACCACGCGCCCCTGTCGCAGCACCGTGATTCGGTTGGCGATCGCCATCACTTCCTTCAGCTTGTGCGAGATGAAGATGATGCTGACGCCTTCGGAAACCAACTTGCGCAACGTGATAAACAAACCCTCCACTTCCTGCGGCGTCAATACGGCCGTGGGCTCGTCAAGAACCAACACGCGCGCGTTGCGATACAGCGTCTTGACGATTTCGACGCGCTGCTGCAGACCGACCGAGAGATCGCTGATCTTTGCATCGGGATCGATCTCGAGGCCGTACTCGGCGGCGATCTTGCGGATCTTGGCGACCGGGGTGACGCTGTCGAGCAGCGGCCCGCGCGTCTCTTCCATCCCGAGGACGATGTTCTCGGCGACGGTCAAAGGTGGCACCAGCATGAAGTGCTGGTGAACCATGCCGATGCCCAGGCCAATCGCATCGCGGGGACCATGGATGCGAACGGACTTGCCGCTGAGGAGCACCTCGCCCTGATCGGGGTGATACAGGCCATACAGGATGTTCATCAACGTGCTCTTGCCGGCACCGTTCTCGCCGAGCAAGGCATGTATCTCGCCCTTTCGCAAGTCGAAGGTGATGTTGTCGTTCGCGAGTACGCCGGGAAAGCGCTTCGTAATGCCGCGCATCTCCAAGGCGATCTCCGGGGAGGGAAGGGGATCACTCATGTGCAGAACTCGTTGAAGCGAAACAGAAATGGGGGAACCGAAAGACGTCAGGCGATGATATCAAGAAAAGCGCGAGGGCGGGCATCCCTCTCGGAACGCCCGCCCTCCACTCGCTTCACGAGCCAGAGGCCCGCGATTCAGCGATCACTTGCACGGATCGACGAGGTCGACGCCGGTCTTGAGCGAGCCGTCCTTGAGGCCCTTGAGGGCCGCCTCGACCTTGGCCTTCGTGTCGGCCGTGACCTTGCTGTCCAGGTCATGGAACGGAGCCAGGCCCACGCCGTTGCTCGTCACATCGAACACCTTCGTGCCGCCCGCGAACTTGCCATCGACGACGGCCTTGGCGGCCGCATAGGTGGCCTCATCGACGCGCTTCATCGCGCTCGTGAGCAGGACGGGCTTGACCTTGTCCGACAGGGTCAGATACTGATCCTGGTCGACGCCGATGCCGAGCACGCCAGTGGCCTTCGCGACTTCCTCGAGGCCACCGTTGCCGGTGTTGCCGCCCGCGCTGAAGATGATGTCAGCCTTCTGGGCGATCTGGTCCTTGGCGCGCGCCGCGCCCCAGGCCGGGTTCTGGAACGGCGTGCCGTCCGACGGGCCCTGGTACACGCGGAGGATCTTGGCATCCTTGTTCACCGACTTGATGCCGGCCTCGTAGCCCTTGACGAACTTGCAGACGGGCGGGATGGCGAGGCCATACACGCCGCCGAGCACGTTCGACTTGGTCTGCAGACCCGCGGCCACGCCGGCCAGATAGCCAGCCTGATCCTCGGCGAACACCAGGCCCATGACGTTCTTTGGGCCGGTCTTGTCATCGTAGGCGTTGTCGACGATGGCGAACTTCTGATCGGGGTACTGCGCCGCGGCCTTGGCCGTATCATCGCCCATCAGGAAGCCGACCGTGATGATCAGGTCGTACTTCTCGGTCACGAACTGGCCGATGTTCTTCTGGTAGTCGGTCGGCTGCTTGGACTCGATGGCCTTGACTTCGATGCCAAGGTCCTTGGCGGCGCGCTGCAGGCCCGCCCAGGCGCTCGCGTTGAAGCTGCGGTCGTCGAGCGACCCGACGTCGGTCACGAGACCAACCTTGACGACCTTCTTCGGCACGTCAGTGGGCTTGGGCACATCCGTGGGCTTGGCGGGGGCCGCCGTCGGCGGAACGGCGGTCGCGGGCACGGCCGTGGGCTTGGGGGCGTCCGTCGGCTTGGCCGGGGCTGCCGTAGGGGCAGCGGTCGCGGGCGGCGTGCACGCCGACAGGAGCAGGCTCGCCCCAAGGGCGAGACCGAGCATCGCGCTCATTCGCTTATTCATATTGTCTTTCCTCTCCTCGGGCCAGCCTCTTGGCTGGCATAACAATGGGTTGGATGGTGGGACTGCGGCCAAATTGCCGCAATACGGAATTCTAGCATGGCCACGGACGTCGGCGGGCGGTGACGACGCGCATGGTATACGACGGTAACGCAGCCCGCCGTGCTGAAATCGGGGCCGCCGGGTTAGAATGCTGACAAATGTCCGAGAACAAGACCTACCTCACCGTTGAGGGCGCCCAGAAGCTGAAGGAAGAGCTGGCCTACCTTCGCAATGTCAAGCGCCCCGAACTGTCGGCGCGGCTGAACTTCGCCATCAAACAGGGCGACCTGTCCGAGAACGCCGATTACATCCAGTCCAAGGAAGAGATGGGTTTTCTGGAGGGCCGCATCCAGGCGCTCGAACGGATGCTCCAAAATGTGGAGATCCTCGTGGAGGGTGGGGCACCGGGGGAGGCGCGGCTGGGCAGCAAGGTGACCGTGCAGGAGGAGGGCTTCCCGGACCGCGAGGTTTTCATGATCGTCGGCGTCGCCGAGGCTGACCCGCGCAAGGGCCGCGTTTCCAATGAGTCGCCGATGGGAAAGGCGCTGCTTGGCCGCCGCGCCGGCGACAAGGTGCACGTCAATGCGCCGGGCGGGGCGACGATTTTCAAGGTGCTCAAGGTCGAGTAGCAGCCGACCGCCGTTTGACGCGCGCCCCGCACGGCGGGGTGCGCGCTTCTTTCGCGCTGCACAAAATCGCGATTCGCCGTTACACTGTGCCCACACGAAGCAAGGTCAGCGCGCACCGTGTTATTGGGGAGAAGCGCGCGGGCCAAAACGTATCATCTTTCACAAGGAGCAACGCCCTCATGAAGACCCATGCCGTTCTCGTCGGGTTCGCGGTCTCCGCGCTGATCTTGTCCGCCTGCGGAGGCGGTGCGGCTGCGCCCGCCCCAACCACGGCGGCCTCCAAGCCCGCTGCTGCAGCCAAGCCGTGCACGTCTGAAGCGGCTTCCAAGGCGCCGCTGCCCTCCGGCAAGCTGCGTCTGGTCGTAGGAACGGGCGGCACGGGCGGTGTGTTCTATCCGTATGGTGGCGGCCTCGCGCGCGTCCTTTCCAAGGGCATGACCAATGCCGAGGCAACCGCGGAAGTCACCGGGGGTTCGGTCGACAACCTCAAGCTGGTGAATAAGGGCGATGCCGACCTCGGTCTGTCGACGGTCGATTCGGCCTACGACGCCTGGGTCGGTGCGGCCGCCTACGCCGATGTCGGCCCGATCCCGGCCTGCGCCGTGATGAGCCTGTATCAGAGCTTCATCCACGTCGTTGTGAGTGAGGCGTCGGGCATCACCAAGGTCGAGGACATGAAGGGCAAGCGCGTCTCGGTGGGCTCGGCCGGTAGCAGCACCGAAATCGCCGCCGACCGCATCCTGGAGGCCGCGGGCCTGAATCCGAAGACGGACATCAAGCGCGACAGTTTGAGCGTGGCCGAATCCGCCAGCGCAATGAAGGATCAAAAGATCGATGCCTTCTTCTGGATTGGCGGCCTGCCGACCGCGGCGGTGACTGATCTCGTGACAACGCCCAACATCAAGGTGCGTTTTGTCCTTACCGATTACCTGTTGCCCAAGCTGCGGCAGAAGTATGGCGAGTCCTACGTTCAGATGACGTTGCCGAAGGCGACCTACAAGACCGATGCCGACGTGACGGGCATCGGGGTGGGCAACCTCGTCGCGGTGAATTCGAACATGTCCGAGGAGAAGGTCTACCTCATGTTGAAGGCCATCTTCGACAACTTGCCCGACCTCCAGGCCAGCCACTCCGAGGCCAAGAAGCTGACGCTCGAGAACGCGGCCACCAAGACCTCGATTCCTTTCCATCCGGGCGCGATCAAGTTCTACACCGAAAAGGGCGTCTGGAAGCCATAGGTCGCAGAAATCCCCTGAACAACTGAGACAGTCAACTCACCGGACGGCGCGCGAAGCGCCGTCCGGCCAATATGGCCTAATTCTTGCACGGAGGAACGCTGTGACCACGACGGATCCCCAGGCCCTTGCCCCCGATGATGAGCCCGTCATCAGCAACGAGAAAGTCAGTGAGCTGATCGAAGAGTTTGAAAGCGAAGCGACCACGCGCAGCCATTCCGGCTGGTGGCGTTGGATCGTCGGCATCGTTTGCGCAGGTCTTGCAATTTATTCGTTGTACTGGACTCAGTACTCCATCCCCACGGTCGACTACCGGGCGAGCTTCCTGCTCATCGTCCTGGTGCTGACCTTCCTGCTTTACCCGATGCGCCGCAACATCGGGAAACAGGTGAAAAAGGGCGACATTGCGACAGCCGTCGTTGCCGTGATCGGGCTAGTCGTCCTTACGATCTATGCCTTCAACGACTTCCTGCCGGGCCTGATGAAGCGCCCTCAGACCGAAGTGCTGCTGGGCATTCTGGCGCTCGCGCTGGTCTCCGGAGCGACGGCCTTGATCGCGCTCGGTCCGATCTTGAAGCCTGACTACCGGCAGGTCCGCCTCGAAGACATCCTGCTGGCCGTGTTGGCCGTGATGAGCCTCTCGTTCCTGGTTGCGAACTACAAGGACGCCCTCCAGCGCATCATCAATCCGACGGTGCTTGAAGTGGCGATGGGCGGCATCCTGATCGGACTGACGCTGGAAGCCACGCGTCGCACAACGGGGGCAACACTCCCTTTGGTCGCGCTCTTCTTCCTGATCTACGGCGTCTTCGGCAACAGCTTCCCCGAACCGTTTGACCATCGCGGCTACCGCATCGACCGCATCATCGGGCAGAACTACCTGACGCTCGAAGGACTCTTCGGCGTGCCTTTGGATGTGGCATCGTCGTTCATCGTGCTGTTCGCCATCTATGGCGCCGTGCTCGAATACAGCGGCGCCGGCAAGTTCTTCCTGGACTGGTCGTTTGCGGCGCTGGGCAAGAGCAAGAGCGGTTCCGGGCCAGGCCGCACCGTCACCGCGGCGGGCTTCCTGCTCGGCACCGTGTCGGGCAGTGGCGTGTCGACGACGGTGACGCTGGGCAGCCTCGCCTGGCCGATGCTCAAGAAGGCGGGCTACGACAAGGAGACCTCGGGCGGGATTCTGTCTGCGGCGGGCATCGGGGCGATCCTGTCTCCGCCAACGCTGGGCGCGGCGGCCTTTCTCATCGCCGAGTATCTGAACATCTCGTATCTCGACGTGCTGGTCATGGCCATCGTGCCGACCATCCTGTACTACCTCTCGATCTTCTTGATGATCGAGGCAGACTCGCGCCGCATGGGCACGCATGCTGTGATGGCGCAGACCGAGCCCCTGCTTGCGTTGACGATCAAGGGCGGCTATCACTTCACCTCGCTGGTTGCGGTGGCCGTGCTCATGGCGATTGGCCTCACGCCGTTCATGGCGGTGTTCTGGGCAATCGTGCTGGCATTCCTGCTCAGCTACCTGCAGAAGGAAAACCGCCTGTCATCGCTACGCGCCGCTGGCATTGGGCTGGCCGTCACCGTTGTGCTGGCCGTCATGACGCTGGCGGCGCCGACCTCGCCCATCGTGCAGGCGCTCGAGCTCAATCGCCCGACCATCGGCCCGATCTCGGCGACTTGGTTCTTCTGGGGCATGATGACGACGGCGCTCGTGGCGGCCCTCACCGGGTTGTATCGCCGCTTTGGCAAGGGCGTGGCGGGCAAACTCGAGCCCGTGCTCGGCATGCTCGAAGCCGGCGGCAAGGGCGTGGTCTCGATTGCCGCGACAACGGCATGCGCCGGCATCATCGTGTCGGTCATCACGCTCACGGGCCTCGGGTTGAAGTTCGCCGGGTTGATCGTCGACCTGGCTGGCAACTCGATTTTCCTCACCACGCTCTTCGCGGCGATCGCGATCTGGGTGCTGGGGTTGGCGGTGCCGGTGACCGCCAGCTACATCATCGCCGCCGTCGTCATCGTCCCGGCGCTGACGAAGGTGGGCGTGCCGGACTTCGCCGCGCACATGTTCATCTTCTACTACGCGGTGCTCGCGGACGTGTCGCCGCCCACGGCGCTGGCGCCCTCGGCCGCGGCCGCGTTGACGGGCGGCAAGCCGTTCAAGACCATGATGCTGGCCTGGAAGTACTGTCTGCCGGCCTTCCTCGTGCCTTTCATGTTCTGTCTGTCACCGGATGGCGTGGGCCTGCTCCTCAAGTCGGACTCGGTGCTGGTCACGGCCTGGACGTTTGTCACGTCGTGTCTCGCCGTCGCGGCCCTGGCGGTTGGCTTTGGTGGTTGGATGATCAAGGCCGCCAACACCCTCGAGCGCGTTCTCGCGGTGCTGGGTGGCATGGCACTTCTCGCCGCGGATGTCCGCCTGGACGCGGCCGGGCTGACGCTGCTGGCGATCGCGGTCGTGCTGCACCTTTTGCGGGTCCGGCGGACGCCGGCCGCACTCGCAACATAGTCGACCCGTGTTTGAATCGAAGGGGACACGCCACGCGCGTGTCCCCTTTGCTGTACCGAGCCACGCAATGCTGCGATAATCGCGCCAGCCGCCGTGCAGGCCACGGTGCGTTTTTGAGTTCAATGAGGAGACACTGACGATATGGATCCCTTTCTGGTTGCCAAACAGGAACCCGCTGCGGGCGGGCTGGAAGTCTATTTTCTGCCAAAGATGGGCAATCGCCATGGGCTGATTGCCGGCGCCACCGGCACCGGCAAAACGGTGACGCTTCAGGTGCTGGCCGAAAACTTCAGCCGCATCGGTGTGCCTGTCTTCATGGCCGATGTCAAGGGCGACCTGTCAGGCATCTCGCAGGCGGGTGGCAAGAACCCAAAGGTTGCAGCGCGCGTGGACGCGTTGGGCCTCAAGGACTTCGCCTACACGGGCAGCCCGACTGTCTTCTGGGACGTGTTCGGCGAGAAGGGGCACCCCATGCGCGCGACCGTCTCGGAAATGGGTCCGCTGTTGCTCGGCCGCATTCTGGAGCTGAATGAGACCCAGGCCGGTGTGCTGAACATCGTCTTCAAGGTTGCGGATGAGAATGGCCTTCTGCTGATTGACCTGAAGGACCTTCGCGCGATGTGCAAATACGTCGCGGACAATGCCAAGGACATCATCACCGAGTACGGCAATGTCTCGGCTGCCAGCGTTGGGGCGATCCAGCGCGCCCTGCTGACCCTCGAGGAGCAGGGCGGCGACCAGCTTTTCGGGGAACCCGCCCTCGACCTGAGTGACCTCATGCAGACCGATCGCGGACGGGGCGTCGTCAACATTCTCGCGGCGGACAAGCTGATGTCCTCGCCGCAGATGTATGCCACCTTCCTGCTGTGGCTGCTCTCAGAGTTGTTCGAATCGCTGCCCGAAGTCGGCGACCTTGACAAGCCCAAGATGGTGTTCTTTTTCGACGAAGCCCACCTGGTCTTTGACGATGCGCCGGATGCGCTCATGCGCAAGATCGAGCAGATGGTGCGTCTGATTCGTTCCAAGGGCGTTGGCGTCTACTTCATCTCGCAGAACCCGCTCGACGTGCCGGACATCGTCCTGGGCCAAATGGGCAATCGCTTCCAGCATGCGCTGCGCGCCTTCACACCACGCGATCAGAAAGCCGTCAACGCCGCGGCGACGACGTTCCGCCCGAACCCCAAGATCGATGTCACGCAGGCGATTCTGGAGTTGGGCGTCGGTGAGGCGCTTGTCTCCGTGCTGGATGAGAAGGGCATCCCAGGGATCGTGCAGCGGGTGTTTGTACTGCCACCGCACGGGCAGATTGGCCCCATTACCGATGAGCAGCGCAAAGAACTGATCCAGGGCTCCGTGCTGTATGGCCACTACGAGCACGGGGTCGACCGCGAGTCGGCCTACGAGGTGCTGACGGACAAGGCGCGCCAGGAGCAGGCGCAGATCCAGAAGAGCCAGGCCGACAAGCAGGCCGAGCTGCAGGCGAAGTTGGAGGAGAAGGAGCGCCTGCAAGCGCAGAAGGCTGAAGCTCAGCGCATCGCCGCCGAGGCGAAGCTGAAGACCGCACAAGCCCGCGCGGCGGCTGCTCAACGCAGCGAACTGGACAAGTTCATCGGGTCGGTCGGAAAGAGCGTTGTGCGCTCTGCGACCTCCACCGTGGGGCGCGAAATCGTGCGCGGGATCCTCGGAGGGATCATGGGCTCGAGCCGCCGGCGCTGATCCGCCCCGGGGACGACGTCGGGGGCCGGCCAGTGATGGTCGGCCCCCGATTCCTTTTTCCATCGCTAACGGACGATGATGGGCAGCCAGCGCCGTACGATGAGCTCTGGCGCTGCGGGGCATACCGCACTGATCGTGCCAGGACCGGTGAGCGTGTTGGTGTAGTAGAACGAGCCTCTCGCGACTGAGGAGGTGAAGTAGGCCGTGGAGACGAGAATGTACTGCGTTCCGGCCGTGAGGGCCCGACTGATTCGTGGATCAAAGCCAATGGTATCGTCAACCGACTGGAGCGCGTTTGTCAGTGGGCTACTCGGATCGAACGCCGTCTGATACAGAACATAGAAGCCATCGTTGCCGGCGGTATACATGGTCATGGTGAAGATCCCGCTATTCCCGACCTTGAAGGGCAACGCATCGTAGTAGAAGTCGGTTCCGAAACCGGACAGTGCGGTGGGCGGATTCCCGGTCAATGGGCGATGGAAGTTGCCATCGTCCCCAAACAATCGCCCATAGCACTCCTTGGTTGTTGTGGGCACGAGCTGGAAGTTGATGGTCTGGTTGCGCGTGAGGACACCCGTATTGCTCACCGCAGCCAGGTGGGACACTGCGCCCGCAGTGAGGGCATAGCTTTGTCCACCCGCCACGAGCGTCATGCTGTAGAAGCCTGTGGCCGGGTTGGTGTTCACGGTCAAACCTGAGGTAAATGGGCTTCCTGCGGCCGATACGGTCCCTGACAGCGGCAAGCCGCTGCCCTGCTCGGTGACCGTGCCCGAAACGATGTAGCGCGGTGCCGGAGTGAGTGTCAGCGGTACCGTCACCGTCACGCCGGGAGGGATGATGATGCCCGTGATGGTCGAGGGCAAGTACCCATACGCCGATGCGGTAACGGTGTACGTTCCCGAAACCACGCCAATGATGTATCCGCCCGCCGCGCCGCCAACGGCGCTGGTGGACAATCCATACCCGTTTGAGGCGACGACCACCGCCCCCGAAATGGGAAGCCCGGTGACCAAGTCCGTGACCGTGCCACTCACGGCGGAAGTCTGCGCCAGCACGCAGCCTGGGAACCTGAAAGAACCAATTCGCGTTGACCAATCCGACCACGAGGTCGCGGCATAGTACTCATTCGTGTACCAGAACGTGCAATCGTCCGTGGGGTCAAGCGTGAGATTGCTGTAATCGCCCCATCGGTTGGCCGTATGGGTCTGTGAGCCCCCACCGGCGATGAGCACTGTCTCGCCTTGCGAGAGCACATTCAGCGGATCTGAGGCCAGGCGGCCAGCATATCGGATCGCAGGGAACATCGCGGCGTTCGATGCACTGAAACCGATGGCCAGGTTGCCGAGCTTGTCCTGTGCCGCGCTGCCCATCCAACGGCTGATGCCATCGGCCGGAGCATAGGTGCTCTGCTGGTAGATCGTTGGCGTAGTGGCATGGGGACTGCGAAACTCATACCAGCGCACACCCGCCACGCCGGAGCCCGCGTCAACGGTCTGATTGACCACCAGGTTCTGATAGCTCCCGAAGTTTCGATACGCCAGCCGCCACATGAAGCGGTCGCCAATCGCGTCCAGTTTTGCAGTGGTGCCGGACTGCGGCACGCAGGCCCGCGTGGTGTCGCACAACGGAGTAAAGGCTGCTACGTCGACATCGGTGGGACCGGTGAAGGTGCTGTTGGCCGGCGTCGCCCAGTCCACATGGAACTTGAAGAAGTGGACCCGGTCGGAGGGGTAGCTGGTCCATTCCGCTGCTTCGGGTGCAGCGATGATTTGCGGCGAGCCTGCCGGCGGCAAGGCCAAGCCATCGAGGTCGGCGGGCAGGCCGCCAGCGATCGTATTGATCGGACTGCCCGATGCGCTCAGTTTGAAGATCACCTGCTTGGCGGGCTGCCCGAGCAGCATCTTGTCGCGTTCGTAGGCGATCGCGGCCATGCCACTGGGCGTGAAGTCGGGCGCCGTATACGCATTCACCGTGGCGTAGTAGCCGTCTGGCCACATCCCAAAGTGTGGGTAGTCGTTCAAGTCCGTGTTGGAGAACAGGAACTCGTAGCGGTAGTAGCTGCCGGTCGGGTTCGGGCTGGTCGAAACCGCAATGCACTGGTAGAAGGGGCCGGCGTATGTGCCGATATTCGGCAGCGCGACCTGGCTGATCATCCATCGGTCAGCCAGTTGGTCGTAGAGGACGATGGGGGAGCCGTGGTTGGTCGTTTCGCAGGGCCCGCCGAATCCGGAGAAGAGCGAGTTGACCTTGAGCGGGCCGAGGATGCGGGTGCCCGTGGTCTTGTTGAACACCCCCCAGGTGGTGTTGACGGTCTGCACGTAGTGGTTGGGGCCGACATCGCCGTTCGAATCAGGCGGAATGTACATTGGTTCGCCAACGGTGGTTTGATCGGCTGTCGTTTCGCCCAGAAAGGAGACCAGCGGGGCTGGCATCGCACGGGGCGACAGCGTCGCATCGATCGCCGTATCGTCATTCAGGCTGCTGTAGATGTCGGGCGACTCTGTCTTAAGCTGTTCGAGCGCGCTGGGCGAGAAGGTGTTGCGCCTTATTTGACGTCTCACGTTTTCTGCCAAACCAGGGGCATTGGGATCACCGGGCCGATACAGACCCGCTTGATCCAACGCGGCCATGGTCATGGGCGACTTGTCAAAGCGGGAGGCGGTGCTGACCTCGGGCACGAGCGCATCGCCGCCCAACGCAGACAACGCTTCCTTCCCACGCGGCTGGCTGGCGATAGGCGCTGGGGCGACGAGAGGCTCTGGCTCGGGCGTCCTTGCCCGAACCGTGGAGATCAGTCCGCTCGTGGCGATGGCGAATGAAAGAACCGTTCGAGACAGACGAGAGAATGCTTGCATGCTGGTGGCCTCCTGACCACTGGTCATTGGCGGAAAAGGCCAGGTGCCCACCGCATGGCGCGGGATTATAGGGTCTTCATCGGGAAGGCGGGCGGCACTCGCTGGTGCACAGACTGCGCCGCTGATCTGTGCCGTACATGGAAATTGGGGGCCGGGTCATCATCGCCCGGCCCCCAATTGCCCTTTTCAAGCGCTACCGAAAGATGATAGGCAGCCAGCTTCGCGCCGTCAGGGCCGGCGTCGCGGTCGCCGTGGCAGTCGGCGTGGCGCTTGGCGTGGTGGTCGGTGTTGCGGTTGGCGTTGCCGTCGGCGTGGCGCTTGGCGTAGCGGTTGGTGTTGCGGTTGGCGTTGCCGTTGCCGTGTTGGTTGGGGTGGGTGTGCCTGGCGAGCACCCCGCGTTGATCACGCCAGGCCCGGTGAGCGTATTGGTGTAGTAGAACGAGCCTGTCCCGAGCGAGGCGTTGTTGTAGGCTGTTGAGACGAGAATGTACTGCGTTCCGGCTGTGAGGGCGCGACTGATTTGTGGATCATAGGCAATGACATCGTCAACTGCCTGGAGCGCGTTTACCAGTGGCGTACTCGGGTTGAACACCGTCTGATACAGAACATAGAACCCATCGTTGCTCGCAGTAAACATTGTCATGGTATAGGTCCCGCTATTCCCCACCGTAAAGGGTAATGCATCGTAGTAGACTGCGTTACCGACGCTGGATAACCCGGTAGGTGGATTCCCCGTTAGGGGTCGATTGAAGATCCCGTCTCCTGAAGACAATCGCCCATAGCACAGTTCGGTTGTTATGACGCCGAGCTGAAAATTGCGGGTTTGGTTGCTGGTCAGGACGCCCGTGTTGCTGATCGAGGTGCCGTGGCCCACAGCAGCTGCGGTGAGCGCATAGCTCTGGCCCCCCGCCACGAGCGTCATGCTGTAGAAGCCCGTGACCGGATTGGTGTTAACGGTCAAACTGGAGGCGTAAGGGCTTCCCGCGGCCGTTACTGTCCCCGCCAGTGGCAGACCGCTGCCTTGCTCGGTGACTGTGCCGGAAACGATGAAGCGCGGTGCCGGGGTAAGTGTGATCGGTACCGTTACCGTGACACCGTCCGGGACGATGATTCCCGTGATGGTCGATGGCGAGTACCCATACGCCGATGCTGTTACGGTGTACGTGCCGGAAACCACGCCAATGATGTAGCCGCCCCCGGCGTCACTCGCCGCGCTGTTCGAGAAGCCAGGCCCGATTGTTGCGACGACCGCTGCCCCGGCAATGGGAAGTCCAGTGGAAGAGTCCGTGACCGTGCCGCTCACGGCGGACGTTAGTACCAGCGCGCAGCCCGGAAACTTGAAGGAACCGATTCGCGTCGACCAGCCGGTTGACGAGGTCGCAGCGTAGTATTCATTGGTGTACCAGAAGGTGCAATCGTCCCTTGGGTCCAGCGTGAGATTGCTGTAGTCGCCCCATCGGTTGCCAGTGCTGGTCTGCGAGCCACCGCCGGCAACAAGCACCGCTTCGCCCTGCGAGAGCGCATTCAGCGGATCTGACACCAGCCGACCGGCATACCGGACCGCGGGGAAGATGCCGCTGCTGGAAGCGCTGAAGCCGACGGCCAGGTTGCCGAGCCTGTCCTGTGCGGCGCTGGCCATCCAACGGCTGACGCCGTCGGCGGGGGCATACGTGCTCTGCTGGTAGATGGTTGGCGTGATGGCGTGCGGGCTGCGAAACTCGTACCATCGCACGCCGGCCACGCCGGCGCCCGCGTCTACGCTCTGGTTGGCCACCAGGCTTTGGTAGCTTCCAAAGTTGCGATACGCCAGCCGCCACATGAAGCGGTCGCCAATCCCGTCCAGTTTTGAAGTGGTGCCGGATTGTGGTAGGCAGGCCCGCGTTCCGTCGCACAACGTTGCAAAGGCTGCCACATCGACATCGGTGGGGCCGGTGAAGGTGCTGTTGGCCGGCGTCGTCCAGTCCACATGGAATTTGAAGAAGTGGACCCGGTCAGAGGGGTAGTTGGTCCACTCGGCCGCTTCCGGGGCCGCGATGATTTGCGGCGAGCCGGCCGGCGGCAAGGTGGTGCCATCGAGGTCGGCGGGCAAACCGCCGCCGATCGTGTTGGTCGGGCTACCCGAGGCGCCCAGCTTGAAGATCACCTGCTGTGCTGGCTGACCGAGCAGCATCTTGTCGCGTTCGTAGGCGATCGCGGCCATGCCTCCAAAGTTGAAGGTTGGAGCGGGGAAGACGTTGACCGTGGCGTAGTAGCCGTCTGGCCACAGCCCAAAGTGCGGGTAATCGTTCATGTCCGTGTTGGAGAACAGGAACTCATACCGGTAGTAACTGCCCGTCGGGTCCGGGCTGGTGGAGACGGCGATGCATTCGTAGAAGGGGCCGGCGTTTGAGCCGATATTCGGCAGCGCAAACTGGCTGATCATCCACCGGTCAGCGAGCTGGTCGTAGAGGACGATGGGGTCGCCGTCGTTGGTCGTTTCGCATGGCCCGCCGAATCCGGAGAAGAGCGAGTTGACCTTCAGGGGGCCCATGATGCGGGTTCCGGTGGTTTTGCTGAATACCCCCCAGGTGGTGTTGACCGTCTGCACGTAGTGGTTGGGGCCGACATCGCCGTTTGTGTCGGGTGGGGTGTATACGGGCTCGCCAGCCGTGGTCTGATCGGCGGCCGTCTCGCCGACAAAGGATGTGATTGGGGCGGGCATTGCGAGCGGTGAGAGTGATGCATCGATCGCCGTATCGACATTCAGGCTGCTGTAGATCTCGGGCGACTCCGTCTTGAGCTGTTCGAGCGCACCCGGCGAGAAGGTGTTTCGCTTGAGCTGACGGCTCACGTTTTCAGCGACGGCGGGGGCAGCGGGACTGGTTGGACGATACAGGCCCGTTTGCTCCAGGGCCGCCATCGTCATGGGCGACTTGTCGTAGCGCGTGGCCATGCTGACTTCCGGCAACAGGGCTTCGGCCGCCAATGTCGGGACAGCGACTTTCTCGAGTTGCCCGCTTTCGGCGATGGCTGGCGCGGCAGTGGCCTCTGGTGCTGGCGTGAGCGCCCGGGCCGTGGTGGCCAGGCCCCCTGCGGCGACTGCGACAGAGACGAGCAGACGAGACAGACGAGAAATTGCTTTCATGGTTTCCTGTGGCCTCCCCGACCAGCGGTATGCGATCCGATTCGGTGCTCGCCACAAGGGCGCCGCGGCGGCATTATAGATTGACCATGCTGTTTGCGGGCTAAGTCTCGCCCGAAAGCGGGACGGTGATAATGTGCCGCCGTCATGACTGCTCAGCGAGACTTGCCACACGCCCGTATGCGCCAGACCCGGCTCTATCTGTTCGGCTTTGTCGCGCTGGGCCTGATCGATGCCGCGATTGGTCCCTCGCTCGGTCCTCTGGCACGCTCGTTTGGCGTCGACCTCGCTGCCGTCGCATCGGCGCTGGTCGCCATGGCCGTTGGCCGGCTGCTTGGTTCGGCGCTTTCGGGACGCCTTTATGCCCTGCCTGCGCCGCATCGTACGCTGGCGCTTGGGTTTGCGTTCTCGGCGCTGATGGCGCTCGCGATCACCCTCACCCAATCGGTACCCGGGATGCTGGTGGTCGGCTTCGGCCTCGGGATCGTGTCGAGCACGGTGGACGTCGGGTCGAACACCCTGATTCAGTGGGCACATGGCGAACGGGTCGGGCCCTACATGAACGCCCTGCACGTCGCCTTCGGAATCGGCGGCGCGCTGGCACCTCCCACCGTCGCGATGTCGCTGCAGGCCGTCACTGGTGTGCAATTCGCCTGGGCGGTCGTGGCCGCGCTCTGCCTGCTCACGGCACTGGCTGCCCTGCGCACGCCGGCCCCGCCGCCGTCCGCCGCCCAGGCCCAGGGCACAAAGAACAAAATCAGCCCACTCGTGCTTCTGCCGCTTGGCGTGACATTTTTTCTTTACGTCGGCGCTGAAGCGTCACTCGTCACCTGGCTCACCGACTACGGCGTGTTGATGGGCATGGACCGTGTCGGCGCCGCGACGGCCCTGGCTACGGGGTTCTGGGTCACCTACATCGTGGGTCGCCTGACCGCCATCGCCCTGACGCGCCGCATCGCGCCGCTGCGCGTGGCGCTGGGAGGGCTCGTGCTGGGCGCGCTGGCCGCCATCCTGTTCGTCCTCTCATCGGCTCATGTGGAGGGCGGCAATGCCCCGCTGTGGGTGGCCGTCCTGGCGATGGGGCTCGGCTTTGGACCGGTCTTTCCCAATGCCGTGAGCGTTGCCGGCGCGCGCCTTGGGGCCACTTCGGGCCTGACGAGCTTCCTCTTTGTCGTGGCGGGGGCAGGGGCCACCTTCTGGCCGTGGTGGGTGGGGCAGCGCATCGATGCCACCGCCGGCGGGGTTGTGCCCTGGGTGGCCGCGGCCTGCATGGCAGGTTCTTTCGTTGGCTTTTCCGCCTTCCTGCTGCGCACCCGTCAGCGCCTCTGAAAAGCGTGAGACCCCGCCCGTGGGCGGGGTCTCTGCGTTGTGCATTCCGGAGGCCTACAGGTTCGCGATGATGGCGTCCGCGAAGGCCGAGCACTTAACCTCGTGTGCGCCTTCCATCAGGCGGGCGAAGTCGTAGGTCACGGTCTTCTGCGCGATGGTCTTTTCGAGCGCGGCCAGAATCGCATCGGCGGCCTCGACCCAGCCCATATAGCGCAGCATCATCTCACCCGACAGGATCACGGAGCCGGGGTTGACCTTGTCAAGGTTGGCATATTTCGGCGCTGTGCCGTGCGTGGCCTCGAAGATCGCATGACCGGTCACGTAGTTGATGTTGCCACCCGGCGCGATCCCGATGCCGCCGACCTGCGCGGCAAGCGCGTCGCTCAGGTAGTCGCCGTTCAGGTTCGGGGTGGCGATGATGTCGAACTCATCCGGACGCGTCAGAACCTGCTGCAGGGTGATGTCGGCGATGCTGTCCTTGATCATCAGCATCTTCTTCCACTTCCCGCCGCCATGCGTGGGCATGAGCTTGAGGGCGGTCTCGATCTCAGCGCGGATCTCGGCCTGCTGCCCCGGGGTCATCATGTCGTAGCCCGGGTCGACCGCGCGGGCGTTCTCCTCCACGCTGATGCCCGGCTTGCGATCGACGTTGTCGATGATCCAGCTCTCGCGCTGGGTGACGACTTTGTCGCGATACTCGCGCTGCGACAGCGCATAGCCCCAGTCGCGGAATGCGCCCTCGGTGAACTTCATGATGTTGCCCTTGTGGACCAGCGTCACGGACTTGCGGCCAAAGCGCAACGCATAGTTCAGGGCGGAGCGGACGAGGCGCTCGGTGCCGTGCGAGGAGATCGGCTTGACGCCGACACCGACGCTGCCGACGTCCTCGGCACCGAAGCGCACTTTCTTGAACTCCTTGGGCATCTGCTCCTTGATGAAGTTCAACAGTTTGATGGCGTTCTCGCTGCCCGCCTCGAAGTCAATCCCGGCGTAGATGTCCTCGGTGTTCTCGCGGAAGATCACCATGTCCACCTTCTCCGGCCGCTTGACCGGCGACGGCACGCCGGTGAAATACTTGACCGGGCGCACGCAGGCGTACAGGTCGAGCAGCTGGCGGAGCGCGACGTTGAGCGAGCGGATGCCCTTGCCGATTGGCGTCGTGAGCGGGCCCTTGATGCCGACCAGGAACTCGGCGAAGGCATCCACGGTCTCCTGAGGAAGCCAATCGCCAAACTTGCGGAAGGCCTCTTCGCCGGCAAACACTTCCATCCAGCGGATGGCGCGCTTGCCGCCGTAGCACTTGGCCACCGCAGCGTCGAAGACGCGCACACTGGCCGCCCAGATGTCCGGCCCCGTGCCATCGCCCCGGATGAAGGGCATGATGGGATGGTCCGGGACGTTCAATACCCCATTCGAAATGGTGATCTTCTCCCCGTTCTCGGGGACTTTGACGAGTTTGTAGCTTGACATGCTTTGATTTTAGCCGACGCGCCATTTTGGCCCGCGGCGCTACTCGGTACGCCGCAGACGCGCAGGCAACAGCGGCGCGAGCATGCGGCGGTCAATGGGGGACAGGGCTTCGAGGCCCACCAGCGCGACCGCGTAGACCAGGACGCCGACGACGACGCCCAGGCCCAGCAGACCGACGCCGGACAGGATGTAGATCGAGAGCGCCATCAGCGCCGCGGCGATGAGCGGCCGTCCCAGCAGCCGGTGCCACTTCAGGCGTGTGATGTGCGCGCGCACAAAGACGTAGAACGCCGCAAGTTGCGCCAGCTCGGACAATGCCGTGATGGCGGCCGCTGCGACGAAGCCATAGCGCGGCAGGAAGATGATGTTCGCGATCAGGTTGAAGGCCACCGCGGCCACGAAGGCGCCCACCAGGCGGCGCTGTTGGCCCACGGCAATCAACGCGTAGTTGGTCACGCTATTGATCCAGCCAAACGGCATGTGCCAGATGGTGATCGAAAGCGCCAGTGCACCCTGCGGCAGGAAGGCGTCGCCGCCCAGCACCTTGATCAGCGGACCCGCCGCGAACGTGACGACCACGGCGAGCGGCAGGGCCAGCATCCACAGCAGTTTGACCGCAAGCACATAGGCGCGCGCCAGAGGGTTGTCCGTTGGAGAGCCTGGCTCCCGCTCGCCGGCCATGCGCGACAGGGTCGGGAAGAGCGCCTGGGTAAACAGGGAGGGGACGATGTTGAAGGCGTCAATGTATTTGTAGCCGGCCGTGTAGTAGCCCACCTGTGTCTCGCTGCGGGTGAACCCCTTGAGCAGCGGAACATCCAGACGCCAGAAGATCGTGCTGAGCAGGTGGTTGATCGCGAGCGGCGATGCCTCACGCAGAATTGCCAGGCGCGACATGGGCTGAGGCCCTTCGCGCGGCAACGAGAAGGGCAGGTGCAGGATACGCCGTGCGAGTACGAGCAGCACGCCGAGTGTGATCAGGTTGGTCGCGATCGAGGTCATGGCCAGCCCGACGATCCCCCAGCCGCCCAGCAGCAGGGCCGCCCCGAGCGCGGCCTTGATGAGCGCGCTGACGATGGTCAGCCCAGCCGGCACCTCGGCCTTGTCGTGGGCGAAGAACAGCGCGCTCAGCCCGGTCGCCAGGCTGCCGGGGATCTGGCTCAGGGTCAGAAGCAGCAGCGTGGTCTGCGTGTCGACCGAGATGCCATCGCTGCTGGCGTACAGCGCGATGACGATCAGGACGAGCGGCGTCGCCAGCGCGCCGAGCATCAGGCGAAGGACGCTGGTGTCAAAGAAGTAGCGGAAGGCGTTGGCCTTGTCCCGGGCGGCATCCCGAATCAGAAACGTGTTCAGGCCGAAATTCATCAGGATCTCGAACCAGCTCACGATGACGACGGCAAACGAGTAGTTGCCCGCGCCCGCTGGCCCGAGCACACGCAGCATGAGGAAGGCGAAGGCCATGTCAATCACGCGCGCGACCAGGTTCAGCCCGGTCAGCAGCAGGCTGTTGCGGGCGATGACGCGCACGGCATGCGTGTCATCGGGGGTTCCACGCGCGCGCCAGAGATACAGCGTGGCCAACGCAAGCAGCGACACGAGGCCAATGAAGCTGGCAAATGCACCGATGCGCAGCGAATCCGGCGCATAACGGAAACGAATGGTCAGTGGCGTTGCGGAGGCCTCCAGCTTGACCGCGCGGAAGTTGCCGTTCACACGCTGGATGTCGAGGTCGGTGAAGGTGTTGTCACCCGCGTCGGTGGACCTGACCATCGCCCGCCAGCCCGCAAAGGCGCTGTCGGTCAGGATCAGCCAGCGGCCTTCGCCGGCCGGGACATCGATCCATACCTCGTTGTTGCGATAGGACGTGATGGTTGCCGGCCCGGGCTCGGAGGGTGTGCCCGTGGTTGGCGCACCGCCTCCCTCGAACACGGCCAGTCGACGCGGGTCCCGCGTTTGCACGGCATTGGCGAAGCTTGTGACGCGCTCGGCGGCGGCCAGGGGCAGGGTGTAGGCGCGGGGCAGGGCGCGCGTGTTCTCGTAAATCGAAACGTGGCCATCGTCAAAGACGCGTTTGAGGCCGGGCACGGAGAGTGCATCGCGGCTCTGGGCGAGCACAAATCGCACCCCCAGCACATCGACCAGCGGTGACGACAGGCTGGCCGCGCGCTGAAACGGCGCGATGCGGTTGTAGGGCAGCTCGCCCTGGGGCTCGATGGCCTGCATGTAGTCGACATATTGACGCGGGATGATCGAGTCGTAGCCGCGGATGTCCTGCAGGTCGAACCACCACGCCAGGTTGGCGTTGAGTGGCTTTCCACCGTTTGGCTCATAGGTTGTCAATCGCCACTGACCGGGCTGCTGCTTGAGAAAGCCGATGGCTTCCGGTGTCACCTTGAGCAGGGCCGGGTCGACGGCCGGGTTGAATCCCGTCCATGCCAGTGCACAATCGGCGACCACGAGGGCAATGGCGGCCATGGCGCCGAGGTGACGCCGGCGCGCGCTGCCCAACGCCAGAAGAATGGTACCGCTGGCCAACGTCCACACAGCCAGACCAAAGGCATTTACGGCTTCCAGGCTGAAGAACAGCTCCGGTGTAAAGCCGTCATCGGCCAGGTCGAGGCGCTCGATCACCCGGGCCAGCGGCTCGCGCAAGGCGGTGAAACCCAGCCGCGCAAAGACGATCAGCGCGACCAGCATGGCCCCTGCGATGAGCAAGGCGCGTCCGACCTTGCGCAGGCGTTCGCCGGCCGGCTTGCGCAGGGCGGCATCGAGGCCGGCCCCGGCCAGCAAACTCAAGGCGATGGTGAGCGGGTAGATCCAGCGGAAGGGCGAGTGCAGCTGGTTGATCCCCGGCAGCCCGTAATACAAGATCGCATACAGCGGCGTACCGAAGATGAACCCCACGCAGGCGACGGCCAGGACGACGAAGAACCAGCGCGGGAAGGCGCCCGCCAACGCCCCACGCTCATTGGCCAGCCATCGTCCCCGTCGCCGAACACCCTGCAGCGCGGCATAGGCCGCCAGTAGCAACGTGAGGATGCCGACATAGGCCGCGCCCTCGACCGAGTTCTTCCAGCGGCCGTCCTGCCACCAGGTGTGACCACTCGGGGTGGGGACCGCCGCAAAGCGCAGGCCGAAGACGTCGAAATACTGGTGCTGCGCCTCCGAACCAAAGAAGTTTGGCATCAGCCAGCGCAGCCAGCCCAGGCTCTTCGGAAAGCCATAGCTCAGCACCTGCGCGAAGTCGGCGCGTCCGGCGCGGAAGCTCTGGGTCACCAACTCGTACAACGGCAGAAGCTGGATGGCCCCCAACAGCCCGCCGCCGAGCGCCATGGCGGTGAGACCGGCCAGCGGACGAATCCACGCCCGTGCACCGCGCCGTCGGGTGATGACGATCAGGCGCCAGCTCGAGAACGCGACGGTAAGAATTGCCGTGTAGAGCGTGACCTCGACATGCCCGGCCAGGATCTGGCAGCCCAGTGCAAAGGCCCCGAGTACGGCCCAGGGCACCGTGGCCGGTCGTCCCCGCAGCCCGGGAGCCTGGTGGATGATCCGGTCCGCCATCGCCAGCACAAGGGGCATCCAGGCAGCGGCGGCGATGATCATCTGAAACACCACCGAGGACAGCATGAAACCGCTCAGCTCATAGGCCAGCCCGGCAAACAGCGCGCCTGCCCGGCCCAGCCCAAGCGTGCGCGCAAACACAAACATGAAGACACCGGCCAGACCGAGGTTGAGCACGGTGAACCAGCCATACGCGGCCTCGAGCGGCAGCACGTAGTACAGGATACTCAGTGGGTACAGCGCAGAATGTTGACCTGCGGCTAGAAAGGGCACGCCGGCGAACAGGTTCGGATTCCACAGCGGCAGCTCGCCCTGGCCGAGCGACGACAGGATGAAGTGCTTCCAGGCGTAGTTTTCGAGGACGAGATCGGAGAGCAGGTGGTTCTGCGGGCGACCGACGCCGAGCGTCGACGCCATCGACGCGAAAGGCTCGTACTGGAAGATGTTGTCCGCGGGCAGCAGCGTGAGGCCTCCCACCGTCACTGGCAGGAAGAGCAGGAAGGGTGCCAGCAACAGCGCCAGCACACAGGCGGTCGTGGCGAAACGCCGCAAACGGGCCATCAGTAGAACGACTCGATCTTCCAGCCGCGCTGGCGCGCCACCGCGCGCAGCTTGCGATCCGGGTTGATGGCGACGGGCTGGCCCACCGCGTGCATCAACGGCAGGTCCGACGCCGAATCGGTATAAAACGTGCAATCCTTCAGGCTCGCACCGCGCTCCCCCGCGATTCGCTGTGCCCAGTACAGCTTGCCGGCGCCAAAGCACGGCTCGCCCACCACGGCGCCAGTCAGTGCGCCACGCTCGACGGCGAGCTCGGTGCAACAGTACGGCATGTCGACGTGTTCGGCGACGGGACGCACTGCGAACTGTGTGGAGGCAGAGAGCAGCACGGCGTACTCGCCGGCTTTCTCGTGCTCGCGCACCCGCGCGACGGCCTTCGGGGCGATGTGTGGGGCGAGCTCATCCTCGAACCATTTGTCGCACAACGTTTTGAGATTGGAAGCGCTCCCGCCCTTGATGCTGCTGCTCAGGCGCGCCATTGCCTTCGGGAAGTTCATCAGATTGAGCGAGTACTGCGCGCTGATGATCACCACGCTGGCCAGCTCGCCCACCGTGAGCGCGCGTCGGCGCCACAGATACTTGACGAATTGAATGCCACTGCTCACATCGAGCAGGGTCTTGTCCATGTCAAAAAACGCAATGCGCATGAGCTACTCCGCGAACAGGTCAGTCTTTAGCCTGCCCCGCGCTGGCGCTGCGGGATAGGCTTGCGAGAAGCGCTCATCGGCGCTGCGTCGGAAGAACAGCCGTTGGATGAGCGGCTGTCCCTTGGTTGGCATTTGTTGGCTGGCGTGGCAGGCTGAGGCGGCCCGCTTGACCTCGATCACCGGGCGAATATCGATGCGCACATGGGGCGGCAGGTCCCACGACGCGATCTGAACGAGGTCGATGTCGTGATTGCGCCCCCAGCGGCGGGGATCCTTGCCGGTCCAACGCAAGGCGCGCGCACCCCAGCGCACAAAGCGCTTGGGGAAGACCGAGTAGAACAGGCGCGGCGCTGGCATGCCGTCCGCGAGTGCCGGGTCGAGCGGCGCGCCGATGCTGACCGTGGACGCGCCATCGGGAGCGTAGCCGATCCGAATCCCCCAGGCCAGCTCATACAGCCGCAGCGTGGCGCGGTGGCACTGGATGTGATCGGGGTGCCCGTAGCCGCCGTACTGGTCATGCGTGATCAGCACGTTTGGCCGGTGGGCCACAACGAAACCCGCAAGACGTCGGGCCGCAACATCGATGTCCGCCTGCACAAAGGCATCCGCGCGCGCGTTGTCGGGCGAGCCTTTCATGCCGGAGTCGCGGAAGCCGAGATAGGCATACGAAGCCAGGCCGAGTGCCTTCGATGCGCAGGCCAGCTCGGTGTCCCGCAGGTCCTCGACACTGGCATAGCCCTCGAGGCGATGCGCATCGACGGTGCCGGACTCGCCACGCGTCGCGCACAGGTAGTGCACGCTGACGCCAGCGCGCGCATAGTGGGCGAGGGTGCCGCCGATGCCAAACGACTCGTCATCGGGGTGCGCCAGAAAGGCGAGCAGGGTGCTCATCGTCCAATCACCCCCTCCGGTCCGGCGCCACAGACAAGCACGCAGGCGCGATCGTCCGGCCGCAGCTTGAGTTTCCCCGTCAGAAGGCCGGCCGCGGCGGCAGCCCCGCTCAACTCGGCGGCGATGCCGTACTCGAAGTACAGCCACTCGGCTGCGGCCTGCATCTCGTCATCGGTGAGCAGCGCGACCTCGGCGACGTTGGCCCGGATCAGCTCGAAGTTGATCGGCTCGGTCGACCGCGCCGCGAGCGTGCCCACGCGCGTCGTGACCCGCTCCAGCGTAACCGGGTGTCCGGCGCGCAGGCTGTCATGCACCGCGCTGGCACCCACCGGCTCGACGCCGAGGATGCGGATGGCCGGGTTGATCGCGCGGGCAGCCAGCGCAACGCCGCTGATCAACCCGCCGCCGCCGATTGCGGCGATGATCACGGTCGTGTCCGGCGCATCCTCCAGAATTTCCAGGGCCAGCGTAGCCTGCCCGGCGATCACCAGCGGGTCGGCGAAGGGGTGGATGTAGGCGGCCCCGTGTTGGCTCGCAAAATCCTGCGCGATTCTGTTGGCCTCGTCCCACACACCGCCTTCGACCGACACCGTCGCCCCCCACGTGCGCAATTTCTCGACTTTGTGGGTGGGTGTCGTCGTCGGCACAACGATGCGGGCCGGGATGCCGGCGCGCCAGGCGGCAAATGCGACCCCCAGCCCGTGGTTGCCCCCTGAGGCCGTGACCAGCCCGTTTGCCAACGCCTCGGGTGGCAGGCTTAGCGCCTTGTTGAGCGCGCCGCGCGCCTTGAATGAACCGGAGACCTGCAGATATTCCAGCTTGAAGTCGACGCGCCCGATACTCGAGAGGGTCCGTTTTGCGGGCCCAATGGCGAGGTGCGGAGTGCGGCGGATGCCCGACGCGATGCGCGCGTGCGCGGCCCGGACATCGCCCAGGGTGGGAAGGGAATGCGTCATCAGTAGGATTGGGCGCGTCCCGTGCTGGCCGAAGGCGCATCGGTGCGAGCGACCTCGGCGAAGACCT
Organism: Thermoflexales bacterium; assembly: GCA_019694215.1. GTDB lineage: Bacteria > Chloroflexota > Anaerolineae > J036 > Brachytrichaceae > Brachythrix. Next base: position 59,776 of record JAIBCK010000003.1, read on the forward strand.
GCAACGCCTCTCGGATGTCATCGGCGCTGATCCAGCAGTGCGTGACACAGCGGATCCTGCGCGCGAAGGTGGCTACCACCTTGATGCGGTGTTTTGCCAGGCGTCGGGTGAGTTCCACCGCGTCAAAGGGCAGGGCGGGGTCCAAATCGACGTAGACCATGTTGCTGGGAACATCCCCTACGACGCGCAGGCCGGGGATGCCCGCCAGCCCGGCGGACAAGGCGCGCGCGTTGGCATGATCATCGCGCAGGCGTTGCGGCATGGTCTCCAACGCAACGATGCCAGCCGCCGCCAGGATGCCGGCCTGGCGCATGCCACCTCCCAGCACCTTGCGGCGCCGGTGCGCGGCCCGGATGAACGCCCGTGAGCCACACAGCACCGAGCCGACGGGCGCACTCAGAGCCTTGCTCAGGCAGAAGGTGGCGCTGTCCGCTGGCGAGGTGAGGTCCCGCACGGGGATGTCCAGCGCCGCGGCCGCATTGAACACGCGCGCGCCGTCGACGTGCAGCGCGATGCCGCGCGCATGCGCGAAGTCTGCAACCCGGCGCGTGTATTCCACAGAAAGCACCGCGCCCCCCATGCGGTTGTGCGTGTTCTCCAGCGCGATGATGCGTGTCACGGGGAAGTGCGCGTCATCGCCGCGGATGGCGGCCTCGATTTGGTCGAGGCGCAGCGTGCCGTCGGGCTGGTTGACCAGGGGGCGCGGGTTGATCCCGGCGATCGATGCCAGGCCGCCCTGCTCGTAGAGATAGAGGTGCGCCTGGTCGCCGACGATGGCCTCGTCGCCTTTGCCGCCGTGCACCATCATGGCGATCAGGTTGCCCTGCGTGCCCGAGGCGACAAACAGTCCGGCCTCGAAGCCGAGGCGCTCGGCGGCCAGCTCCTGCAGCGCGTTCACCGTGGGGTCCTCTCCGAAGACATCGTCGCCGACGACGGCGCCGGCCATGGCCTCGCGCATGGCCGGGGTGGGGACGGTCACCGTGTCCGAGCGCAGATCGATGACGCTATTGATACTCATGTGGGCGGCGAATTGTACTTGCCCCGCGGCCGCACACGTGGGACTGGGTTGGCCGCTTTCGCGGGATACGATAACATCGAGGCTCCGCCTTCCAGGCAGAGAGTCAACCTCATTTCGCATCATTCAAGGAACATTCGCATGACCCAACTTCTCCCTCTTAATACCGGCGATCAGGTCGTCATCGACAACAACATCTGGACCGGGCGCAAGGTGATCGCGAACGGCAGCGTGATCAAGCCTGCAAGCGGTGGGCTCTTCAGCGCCAGCCGAACCTACACGCTTCCCAGTGGGGCCAGCCTGGTCCTTTCGAGCGGCGGCTTCGGCGCGCCGAAGGTCACGGTCAATGGTCAGCCCGTGCCCTACGGGCGCAAGATGGAAGCGGTGGACTACCTTCTGGCGGCCATCCCTCTGCTTCTGCCGATAATCTCCCTCGGCGGTGCACTGCAGCTTGGCCTGGGCGTCTTCGGCTTCCTGATGAACATCCAAACACTTTCGATGGCACCCGAACGGAAGCCCGTTCTGGGCAAGGTGCTGGCGCTCTCCGGCGTGATCCTCGTGGTCGGCCTCGCCATCACCGTCTTCTTCGGAATCCTCCTGGCGGCGGCGAGGCGTTGACCCCGTCCCGGAGCATTCACCCAATCTCCAGAAAAACAAAGCGCCCGCCGACAAGATCGGCGGGCGCTCCGTTGTACAGAAGTTCGCTGTGGCTTACAGGCCGTCGACCAGGTTGCCGAGCGCGAGCACGACGAAGCCGACCAGCACGAGCCAGAACGCCAGCGGGCTGATCACCGGGATCGCGATGAGCGAGCCGAGAAGGCCGACGATCGCCAGAATTGCGGCAACGATGAAGGTAACCTGCTTGGGTGCGCTGAGATTCATGATTTTCCTCCGTGATTTCGAAACGTATCGATAAAGACCGGGCCGGCCACCTCCACTCGAAGGGTGGCTGGCCCGAACAGGCCGCAGTCAATCATCGATTCACACCTGTGCACAAGGGGGCATGGACGAACCAAGCCAGTTGGGCTATTGGACCTTGGGATCGAGCGGGAACTCCAAGACGGTGCCGTTGGTGGCGTTCGCGACATACAGTTTCCCGTTTCCGACCCCCACGCCGGTGGGCCGATCCGCGTCGCCGAATGCAACATTGGGCAGGCTGACCGGCGCGCCGGTCAGCGAGAAGGCAAGCACATTGTGCGTGCGTGGGCTCGTGACGAACAGCGTGGTGCCACTCACCGCCGCGTAGGGCTTGTTGTCGACGGCCTGCAATTCCTCAGGCTTCAAGCCCTCCCAGGCGGTGATTGGGAAGCTGCGAACGGGCTTGAGGTTGGCGTCCAGCACCTGGATGCGGCGATTCCAAGTGTCCACGACATAGACGTTGTTGGCCGCGTCGAGCGCGAGCCCGACAGGCTCGCGGAACTGACCGGCGCCATCGCCCTCGCCGCCAACCTGGCCCTGGAAGTTGCCCTCGCTGTCAAACATCTGGATGCGCTTGTTGCCCGTATCGGTGACGTAGACGCGGCCATTGCCTCCCACCTTGATGTCGCGCGGGCCAAAGAAGACGGTGTTGCGGCCCTGTCCCGCGTCCTGGCTGACTCCACCGCCGCCAAACGAAAAGAGCAGGGCGCCATCGCTGGTGAACTTCTGCACGCGGTGGTTGAAGGTGTCAGCCACCCAGACAAAGCCTTCCCGGTCGACGGTGATGCCCCACGGCTCCTGGAAGTTGCCGGGCTCACTGCCTTCGCCGCCGAAGGTGAGTTTTGTGTTGCCCGCGCTGTCCATGAGCACGATGCGATCATTGCGCCGGTCGGTGACATAGCGATCGCCGTTGGCCAGCACGCTGATCCCGCCCGGGGTGAAGGGGCCCAGCCCCGATGGCGCAGACGGCGCTGGAATTGGGTCCTTTGGCTTGATGGAGGTGCCACTGGAGTCGCCGCCGGCGACGCTGCCGAGCTTGAGCTGCCACACCTGTGCCGCAATGTCGTTGCGGATGTACAGGCCAAAGCGACCCGAGGGCGACCAGTTGTCGGGCCGGAGGTTGGTCTTGTTGAAGAGCTTCGCGTAGGGTTCGTAGTTGCGGTTGAAGACGATCTCCCACAGCGCCTGGCGGGCCTGCGGATTGACCAGCGAGTAGCGCAGCCGCTCGAAGGTCATGTCCTTGTAGTCCTCGACCGGCCACCACACATACGCATACTCGAAGCGCGTGAAGTTCTCGGCCAGCTTCTTGTCGATCTCTTCGCGCTTGGGCGTGTCGTTGCCATAGAGAAAGGCCCCGTACGTCATGAAGTCGCCGGGGAACTCATCGCCCTGGAAGCGCGCATTCGGGAACTGGCTCGAGCGCATGTACCAGGTCAGCGGCCAGCTCACCTTGCTGTCATAGCCGACCTTGATCGTGTTGCCGTTGTTCAGGCGGTTCGAAATGTCCTCGAGCTGGTTGATGGCGATCTTGACGCCTGGTGCGCCGTGCGCGTAGAAGAGATACTCGCGCGTGTAATCGTAGTTGATGTAGGTGACCATGATGGCCGTGCGGATGCACAGCACAGCCAACACGGAGAAAATGCCAAACGTAAATAGCCGGGATGTCAAACCGGGCGCCAATCGGCGGATGCCGAACAGGATGGCGACCAGCATGCCGACACCGACGACGAGGTCACCGACAAAACGCACCAGCGCCGCGCCGTTGTCCTTGGCCGGTATGTCCACGCTGCCGACCACGGCCAGGATTCTCGCCAGCGTGAGGGCGGCGGCCAGCCCGAGCCCGGCTGCCAGCGCGACGCGGGCGGGCGGCGAGGCGCGCCATGCCTTTCCGCCACTGACAACGAGCTCGTTGATGAAGAGGCCCGTCAGCAGCGCCAGGGGCAGCGCGATGTGCGAGGTCAGCCACGGCATCTTTTCGCCGGCTGTGCTGTAGATCGCGAAGGTCGAGACCGCCCACCACACCACGAAGAGCTGCAGGCTGCGGCTGGGCGAGAGCCATTGCCGGAAGTCAAAGTTGCGATCAAAGCCGCTTACGTCGATCTCCAGCGGCCCGAAACTGAGGATGCCGCGCGGCGCATCGGTCTCGGTGACCCGCTCCGCCGGCGCGGGAGTGTCGTCCTGACGCGACGTTCGCCCGGCGAGGATCAACACGATTCCGCCGATCCCACCAGCCAACGCGAAGAATTCATACAGCGGCACCAGCAGCATGTAGTAGTACCAGGGCTGCGTGCCGCGCTGAACATCCTGCTGCGCCATCCAGTAGCCGAGTTGGCCAACGAAGCCCGTCCCGATGCCCGCCAGGTTGGTGAACATCGTTGTGAAGAGCGGGATGCAAATGGCCAGGAAGATGCCGATGACGCCGAGATAGCGACGCCAGCCCCAGGCCAGCCCAATCGCAACGCTGATTGCTCCCAGGGCGACCGTGAGGGCGAACATCGTTGTCAGCGCCGTGGGGTTGAAGCTGAGCTGGCTGACTTCGCCAAGCGTCTTGATCGCGAGCGCCTCGGTGCCGCGCAACAGCTTGACGATGGGATTGACCACCAGCAGGATTGCCGCAGAGCCCGCGAACAGCGTCGTCGTCACCATGACCACCAGCACGTCGAAGGCCGGTGCCTCCTCGCCAATGGTTGCGATCCACTTGCCAAAGCGGGCCGTGAGCAGGCGATACAGCCCGTATGCGGCCGCCGCCCCAATGGCCAGCGTGACCAGGCCGAAGACGATGGTGCGTCCGTCAAAGGTGAGCAGCAGCGAAGGGGCGGTCTGCGTGACGATGCTTGTCAACCCAAGTGCGCTGACCAGGACGGGGGCAAGCAGTGCAAGCAGCAGCGACAGCAGGACCATGGCGAGCGCGATGACAACGACGAACTTGAGCGCTGTCGCGACATTGCCGGCCCCATTCCTGCTGTAGCCAAATTGGATCAGCGCGATGAAGGCCAGAAAGGCAACGAACATGGCGACGTTGAGAAACGACGTCGACTTGTCCGTGGTGTGGAAGGCGAGTACGGCGGCGAGCGCCATCAGCCAGCCCAGCTTACGGGTCTCGAGGTAGCGCCACACGAAGATCACCGTGAGCGTCGTCCACACCACGATCGTGCCCTCCTGACGGATGTAGCGCGCGTGATACAGGATCGACGGTGAGATCAGCAGCGCGAAGGAAGCGACCAGGGCGCCGATCCGCCCGAGCTCGCGGCGGAAGAAATAGGGCAGGGCCACCAGGACGATGCCAAAGAGGGCATACGGCAGGCGCGCCGTGAAATCCGAATCGCCGAACAGGAAGTAGCTCAGCGCGGTGATGTGAAAGAGAAAGGGACCATGCATGAGTGGCGTGTGCTGGAAGCCTTTGCCAACCGACAGGTTCCACGAGTAGAAGGTGTGCAGGCTTTCGTCGTGGCTCATCACGCGCGCGCCGAGGTCATACAGACGCGAGAGCACGGCGAGCAGGATCAGGATCACATACAGCAGCTGCTCCCAGTTGATCGACCCGAGCAGGGCGCGATCAAGCAGGCTCGGCGCGGTCGCGCTGTCTCGGGAGGTTGCGGGGAGAGGGCGGGTGGTTGTTGTCATGGGTCTCGGGGTTTATTTCCAACCCTGGCCGGCGGCGCGGGTGGCGATATCAGAACGCACATAAAGCGTCCACTGGGTCGGAACATCTTCGCTGGCTTCGCGCAGGACGATCCAGCGTGCAAGGGGCTGGCAATCCATCTTGTCGCCCACCTGAGTACAACGAACGGAATTCAGGCTATTCCTTTCAAGAACCGGAACACCGTTGGCAAGGTAGCCCTTTGCATTGGCGAACGCCGCGTCACCTGGGAGCAGGGCGGCCGCCGGTGCCTGCGGCTGGGAGACGTAGGCGGCGTACATCTGCCCACGCAGCGCCCAGCGGATGGCCGGAGGTGCCTTCTCGCTTATTTCGATGGGCAGCGTGGCCGGATCCCCGTAAGCGCGTGTCGCAAGCTCCTCGACCGTGCGCTGCAGCGCAGCGGCCTGCCGGGTGATGGCGTCGGTAACCCAGGGCTCGGCCGGATTGGCAGGATGCGTCACCGTCAGCGCAATCGATTTTCCGACTGCGCCGAGCGAGAAGAAGACGGCGAGGGCGAGGATGACGCCCTGGCCGATTGCGGTCCCGTTCAGCCTCAAGGTCAGTGCAATCGCGCCGGTGCAGATGATGAACAGGGCGAGGATGCCCAGCACCAGCCAGCGGTTGTCACCCAGGCCGGCATACTGGCGTAAACCGAGTTCGGCGACCAGCAGAAAGATCAGGCTCAGCCCGGCCGTGATGCCAGCCGACAGCCATCCCCGTTGTGCCGTCAGCGCACCCAGCACGCGCGCCAGAAGCAATGCCGTCATTGCGCTCGCGGCGATGGCGACGGGGGCGATATCGGCAGCACTGCGCGCACTGCGGAGCACAGCGAGCAGGAGGCCCGCGAAAAGCATGACCAGCCACCCGGGCCGCAGTGCGAGCGTTGTGCATTCCCCGGTTACGGCTTTCAAATAGGCCTGCCGAGACAGGAAAAGCTCCGCCAGGGCGCCAAGCACAATCGCCAATTCATAGACCAAGAGGCCCAACATGGCGCGCCCAACGGTCATGGGCCCATTGCGCACAAAGCCCGTGAAATAGTCGGCGATGCCGGCCAGTGCCGAGGCCGCGCCGGGCAGGTTCCACAGCAGCGTCGTTGCACCGAGTGCGAAGGCTGCCAGGCCCACCGGAAGCACGCGCGCCAGCGGGAATGCCGAGCCCCACAGGCCGAGCGAGGCGATCAGCACGAGGACGACGACCGGCACGACGGCGTCTGTCCCGGTGGCGAGCAGGGCACCCAGCGCAGCCCCGGATGCGCGCGGCTGATTGCGTTGTGCGAAAGCCCATGCCAGCAGCGCGAGCGTCCACGCCAGCAGCGAGCCGTCCGCCTGGCGCCCGAGAAACCAGAGCGTCGGCGACAGCGCCAGAAGGCCGCCCAGGAGCAGCGCGGCAGTGCGGCCGATCCTCGCGCGGAAGAGATAAGGCACCAGACACACGCCCACGCTGGCCAGCGCGGGCACGAAGCGCGCGCTCGCGGCGGTCGGTGAGAACACCGCGAACAGCACACCCATCAGGCCGCCAAGCAGGGGATCGAGCGGGGCCGCAGCATGCCCGCGCGCCAGGGCCAACGCCTCGTTGGCCAGGGCCGCCTCGGCGTTGCTGAGTGGGCTGTCACCGAGCGCCCACAGCCGTGTGATGGCGACCAGCGCGCCGAGCGCAAGCCAGATCCCGTGTTCGATCGTCAGGCGCTCCAGCAGGCCGGGGCGCGAGGTGGCGGTCAGGCGGGCGGGTGGGGATTGTGTTACTTGCATGCGTACAGTGTGGCGTTGCCCGTGCGGACGGCGACGGCGCACAGACGGTCGAACTTGGCCAGCCCTTCGGGCTTGTAGAGCGCGCGCTCGGCGTCGCCAACCACGACATAGTCGATGTTGTACTGGCGCAGAATGCGGCGCGTCTCGTTGTCGTCATTGACGAGCGTATACAGACGCTCGATCTGTGGCTCGCGTTGGCCAGGCACGGTGTAGTTGCCGCGCCACTGGCTTTGGTGCCCGCCCCAGCCGAGCAGCGTCGGAAGCCCGGTAAAGGCTGAGATACGACCGTTATACGTGTAGGATGCATAGCCCTTGCCAGGTGCCTCGACGATGACCGGCGCGCCCTGTACGTTGGCGTTGATCCACTCGATCAGCCGCGCATCGTCGGGGTGCGTCGACGTGAGATACGCGGCCCCATCCAAAGTCGGGGTCCCGGCATAGCCATCGGTGCGTGAGTTGCCCGCAAACACCGGCCAAAGCAGGCCAAAGCCCACGAAGAGCAGGGCCACCATGGCAATGCCGCGGGTCAGCCAGCGTCTGCTGCCCAGCAACCAGGGGATGGCGAATCCCGCCGCCACCGCCCACATCGTCCAACCCTGGAAGTAGAACTTGAACACCGTGTTCATGCGGGTGCCGAAGTTGTCCAGCAGATAGACGAACTCGACGGCGACCGTGACCAGCGCACCTACCATGAACAGCGAGAGCACGAAGAGGAGCGGGGAGATTCGGCCGGCGTCGAGCTGTTCGACGGAGTCGTGTTTGCGTGTCAGACCGCTCAGACGCGGCCCCAGCACGCGCCAGGCCAGTACCCCGCAGACGGATACCAAAATGAGCAGCAACAACGGCGTCCATGGCCCGGCTACGGCCGGATCGAATGGGTTGATGCGCTCGGTCAAACGCCGCTGAATGGCCGCCGCGGTGACGCCCTGCGCGTTTCCGGTTGCCGTCATGTCCGCCAGAAGCTGCCGGCCCATGGACGATGTCACGCCGACCAAGGCGCCGAGCAGCAGCGCACCGCCAAGACCAATCAGCCCAAGCCGTGCCGCTCGACCAAGGAGCTGGCCCGCGCCCAACCGCCATTCCTCAGCGGTGGCGATGACGAAGCCAATCGCGGCGATCAGAAAGGGCGCGAAGATCAGGAAGAACTGGTGGAACTTGGTGCCATTCAGGAGGTTGACCATCAGGCCCTTGGCCTGTGACGCGAACGTGGCATAGAAGGGCAGATACAGGATGTAGCCGATCACGAACACGGCCAGGCTGAACAGCACCGCGGGCGACAGGCTCTCGCGGCGCAGCGCGCGTCCGGCGATGAGTGCGAGCGCAATCAGCCCGCCAAACACCGGGAAGTCCCAGGTGTTCATGAAGGACAGCCCGCCGGCCAGAATCGCGGTGAGCGCGATCTCGCCCAGGTTGCCGATGGGGAGTTCGAGCGGGATGTTTTTCAACCTGCCTTCGCCGATGCCGAATTCCACTTCGAGCCCGCGCTTGAGGATGGGCTGGCTGAGATAGGCCAGCGCGACGAGCAACGCGAGCAGGGTGAAGGGCAGGCCCATCACATGCGGGTGGTTGTCCCCCAGGATGTAGCTGAAGATCGGCGTTTCGGTGATGACTTCCTGTGGCTGGGGATTGGCCGCTGTGCTGGTGACCGACAGATCCTTCACCACGCGCGACCAGTCCCACCACCAGTTGTAGAAGAACCCGCCTGGCACCCCCTGCGTGCAGACGTCGTTGGTTGTTTTGGTGGCAATCTGGCGGACGTCCAGCCATTGCCAGAACGCGGTTGGCAGGGTGTTTCCGCAGCGCAGCAGGCCCATCAGCCCGCCCAGATTGCCCATCACCCCCAACATGATGGCGGTGAGAAGGCCCGCGGCGTAGGGGCGCGTCTCCCGGCGCGGTGCCGCCTCCTCGCCCGCCGGCGCATGCCGCAGTCGCAGCCCGAACAGGTTGAAGCCAACCGAGAACGCTGTCACCAGCGCGAGGGCGAAGAACATCGCGCCGCCCAGGTTGAACGCGATCGATGGCGCGATGCCGCTGACGCGGGTGAGCATGGCCAGCAGGACATAGCCGAAGTAGTAGTAGCTGATTGGGTAGCCCGACAGCCACGCATCGTTGGGCGGGAAACTCGGGCTGCGCAGGATGGCGTTGATGAACATGGACTCCATGTATTTCTCACCACCCGCCTCGGTGATCTCAGGGACGTAGCTGCGGAAGAGCGCGCATGCCGCAAAGGCGATCAGGAATACGGCCTCCGTCCACCACACCGCGGCAGGGACGCGCCGCAGGTTCAGGGCCAGGCGCTCGCCTGACCGAAGGTGGACGAGCACGCTGACCAACGCGACGATGGCCAGCGCGAGCAACGGTGCGCCGCTGTTGTTGGCCGCCAGGCCCAGCGTCACGCAAGCCCAGTAGGCAAAGCCACCCAGCAGGATGCCCAGCGCCTTGCTCGCGCCGTAGCCGCGGTCTGGCAGGCCGCCCAACCAGCGGCGGGTGATACCGACGCTGGCAAAGCCAAACGCCTGCATCCACAGGTACCAAAGGACGAAGTCAATCATTCAACGACTGCATAGATGCGCGTGCGCTCATTGGCATGGACCAGTCGCAGGTAGCCAGCTTCCGCCATCCTGCCAATCTTGTCCAGGCCCGGCGCACCGTAATAGGCGCGTTCGAGCTCGCCCAGAATCACAAACTTGATATTGTAGCGGCGCAGGACGACCAGGGCCCGGCCGAGTTCCACGGTCTCATAGAACTCGGTGATGTCACGCTCACGGTCAAAGACCAGCCGGTCGGGCAGGGCACCCCGCTGCTGACGCTCGTGCCACTCCCAGCCGAGGACGGTGGGGAGGCCTGTATACACCGAGAAGCGGCTGCCCCAGCGATACAAGAAGGGACCGGTGTTGCCCTCGAGAATCACCGGGCTGCCGACCACATGACTGCGCATCCATTGAATGGCTTCGTAGTCGTCGTTCAGCGGGAAGACACGGTCAAAGTTGGGGCCGTCTGCGCGGATGGCCGTCTGCATGTAGGCCGCGCCATCCAAGCCGGCCGGTGCCTGCGCGTTGAACCGGTCGCCGATCTTCGCGGGAATCGCGAAGGCGGGATACAAGGCAGCCAGGAAGATCGCGAACGCACACACCATCGCGGCGGCGGTGCGCCACGGCGCGGCTCGGCGCGGGCGCGGAGCGGGCGCAGTGGCCAGCGCATCAGCGACCAGCGTCGCCGTCGCGACCCCCAGCACAAGCCAGGCCTGGATGTAAAACTTGAACACGGTGTTCATCCGCCCGATATCGCCGCGCAGGGCAAAGAACTCGACAAACAGCGTCAGCGCAAAGGCGCCCGCAACGAGCGCCCACGTGCCGCGCGCCAGCACCGGCTCGTCATCGGCCAGCATGCGCGCGACGGCGAGGGCGATCAGGGGCAGCGCGAGCAGCGCCACCTCGACGCCGGCCAGCGCGAGCAGGCAGGCGCTGAGGCTGGCCCCCGCGCCCAGCCCGAGCCAGAATGCCCGCAACCATCGCGATGCGCCTGCCCAGCGGCGGACGATGCCTACCAAGCCGACGAAGAGGAGCGGCGTCGCGAACAGGCCGTAGACCATGAGATACGGCCACAACGGCGTGCGCTCGCCCAGCCACGGCTCGATGCTGTTGTAGGCCGAGCCATAGGCCTCGAGGTAGGGGATGAAGAAGGCGCGGCTGAGAACGGCGAAGGCGATGATGGTCGGTATGGCCCTGAGCAGCGCCATCCGCCGTTCGCCAGCATTCGCCTCTGCAAGCCGCGCGACGCCGAGCGCGGCAACGCAGAGCACGGCGCCCAACGGATAATCCCAGGTATTGGTCGGCCACAGCGCGCCCACCAGCAGCGCCGCCAGCGTGATCGCCCCTGCCCGGCGCGCGCCGCGCGCAAGCCCGGCCGCCAGCCCGATCGCGCTGAGCATGAGTGGCATCGCCATCATGTGCGCGTGCAGATCGCCATACAAAAAGGTGAACAGCGGAAACTCTGCGATGGGCAGCGCATCGACGGGGTACTCCGCACGCGCCGTGAGACGGGTCGGGTTCCAGTAGTGTTGCCAGCCGAAATTGGCCGGGCCCTGTGTCAGCCACGTCCCGAAGCCATTCACGAGGCGCTGCAGGGCGGGCGTCTCGGGCGGACCGCCCATGTTCGTCCAGTTGCCGAACAGCACGCTCAGCGCGTCGAGGTTGCCCAGCCCGACGACGAGCACGCTGGCGAAGACGCCAGCCAGGATCGCGCCGCGCGGCAGGCCATCTCGCGTCGGGGCGCGCAGGCCTGCGCTGAGCGAGAGCGCGGCACCGTAGGCGGCCATCGCCGTCATGCCATACAGGGCGGCGATCGCCAGGTTATAGCCGACATCGGTTGAGATGCCCAACGCTTTGAGGGGTAGCCCTATGAGGACAAACCCGAAGTAGTAGTAGTTGAGCGTGCCACCCGCATACCACGGGTCGTAGGGCGGGAAGGACGTCGACTTGAGCGTGGCGTTCAGGAAGGCGAGGTCCATGGGCTTCTCGCCGCCAAACGAGGGGTGCCACAGATCCGGGTTGCCGGCCCGAATGAGCGCAAAGGCGAGAAACCCGAAAAGAAACACCAGCTCGGCGACGATGAGGGCCGGCCGCCGCTCGCGCACGAGTGCGCGAAGCGCCCGGCGCGTGCGCCACGCGGTGAGGGCGCCCGCGACGAGCAGACCCGCAAACGCCGCGCGAATGAGCTCACCCGTGACCGGGAGGAGCTTGATGCTTCCAGTCCACCACACCACGATCGCAACCAGCAGCAGGCCGAAGATTTTGGCAAACGCATAGCCCCCATCCGCCAGCGCCGGGCTGCCATCCGGGCGGCGAAAGGCAGCCGCGAGCAGCGGGAAAGCCGCCAGCCCCGCCAGCTCGATCGCGATCAGCCAGGCCAGCAACGCGAGGGTTTGGGACTGGTTGAGCGGCGAGTCCGGCGGGAAGAGCGCCGCCCAGGTCCCACCGGCCGCCTGGGCCGCCGCCGTAGTGTCATCCATCTGCATGCCGTGCGGTGAGTTGACGGCCATGAGCGGGCTCTGCACGACGGTGTCGGTCACATCGATGGCCCCGAGCGCGGTGTCCACGAGCGCGCGCGAGTAGCGCCCGGTCTTGCGGAAGATCAACACGCGGGGGTGGTCGTAGACCGAGAAGGCCTCCTCGGCGGTCGGGTAGGGCACAAAACGTTGTGCGGCACCGGCCGTCGTCGCCGCGCGGGTGAGCGGCTGCGGCATCTCCTGCGAGTTGAACGCCCAGTCGCCCAGGCGTGGGAAGGAGCTGATATCGGCCGCGAGCTCAAATCCGAGATCGCCGGCGAAGAGGGCCCGGTAGTATTCCGTGGTGAGCGGAAAGCGCAGCGGCAGGCGCGCCACCGAGGCGTAGATGCGATTCGAAGAAAGGACGATGTAGTCGGCCTCATCCAGCCAGGCCTCGAGGTCGGCCAGTTTTCCCGGTTGGCCGGGCATGGGTGGCACGTCCTCGTTGTACGGCTGCATCTGCCCGTCATTGCTGCTGCTCAGCTTCAGGTAGTGCGTGCTGAAGCCATACTGGTTGTCGACTGCCTGCGGCAGCGGGTCGTCCCACTGCTCGTTGGCGACGACACTGGCGCGTGCGCTCAGGCCGGGGCCGCCAAGCTGATACACCTCGACGTAGTACTCGTGCCCGGGCTGAATCGTCAGGTCGCCCAGCGCCAGGCTGGGGTTGTCCCGGTTGAGCGTGGTCTGCACGTTCAGGCTGATCTCGCCGCCCCCATCCCGGTTGTCCACGATGCGGTGTGCGACCAGGGCCTCGCCCGAGACATGGTTGAAGGTCACGCGCATGTCCTGGCGCGTGCCGGAAAGCGTCGAGCGGGGTGGGGTGATCCAGAAGATCTGTGGCAGGCCGAAGCTCGTCTTGAAGGCCTGCATGGGAAGTTGTTCGGTTTTGCGCTGCCCGTCCTCGGTGTATGACAACGTCACTGCCGTGGGGACATTGGCGTAGATCCAGCGTGAGGCCGTGGCGCGCGTGATCGGCGCGCCGTAGATCTGCATGAACGCCGCCGACCAGACCAGCGTCAGCCCGACCACGCCAGCGATGGCAAGCGCCCGCAAGTTGAGCCGCCGCACCGTCGGCAGGCGCGTCAGCGCCACCGCCGCCAGCAAACACGCGAGCGGGTAGATGGGCAGCAGATAGCGCATCGACTTGGTGAACTGCGTGCTCTGATACAGGAAATACGCGCCCACCCAGATCACCGGGATGGCATACGCCCACCAGCGACGGCCTTGCAGGATCTGACGCAGGCCGTAGAAGAGCCCAACGATCGCACTCAACCCAAGCGGGATGCCCATCCCCCAGAAGACCAGGTTGGTGAGCGGAAAGGTGATCCCGGCCCGGTTGGCCCACTGATGCCCAAACGGCACGTCGACGGTGCCGTTCACGAACATGCTGGCCAGCCCGAGGTTCTCCACCCAGCGCGCGCTGGGCACGAACAGCGCGCGCAGCGCGGTGGGCAGTCCGAGCGCGGCCTCGCATACGCGGCCGATCAGGCTGCCGGTGCTCGACTGGATCAGGCATGCCTGGAGCGTGCTCATGAACTCGGCGGTGCTCGTGCCGACGAACGAATACGGCTGCGCCACCCGGAACGCCAGGAACGTTCCAAGCCCGGCCAGCAGCAGGGCCGAGACACTGGCGAGAAGGCCCCGCCGCACGCTGCGCCGGTCACGGGCAAGATGAAGCCCGATGCTCAGCACGATCATCGGCACCAGCGGCCAGACACTGATCTTGCTGGCGATGCCGCAGCCGGCGGCGATCCCTGCCAGGATCGCGTTGACCGCCAGATGGGGGAAGCGCACCCCGCGCCCGGATGACGATGTCGCCCGCGCAGCGAGCACCATGTTGACGCAGAAGTAGAGGCTGAGGTGAACGAAGAAATTGGCGGTGGCGTCGACGGTGAAGAAGTGCGCCTGCTGAATCTGCAGCACGGCCAACGCGCTCAACGACGCTGCCAGAATGCCGATCCGCCAGTTGAATAGCCGCCGCGCGATGGCATACAGCATCGCGATGGAGAGCAGGTCCATGACCGCCGACCAGGCCCGGCCAACCAGGTTGATGCCGTCGAAGCCCGTCATCGTGCCCGTGCTGCAGCGTTCCCCGGTCGGGCCGAGAAGCGCGACGTTGATGGCCTTGAGCACGGGGATGGCCTGCGGGCCACAACCCCGGTCAAGGAGCTCGGCCACATAGCGCGGGCCGAAGAGGGGCAGGGTGCCGTACACGTAGCGGCTGCCCCAGTCCGTGTTGAACGGATTGAGCGGCGAATTGCCCGAGTCGAAATACGCGTCCGTCGTCCGCACGGGCTTGATCAGCGTGGCAAGATATGCGACGTAGCGCTCGTCTGGGTGCAGGTGCAGGCCCTCATCCCAGTTCAGGTTGTAGAAGCGCAGTAGCCCTGCGATGACGAGGACGAGGAGAAGCGCGAGGGCGCGGCGGGTGGTGCCGAGGATCCGGTCGCGTCGGCGGCCGGCGGGCGCGGTGGGGCTGGCCGCGCGACTGCCCGGCGATGCCTGCAACATGAAGGCGCTATTTTAGCCGAGTGAGGGCCTATCCGCCCGCGGCAAAGGATGCTATCCTGCCCCGCAGCACCTTGAAGGAGCGCCCATGATTCAGCCTACCTCCCTCACTCCCGCATCGCTCGAAATCGATGACCTCATGGCCGACCCGCGCGAGGAGTGGCAGCGCATGCTGCGCTTCTGCCAGGTCGACGACGCCGCGCTGCGCGCCACGATGCCCTCCGTGGAACCACTGCTGCGCCGCGCGCCCGAGACCGTCGCCGGCACCTACGACTACCTCAGCCATTTCCCCGAGACCGCCGCCGTGCTGGGCTGGGAGCAGCGCGTGGATGCCGCGCACCTCGAAGAGCGACGCCGCTTCTTTGCCGTATGGCTCAGCCGCACGCTTGCCTTTGACCGCAGTGACGAGTTTGCGCTGTATCTCTTCAAGGCGGGCAAGTACCATGCGGCGCATGGGCCGCGCCAGATTCACACCCCCGAGACCTGGATCACGGGCTCGATCGGGCTGATGTTGAGCGCGTTTGCCACGCAGATGGGCGAAGCCGGGCTGAGCGGTCCCGTGATTGCGGCTGCGATGTCGGCGTGGAGCCGCTACCTCAGCGCACAGCTGCATCTGATGACGTTTGGTTATCGCATCGCCGTCGATCTGACCCGCGGCGCGGCGGAATTGCACTGCACGACCTTCGGCCGCCTGCGTCCGCTCGTCGAGCGCACATCGCTGACCATCTGCACCGAGGAAGGCGCGCCCGCCCGCAGCGCGCTGCGCAAGTTCTTCAACTACTTCCCCGCTGCCCGCGCCGAGGCCCTCGAAAGGGTGTGGCGCTCTGACCAGCCGTCGCACAGCAGCTGGGTCGAGGTGCGGCCGTCCTACCTTCCCCGCTACGGTTGGCGCGTGCTGCTGAATGGCCGGGAGCTCGAATACGCCGGCGGTTTTGAGGCGGCAGTGCACAACGGAGACGAGTTGTCCATTTTCCCGCCCGGCCGCTGAGCGAGCCCCGGATGCAATCACTTGTCATAGTGCGCTATGACAAGTTAACACGGTAGCCGAGATCGCAACTTGCCAAGTCGGCGGATCGTCCTAGAATGCCCGTGAACGTACCCGTCGCAGGGCGGCTTCGGCGTGAGACGACCGTGGTCGCCTGTTTCCTATGGAGGATGGAGTCATGAATCTCGGTGGTTATGCCAACCATGTTGGCCACATTGACCTCACGGCCGGAAAGGTCGAGTACAAGCCGATCCCCGAAAACTGGGCGCGCAAGTACATCGGTGGTCGTGGTCTGGGCGTGCGGTACTGCTATGAGGCAGGCCCGAAAGTGGATCCCCTCGGCCCGGCCAACGTGCTGTGCTTCATGAATGGCCCCCTCACGGGAAGCGAAGCCAACATGAGCGGCCGTATGGCGATCGTCACCAAGTCGCCCCTTACCGGCACCGTGACCGATAGCCACCATGGCGGCTGGTCGGCGGCCCGCTTGCGCTGGTCGGGCTTCGATGGCCTGGTTGTGACCGGCAAGGCGGCCAAGCCCGTGTATGCCTATGTGCACGATGGCGTGATCGAGATCAAGGATGCCAGCGAGGTCTGGGGCAAGGGCGTGCATGACACGGTCAAGCATTTCAAGGGTCTCTATGGCGAGAAGGACCTCACGGTCATCGCGATTGGCCAGGCCGGCGAGCATCTGGTGCGCTTTGCCTGCTGGGTGAACGAGAACGACCGCGCCAGCGGCCGCGGTGGCACCGGCTGCGTGGGCGGCAGCAAAAACCTCAAGGCAATCGTGATCAAGGCCGAGAAGAAGATGGTGAAGGCCGCGGATCGGGATGGCTGGAAGGAAGCGCACAACGTTGCGTTGAAGAACATCATGGCCGAGCAGAACATCACCAGCCCGCGCAAGGGCGGTCTCTCGGTATACGGCACCAACGTGCTGATGAACATCACCAACAGCATCGGAGCGCTGCCGGCCAAGAACAGCACACTGACGGCCTTTGGTCCCGATGCCGAGAAGATCAGCGGCGAGTTCGTCAATGACAATATTCTTGTCAACAACCCGACCTGCCATGCCTGCCCGGTGGCCTGCAAGAAGGAGGTCGAGGTCAAGGAAGGGCCGTGGAAGGGCCTGCGGATGGAGAGCGTCGAGTACGAGCCCGCCTGGTCGGTGGGTGCGAACTGCGGCAACAACGACATCAACACGGTCGCCAAGATGATCGACCTGTGCAACGACTATGGCATGGATGCCATCGAAGTTGGGCACCCGATCTCGATTTGGATGGAGGCCTCCGAGCGCGGCTTCACCGGCAAGGACGGCAAGCTGGCGTGGGGCGACATCATGGGCATGACCGGCGCGGCCAAGGCCATCGCCTTCCGCGAGGGCCTGGGTGCAGTGATGGCGGATGGCGCCGAGCCGACCGCCCGCCACTTCGGCCACCCGGAGCTCGCCATGACGGTCAAGGGCCAGGGCATCCCGGCTTATGACCCGCGCGGCCTGAAGGGCATGGGCATCGCCTACGCCACCTCGAACCGCGGTGCCTGCCACCTGCGCGCCTACACGCCGGCCGCCGAGCTGGGCGTGATGCCGTTTGGCTCGCTCAAGCTCGATCCGCTGGCGTGGAAGGGCAAGGGCGAAGTGACCAAGATTTTCCAGGACGTGCATGCGTTCTCGGACAGCATGGACCTGTGCAAGTTCAGCGCCTTTGCGATGGGCGCCGACGAGTATGCGGCGCAGTACGCCGCCATCGTGGGTGTGCCGTTCACGGCGCAGGATGTGCTGAACACGGGCGAGCGCATCTACAACCTGGAGCGCAAGTACAACAACGAAGCCGGTTTCGGCGCGGGGAGCGACACCCTGCCGAAGCGCTTCACCGCCGAGCCCTCGACCATGAAGGGCAGCGAAGGCCAGGTCTGCGAGCTGGATGCGATGCTCGACGAGTACTACAAGGCCCGCGGCTGGAAGGACGGCGTCGCGCCGAAGGAAAAGCTCGACGCGCTGGGCGTGATCTAGGTGGATTGCCACAGAGGTGGACGCAACGCAGGGCAGCGGGTCGTTCGCAAAACGGCCGATCTCGCAGCACCGGCGCGTTTCGTCACATGACCCGGCCATGGGCCGCGGGGCTGTCGATCTGACCCGTGTCGGCTGCAAAACGAACCGGAGGGACTGGCCACCTGGCTAACTCTTGTTAGCCAGGTGGCCAGTGACAGGAGTGGAGGGGGGGTAACGTAAGCTGTGCAAGGGGCCTTGCGCGCATATGCGCGCGGGCACCAGGAGACCCATGGAATGCCCTGGCACGCGCGTTTTGCTCACGCTCGCAATTGCTACTCAGTCGCTCCTCTCAGTATCGCCACACATCGCCCGGGCAGCGGCCCTGGTGCCGGAGCGCAGCGCGCTGTTGGCGGCCCCGGCGGAGAAGGGCGGCGCGCCCGGGTTCTTGCGGGCCAGCTTGACGTTCGAACCCCGGTTGGCGCAAGAGGGCGATCGAATCACCGGGACCCTGCATATCGATGCCGACGGGACAGACAGCCCAGCAATTCTTCTTGACCTGCCGACGGCGCTGGCATCCAGGGCGCACGGTTCCTTGAAGGCGTTCAGGTGTATGGAGAGGGCGTTCTGTTGCGCCAGTATTCATTTACGCGCAGCTTCATCAGCTACATCGACACGCGTAGCAAGTCGACGCTGACATCGATCACGCAAAAGGACGCGGCCGGGACCGCGCTTCCGGCGCTGACGATGACGTATCAGGGCCGCTACATGGCGGACGTATATGATGGGATTGCAGCCCTGGAGACGATCTCGAATGGCGTTGGTGGGCAATGGACCCTTGTGTATACGGATATCGGCAGCGGCACCGGCGCGATACAGGTCAGCCAGATGACGCAGGCTGATGGAATCGGCGCGAGCACGG
>JAIBCK010000059.1 GCA_019694215.1 Thermoflexales bacterium
CGGGTGTCGCCACCGCGCAGGGCACGCCGCACGGCCCGGAGCGCCGTGAGCAGCCGCAGACCGGCCCGGCTGCGGCCTGCAAAACGCATGATCTCCTTCCGCGCCGTCCACAATCGGTGGAGGACGAAGAGCAGGCTGCCCCCGATCAGCACGACAAAGGCGATGGGGCGCAGGTCCAGCGGCATGTTGGCCGTGCGGGCCGCCTCCGCGGCCGGAAAGACGGGGGGCGGGCCCACCGGCGGCGTGCCGCGACCGCCACCCGGCAGCAGCAGCGCGGCGATGGCGGAGACCAGCGCAGAGAGCGCGGCCACGAACAGCCAGCCCACCAGCCCGATCACGAACACAACCAGGTTGAGCACCCAGTTCGCCGCCAGAAGCAAATCGCGCGCATAACGTGTGGAGAGCGGAAGCACGCCGATCCCGAGCGCGACCAGCAGGACCAGCGCAATGGCCGCCCAGCGCCCGGCCAGGCCGGGCCGCACGGACATCCCGGCGCGCGCCCACTGCGCGCGCAGCAGCGCAAAGCGCGATTGCGCCAGCAGCACAAAGGTCAGCGCGAAATACAGGACGATGCGCCAGACATTGTTGATCGCCCCGCCGCTCGCCAGCCGTGCCAGCGTGGTGAGCCCGGTCACCACGACGCCCAACGCGAGCAGCGTATCCACCAGGCGGTCACGGGTCGCGGATCGGTCGGTGTTGACGCCGCTTTCGTGTTCGAGCGCCAGCGTCTCGGCGTTCGGCTCCAGCGTCTGCAGCGCCGACGCCAGCATGCCGGCCGAATACCAGGCTGCCAGCGCGCACAGCACGGCCACGCCGACGTGGCCGCCGCCCACCCAGCGCCACGCCTCCCCCCACGATGCAAAGGCGTCCAGGCCGGCTTCGGCGGCGGGGTTGGTGGCGAGGTGCCACAGCCATCCGGCCAGGCGCGCGACCAGTGCCAGGCCGAGGATCTCCGGCAGGCGCTGGCGCAGCCACGCCCCGCTCAGGGCATCGTGGGCGCGCGCGGCGCGGGTGATGATCCCGCCGACCAGCGCCGCGCCGAAGCACAACGGAATCACATAACCTTCTGCCGACCCCGGAACGACCAGACCGAGGATGTCGAGCAGGGCAGCGGCGACGGTGGTGGCGAGCAGGGTCGCAGCGAGCGCCCCGACGGCGCTGGAGAGCCCGGCCGGCGCCTTCACGCGCGCACCTCGAAAAGGGCATTGTTGTCCATGGCCTGCCAGACCTCGATGCCAAAGCGTCGGGCCCGGGCGCGCAGCGCCCCAAAGGCGTCGTCGGGAAGGCGGGCGGCCAGCACAACGGTGATGTTCAACCCTGCTTCACTCAGACGGCGCAGACGGACGAGCAGCGCATCCTCGACCTGCCCGCAGATGACGACCAGCGCCGTGCCCCAGGGCAGGTGAATGGCGTCCTCATCCAGCACCCGCGTGAGCGGGCGAGAGGTGGTGAGCTCGCGCCCGGCGGCAAACTGGGCGCGGCCGAGCGCCTCCAGCAGGGCGGTCAGCGCGGGGCGGCCCTTGCGCGGCAGCAGGCTGGCCAGCTCGCGCGACCCCGCGGCGGCATCCAGACCGTTGCACAGCAGGCCAACCGCCTGCCCGGCCGCGCTCGCCCAGGCGGCCATCGAGGCGGCCACGACGATGCCCAGCTCGCTGGCCGCGTAACGCTCGCGTTCGGGGTAGCCGGTCTCGCGCAGGTCAAGCGCAAGTACGACGTCCATCGACACCGAGGGCTCGAACAGCCGCGATTGAAGCACCCCGGTCGCGGCCGTGGCTTTCCAGTCCACCTTGCGCGGCGAATCCCCGCGCACGTAGGCGCGCTTGCCCCGCGGCCGCGACGGATCCTCGAAGATGGGCTCGCGGTGACGCAATGCGCCGAGCGGCGCACGCGCGGGCAGCCCCAGCGCGCGCAGCGGGACGATGCGCGGCAGCACGGTCAGGGTCGACAGGCCGTCATGATGGGCGGCCTCGCCGCCCAGCCCGAACAGGTCGCCGCTGCGCAGCCGAAGCGGGCCAAGGGTGTAGAATCCCCGTTTTGCGGGTTGTATCTCGGCGCTGAACTCGGTGTGCTCGCGCGGGGCCAGCCAAAGCGCGGCGCGGGTCGGCGCGCTGAAGATCAGCTCGGACGGGATGCCATCCTCGGCGGTCAGCCAGGGGATGGGCAGGCGGCTGCGGTTGGTCAGCCGCAGCCGCATCGGCAGGCGATCGCCGATGAAGGCGCGCGGGGCGAGCTCGCGCTCGCAGGACAGCTGGTGCACTGCCCGGCGCGACCACAGCCCGCCGACGATGATCACCGCGATGACA
This sequence comes from Thermoflexales bacterium, assembly GCA_019694215.1. Lineage (GTDB taxonomy): Bacteria > Chloroflexota > Anaerolineae > J036 > Brachytrichaceae > Brachythrix. The sequence goes on from JAIBCK010000059.1 coordinate 2,304, forward strand.
AAATACCCCAGGGTCAGCAGCGCATCGTCGCGGAAAAACGCCGCCAGCACGGCGAGCGCGATCAGCAGCGGCAGAAAGAGGCGCATGCCCGGCGCACCTACAACGCGAGCGGTGTGGACTCCAATAGTTGTGCGACGATGCCCCGCGCATTGCGCCCGCGCAGCTCGGACTCCGGCCGCACGATCAGGCGGTGGGCGAGCACGTGCGGGGCGAGCGCCTTGAGGTCGTCCGGAAGGACGTGGTCGCGGCCTCGCACGGCAGCCAGCGCGCGGGCCGCGCGGGCGAGCGCCAGGCTGGCGCGGGGACTCGCGCCCAGGGTCAGGTCCGCATGGCTGCGGGTGGCCGTGACCAGGCGAATGAGGTAGTCCTCGAGGGTTTCGTCGAGGTGCACATCCCACACCAGGCGCTGCGCGGACAACAGCGCTTCGGCATCGGTGACGGCGTCCAACGTATCGATGGGGTGCTCCCGGCGCAGCGCGCGCAGCAGCGCCTTCTCGTCTTCGGCGCTGGGATAACCCAGCCCGATCCGCATCAGAAAGCGATCCAGTTGCGCCTCGGGCAGCGGGAAGGTGCCCTCGAACTCGACCGGGTTCTCGGTGGCCAGGACGAGGAAGGGGCGCGGCAGCGGGCGGGTCTCGCCATCCAGCGTGACCTGCCGCTCCTGCATGGCCTCCAGCAGTGCCGCCTGCGTGCGCGGTGTGGCCCGGTTGATCTCGTCGGCGAGCAGCACGTTGACGAAGACCGGGCCGGGCCGGAACTCGAAACGGGCGCCGGCCTGGTTGAAGACGGAGACCCCCGTCACATCGTTGGGCAGCAGATCGGGCGTGCACTGCAGGCGCTTGAAGCTGCCGCCCATGCTGGTCGCCATCGCCCGCGCGAGCATGGTCTTGCCCACGCCGGGCACATCCTCGATCAGGACGTGGCCATCGCACAGCAGGGCCACCGTGAGCAGCTCGAGGGCGGGGCGCTTTCCGACGATCACGCGCGACACATTGTCGATCAGCAGGGTGGCAAAGTCGGCGATCCGCGAAACATCCGTCATGGTCACTCCACGCGCGTGCAGGGGTAGGTGGTCTTGATGAAGTGGGCGAAATACTGGCCCACCGAGGCGGCGTTCATCAGGTCGCGATACACCACCGCGGGCACGCCGCGGTAGACATACACGTGCCCATCGAGCAGCTCGACTTCGAGCGTTTTGGTGTGCGGATCATAGCCCGCGGCGCGAATCACGCTGGACGCCACTTCCACGCGCTTCATCGCGGGGATTATAGGGTCGGCCTGCGCAGCCCGGCGGCGACCCGCAGCGCTGCATGGGCGAAAATCATGATCAGGAGGTTGTGCGTGGCAAGAAAGAGCAGGGCGCTGACGAGGGTGGTGGCGAGATCGACGGCCAGCTGACCGAGCCGCGCTTCGGTGCGCGGGCGCTCGAAGCGGCCGAGCGCGGCGAAGAGGACGATGCCGCCGGCCATGCCGATCAGCGCACCGATGCCGTCATCGTTGAGCAGCGCGGCGGGGGCGGTGCGCAGCAGCATCCACAGCGGTTCGAGGTAGCCGGCATCCCGCACCGCCGTCCAGGTCGCGGCGGGCAGCCGCGCGCCGAGCGGCGAGACGCCGAGCCACAGGCTGATCAGGGCCGCGCCGGTGGCGGCCACGCCCCAGCCCATCCCGCGTACGAGGTCGAGTGCGGCGTCGGGGGTTTCGAGCGTGGGCAGGCCGAGGCGGTCGCGGCTGATCACGCCGGCCATCACCAGCACGACCGGGAGCGCGACGCAGTAGGCAAAGGTCAGCGTTTCGCGTATCGAGGTGCCGACCAGCGACGCATCGAGGCGGCGCAGCGCACCGACCCGGGTGACGTAAAAGGCGACGCCGACGCCCACCAGCCAGACGGCGGTGACGAGGAGCATCAGGCCGGACGCATCGTCGCTCATGCCGAAAAATGAACGGGGCGCGGTTTCCCGCGCCGCCGATGGTCTCCACAGGGCTCGAACCTGTGACCTCACGGATGTGAACCGTGCGCTCTAACCAACTGAGCTAGGAGACCGAGGAAGGCGATTATACCGCGTTCCGCGCGAGCCAGCCGAGGATCAGCGTGTTCACTTCGTTCGGTCGCTCGATGACGGCGACGTGCCCGGCCTCTGGAATGATGTGGAACTCCGAGCCCGGGGTCAGGCGATGGACCTCCGCGACGTGTTCGGGCGTCTTCAGCGCATCGCGCTCGGCGGCGACGACGCAGGTGGGCCGGGTCATGCCCGGCAGGGCCGCGTGGATGTCGTAACGCCGGAAGCAAGCCAGCAACCGTTGTGCGGCGGCGAGGTCGAGCGTGGCGTAGCGCTCGCGCGCGGCGGGCAGAAGGTCGGCGCGCTCGGACAGAAAACGCCCGGAATACACATCCGCGTAGACCAGCTGAAAGAAGCGTTCGCCATCCCCCAGCTCGGCCGCGATCTGCCAGCGGTCAAAGATCGCATTGGCGAGCGGGTTTGGCCGGGCAATCGAGCAGATCGCCATCGCGCTGCGCGTGCGCGCTGGATGGCGCAGGCCCATCACCAGGCTGAGCGAGCCGCCGTAGCTCGTGCCGACCATGTGCGCGTCCGGCACCCCGAGCGCGTCCATGAGCGCGGCGAGGTCGTCGGCGTGCAGGTCCATGCTGTACTCGCCTTCCGGGTGCTCGCTGGCGCCCTGACCGCGCATGTCGTAGCACAGCACGCGGTAGCGTCTCGCCAACGCGGCAAGTTGGTACGCCCACGAGCGCGTGTTCATGAAAATGCCGTTGTTCAGGATCACGGGCTCGCCGTGTTCCTGACCCCGCCATTCGTAGTTCAGGGTGAAGCCGTTGACGCGCAGCGATGGCATGCCGTCATTGTAGGCCGGCCGGCGGGATGACGAAGACCTCGCCGCCATTGCCGGTGACGATCAAGCCGGCCGGGCCGAGCGCCGCGCCGACGGGCACAAACGGGCCAACGGTCACTTGCCACTCCGGCTCCGCCGCGCCGGGCCGCACGCCCGTGCAGACCGCACCGGCCTGAGCCTGCCCACAGGTGACGAGCACGCCGTCGGCGTCGACGGCGACGACGCGCCCGCCCCGCAGGGCAAGGGTGGTGGATCCGCCGAACGCGCCGCTCGTGGCGTCAAAGGCGCCCAGGGTCTGGTTGTTGTTGAACGGACCGCCGATGGACAGCCACAGCCGGCCGGCGGCGGTCACGCCGAGGTCCTGAGGCGCCTGCGGCAGTTGGCGTGACACGGCCAGCTTCGCGCGGGGGCGGAAGGTGAGCTGCTCGCCGCGCTCGAAGGCGAGCAGGGCGGTGTCCGAGTACAGGTACGCGACCCCGTCCGCGCCGATGACGAACTGATCGAGATACGGCGCCGACTCGGCAATGAGCGTTTGACCTGTGGTGGCATCGAAGCCCATGTCCTTGAAGAAGACCGTGCGGCCGTCGGCGCTCAGGCGCGGGGTGGGCGAGAAGAACGTGTAGGGGATGGGCGCGCGCCAGCGCTGGCGGCCCCCCGCGATGGCGAACAGCTCGCCATCGACGGCGTAGAAGAAGACGCCATCGGCGCTGACGACACCCGGGCCGAGCGGCTCGCGCGGGGCGGGCGGCGCGTAGCGCTGCTGAATGTCGCCGGTGCTGCTCAGCGTCGTCACGCCGCCTTCGCGGTCGAGGACGAAGATCGCGCCGCTCTGGCTGAAGGCCGGCGCGCCGACCAGCGGTTTGCCAATCACGGTCTCCCACAGCGTTTTGCCGGCCGCGTCCAGCGCGACCACGCGGCCCTGTGCGCCAGGCAAGAGGATGCGGCCGCGGTCATCCAGCGCGGGCCCCCCCGCCCACGGTTGTGCGCCCTGATGAATCTGGCGCGGCGCGCCCACGGCGGGCAGGCGCAGCGGGCTGGTCAGCGTTCCGGAGGGATCGCGCCGTTCCCCGGACCAGAACTGACCGCCCGGCACGGGCAGTGCGAGCTGACGCCCGGCCCTGGCGCGGGCATCCGCCAGCAGCAGGCCGGCGACGATCAGCGCCAACGCGCCCAGCGCGATCCCGATTCGCAGGCGCAGGCGTCGGCGCGCCGAAGCGTTGGCCGCCTGTCGGCGCAGACGTTCGGTGAGCTGGGTCTCGACAAACGCGGCGACGGCACCGTTCGAGCGGCGCAGCGCCTCCGCGCGGCGCCGCAGGCCCTCACCGAGCAGGTTGAAGCCGAGCGTTATGGCGGCGACCACCCCGCCAATCAGCAGCAGCGCCCACGGCGTGGCGCGCAGCTCGGAGGCGGCTGCGACGCCCAGCATCTGCCCGAGCTCGGGCGCGCCGCTGATCCGCCGGGCCGTGAAGTCACTCACCATGATCCACTGGATGCCGCCGATGTAGTAACCGAGGAAGCCGAGCGCGGCGATGCTCATCAGGGTGTTGGCCATCTCGAAGGCCAGGGTCTGCCAGATCAGCGGGGTGAGCTGACGCCAACCGTGACGACGCAGCAGCTCGCCTTCGCTCAGGCCAATGGCGCGCCCCGCCTCGATGAAGGCCTGCGCGCGCGTGAGGGCCATTTCCTCGCGGAAGAGGCGGGCCGGTTCGGCCCACGCGGTGACGACCAGCCCGATCACAAAGGCGGCGGCGGAGAGCCGGCCGGCCAGGGCCGCGATCGTCGCGAGCGCGACGAGCAGGGTGGGGGCGACCAGTGCGATGCGGATGGCCAGATCGGCCAGGCGACCGGCGCGTCCATCCGACCAGCCGGCCAGCGCGCCGATGGCGGCCCCGAGCAACATGCGCAGGCCCGCCACCAGCGACATAAAAACGAGCGTTGGGCGGATCGCCCACAGCAGCTGGCTGAGCATGTCGCGGCCGAACGGGTCACTGCCGAGGGGGAAGTCCGGGGCGGCGAAGGGGGCAAAGGGCGGCTTGAGCACGCTGTCACCGGCGAAGGCGACGTAGTTGAAGACAAGCGGATCGCGCGGGGCGATGAGCGGGCCGATCAAGGCGATCAGGGCCGCCAGCGCCACCAGCATCGCGCCGATGCGCAGGGGAAGGTTGCGCCCGGTGCTCATGGTGAGGGTGGGGCGGCCACCCGCGGATCAACGCGCCGCGCCAGAAAATGGGCGAGTGTGTCAAACGTAAAAAAGAGGGCTGCAAACACGACGGCGAGGCCGGCCAGAAGCGGCGCGTGGAGGAAGAGCGGGGTCTCGCCGGCGGCGTTTGAGAGCCGGGCCGGGATCAGGGCGTTGGCGAGCAGGCGCCCGACGCCGGGCCAGTCAAACAGCCACTCGACGACGACGAGCTCGGCCACGATCAGCCGAAAGAGATTGCCGGCCTGCGCCAGCACGGGCAGAAGGATGTTGCGGAAAAGCAGCCGCCCGCGCAACGCCTGATCATCAAAACCAAGGCTGCGCGCCGCGCGCGCGTAGGGCTTGCCGGCCTCGGCCGCCAGCAGGCCGGCCGTGAACTGCGCAAGCTGGAACGTTGGGCGGATTGCCAGCGCAAGGACGGGCAGGAGAAGGCCCCAGCCCGTCTGGAAGCCGGAGAACGGGATGAGGACGGCGCGGTCGGTGGCCAGCGAGAGCGCGATCGCACCGCCGATCAGGGCCGCGCCGACGACGAAGGCGGGCAGCGCCAGTGCCAGGCTGCCCGGCGCGATCAGCCCGGCGGCGATGCCGGGCGGGTTAATCCGGCTGGCCCTTCGCCCCAGCCACACCCCGATGCCGATGCTGAGCGGGAAGGCGAGGGCGATCAGCAGACCACTGGCCCCGGCCGCCTGGACGAGGGTCGGCAGCAGCGGCTGCGTGATCGGGCGCGGCAATGCGCCGCCCGACTCGAAGAAAAGGGCCCGAACCGCCGCGAGGTAGCGCTCCTGAAATGGCGCGCCGGCTGTGCTCGCGAAGAAGGGATTGCTTGTTGCCTGCGCCCGTTGGGCAAACGCGGCAAAAAGGAAGCCACCCAGGTGGGCGAGGACGAGCACGGCGGCCAGCGCAGCAAGCCGGAGCGCCGGGCGGCGAAGATGTCGTGGCATGCGCCGCAATGTTACGCGGTTTCCAGCACCGGATTCCGACTAGAATGCGACATACACAGGAGCGCACAATGCAAAACAATGAAAAAGATTTCGCCGCACGCGGCGGGTGGTGGGTGGTTGCCCAGTTCGCCCTGATCGTGGTGGGCGTCATCGCCACGCTCGTTTTCGCCGGTCCGCTGCCCGATGGTGGCACATTGACCGTTTTGCGGGTTCTCGCCGTCCTTGCCGCCATCGCGGGTGTCGTGCTGGGAGGTCTCGGGGCCGCCCGCCTGAACAAGAACCTGACGGCCTTCCCGCGGCCGATCGCGAGCAGCTTTCTGGTGAAGTCGGGCGCCTACGGGCTGGTCCGCCATCCGATCTACACCGGCGTGATTCTGCTGATGGCGGCGCTGGGGTTGTGGGCGGCGTCCGAAGTCGGCGCCGTGGCAACGGCCGTCCTGTTCACCTTTTTCGACGTCAAGGCCGAACGCGAAGAGCAGTGGTTGAGCGAGCGCTTTGCTGACTACCGCGGGTATCGGGATCGGGTCAAAAAGCTGATTCCCTGGCTGTACTAGCTGACATCCTCGACCCGCGGCCAGGGCGCAGCCCCATCCCCGGCTGAGCCAATCAAGTCCCGCACGGTCGCGATTTCGTCGGCGTTCACCATGTGACCCATATTGGGGTAGATGCGCTCGATGACGCGCGCCTGAAGCCCGCGCATCAGGTCGATCGAGCGGCGCACCCGTTCGATGGGGATGTGCGGATCGCGGTCGCTGCACCCGAAGAGCACGGGGGTGCCCTGCAGGCTGCCGAAATACTGGCGCGGCTTGTCGCCGTTCTCGATCATGGCCGCGCTCAGGGCGAACATCCCGCCCAGCGCGCGCGGGTTGCGGGCGAGATACTCCAGCCCGAGGCAGCCTCCCTGTGAGAAGCCGAGGATGAACGTTCGCGCGGTCGGCATTCCGGAGCGCGCAACGCGCTCGAGCAGGTCGTCCACCACGCGCAGTGCGGAGGATAGCCAGGGCTCGTTGGACTCGACCGGTGCCAGAAAGCGGTTGGGATACCAGGTCGCATTGGCGGCATCCGGCGCGAGGTAGGCGATGTCGTAGCACTCGAGGGCGTCGGCCAGCCCGAGGATGTCCCAGGCATTGGCGCCCCGCCCATGCAGGAGGATCATGGCCGCCCGCGCCTCCCGGAGGTCCGGGCCGGCGGTGAGGACGGGTTGAGACTGATGCAGATTTGGCATTCCGCTTGCGCTCCCAGGTTCAGCGTGCTTGCCCCCGCCCCAATTGTGGCTCATTTCCAGAATTGCGTGGCGTCCTGAGTGGAGGAGAATGCGCTCATGGAAGCCCGACCCAACTGGCTCCCCGGCGTGAGGGTGATGATCGAGGGCGTCCGCGACCTTGCAGCCCGCGCACTCGGCGATGGCCTGCTGGCCGTGCTGGTGGAAGGGTCTTTGGCGTTGGGCGACTTCGACGACGACAGCGACATCGACCTGATCATTGTGACGCAACGCCCGCTGAGTGATGCGCAATTCGACGCGCTGCGTGAGGGCCACCGCATCTTGATGAATGAGGTCGCATCGCCCTGGTCCGACCAGGTGGAGTGCACCTACCTCACCACCGACGCCCTGCGGCGGCACGATCCGGCCAACGCGCGCGCCGCCAACCTCGAGCGCAACCGTGATGAGCCGCTGAAGTGGGTGTCGCTCGACGCGGGCTGGGACATCCACCGCCACATCGCGCGGCAGCATGGATACGCCGTGCTGGGGCCCGGGCCGGAGACGCTGATCGATCCGATCGCCCCGGATCGGCTGCGCGCGCATGCCGCGGCGGCGCTGCGCCACTGGGCCGCTGCCTTTGTCGACCGCGGCGAGGACTTCGGCTCCCGCGGATATCAATCCTACGTGGTGCTCTCCGTGTGTCGTGCCGCGCACACGCTGGCCAGCGGCCGGATCGCATCAAAGCGCGCTTCGGTGGTGGCGTTCCTGGCAGGCGGGGGCGAGGCCTGGCAGCCGCTCATCGCGCGGGCCTGGATCAGCCGCCATCACCCGCACGGCCCCGCCGACCCCGACGATGCCGCGGCCACGCGCGCGCTGCTGACCTGGGCGAGGGAGCGGCTGCCCGCTACGGCTTGAGATATTTGTTGAAGAACTGCACCGAGCGCGTGATGGCGACCCCGAAATTGGCGCTGATGTTGTGGTCGTCGCCGGGGTAGGTGAAGAGCTCAACGGTCTTACCGACGGATTTCATCTGCTCGGCGAGTTTGACCGAGAACGCGACCGGCACTTCCTCGTCGGTCGTCGCGTGGTGGAGCTGGATCGGACCGGCGAGGTCCTTGAGGTAGCTGTTGGCGGAGATCGCGGCCCAGAAGGTCGGGTTGGCTTCGAAGCTGCCGAACTGGGCGACCAGGCTGGTGCGCCATCCACCGCTTCGCCCCGGGGGCGGTGTCCCGGTCGGCGTGACAGGGGGCTGACCGCCGCGCGTCCACTGCGTGGCCATGTCCGGATACGAGGCCACCACGCCGCCCCAGATCACGCCGACCTTGATGTCCGGCGAGAGCACCATCGCGCGCAACGTAATATAACCACCCATCGAATGGCCCCACATCCCGATTCGCTTCGGATCGGCATCCGGATAGGCCTTGAGCGAGGCCACCGCGTTCATGACATCGGTGGTGTAACCCGTCGAGCCGTAGCCGCCCGTAGCCGGGCCCTCCGAGCTGCCATGCCCGCGGTAATCCGACTTGAAGGTGATGTAGCCGTCCCGCGCGAAGGCATCCTGATACGCCACGTAGCGCTCCGTCGTCCGATACGTCGTTGGCGGGATGAAGCCGTGGTTGAAGATGATGATCGGCCATCCCGTGGCTGGCTTCTTGCCGTTGGGCACCGTCAGCAGGGCGTAGATCTTGTAGCCCTCGGACTGATACGAGGCCACATAACGATTGTAGTTGACGCCCGGTGGCAGGGTCTGCTCGATTTTGATCTCACTGCCCGGATACGCCGCCTGACGCCCGGCCTCGATGGTGAGCGGGTGTGGGGTCGGCGTCGGCGTGGGGGTGGGGGGCAGCGGGGTCGCCGTGGGCGGGATGGGGGTGGCCGTCGGCAGCGCCGTCGGTGTGGCGGTGGGCGGGACCGGCGTCGGCGGGGCGACCGTCGCGGTCGCGGGTGGCGGGGTCTGGGGTGCGCAGGCGCACAGCAGACCGGCAACGGCAAGCAGGGCGAGGGATCGGGTGCGCAGCATGTCCACATTGTCGTCATCTCGGGGACGGGCCGGCCGGGGCTTGTCTCGCGCTGTGCAATCTCTCAGCCGCTGCGCCCGCAAGGTATCATCACGCCGCATATCCCAACCGATATCCCACACGCCGTGTGGGATAACTCGACCGCGTTCAAAAGGAGCACAGTCGGCATGTCTGATCCCGGAAAGATCCGCAGCCAGGAATTGGAAGGCCCAAGCCGGGCCCCGCATCGCGCGTTCATGCGCGCCATGGGACTGGGTGATCGCGAACTCGCGCAACCCCTGGTGGGTGTCGCCAGCACCTGGAATGAAGCGACGCCGTGCAATATGGTGCTGCACGACCTGGCCGAGTATGCCAAGCGCGGCGTCTCCGAGTCGGGTGGCACGCCGCGCGAGTTTGTCTCGATCGCGGTCTCCGATGGCATCGGGATGGGGCATCAGGGCATGAAGGCGTCGTTGGTCAGCCGCGAAGTCATTGCGGACTCGATCGAACTGATGATGAACGCCCACTGCTACGATGCACTGGTCGGGCTGGCGGGCTGCGACAAGAGCCTGCCCGGCACGCTCATGGCGATGGCGCGGCTGAACCTGCCCAGCATCTTTGTCTATGGCGGGACGATCAAGCCGGGGCGTTTCCAGGGCCGCGACGTGACCGTGCAGAACGTCTACGAGGCCGTGGGCCTGCACCAGGCCGGCAAGATGACCGACGCCGAGCTGCACGAGCTCGAGTGCTCGGCGTGCCCGGGCATCGGGTCGTGCGGTGGCCTCTTCACCGCCAACACCATGGCCAGCGTGAGCGAGGCCATTGGCATGGCGCTGCCGGGAAGCGCTTCACCGCCCGCCGTCGATGAGGACCGTCTCGAAGTCGGCCGCCGGACCGGGCAGGCGCTGATGGCGCTGGTCCGCCGGGGCATTCGCGCCCGCGACATCATGACCCGCGAGGCGTTTGAAAACGCGCTGGCCGTCGTTCTCTCGATGGGTGGCAGCACAAACGTCGCCCTGCACCTGCCGGCCATCGCCCGGGAGGCAGGTTTGACCCTGACGTTTGACGATATCGTGCGGGTCAATGCGCGCACACCACACATCGGGGACATGACCCCGGGCGGCAAGTATGTGATGGAGGACCTGCATCGCATTGGCGGCGTGCCGGTGGTGATGAAGACGCTGCTGGACGCCGGGCTCATGCACGGCGACTGTCTCACGGTGACGGGCAAGACCTTGCGTGAGAACCTGGCGGGCGTCAAGAACGCCGAGCAGCTGAAGGATCAGGACGTCGTCCATCCCGTCTCACGGCCGCTGCGCGAGACCGGCGGCATGGTGGTGGTGCGTGGCAACCTGGCCCCCGAGGGTGGGGTGGTCAAAGTGGCCGGCGTGCCCAAGCTCGCCCATACCGGGCCAGCCCGCGTTTTTGACAGCGAGGAGGCGTGCGCAGAGGCGGTCGCCCAGCGCCGCATCCAGAAAGGCGATGTCGTGGTGATCCGCTATGAGGGTCCCAGGGGCGGCCCCGGCATGCGCGAGATGCTCTCGGTCACCGCGGCCATCACCGGACAGGGGTTGGGATATGACGTTGCGCTGCTCACGGATGGCCGCTTCTCGGGCGCGACGCGTGGGTTGATGGTCGGCCATGTCGGCCCCGAGGCCTTCGTGGGCGGTCCCATCGCCGTGCTTCAGGATGGCGACATCGTCACCGTTGACGCCAGCCACCCCGAAGCGGGCGTGCTGTCGGTCGCGATCAGTGACGAGGAAATGAAGCGCCGCCTGGCCGCCTGGCGCGCCCCACGGCCCAACTACACGACCGGCGCGCTTGCCAAATACGCCCGCCTGGTCGGGCCGGCCGCTGAAGGCGCGGTGACGGGCTAATCACCCGCCCTTCCGGGAAAAAGAGAAACCCCGCCAGCGTTTCGGCGGGGTTTCTCTTTTTGTGGCCTTGCCTATCGCGGCTCGACCGAGAACTTGACGGCCGTGCGTTCCGAGCCGTCGATGTCGACTTCACCAAAGGATGGAATGATCACCACATTGATGCCGTCGAGCAACAGATATCCCCTCGCAATGGCCGCCGCCTTGATCGCCTGATTGACCGCCCCCGCGCCAATCGCTTGAACCTCAGCACGACCATGCTCCCTCACCACGCCCGCGATCGCTCCTGCTACGGCAGTCGATCTCGAGCCAGCCGAGACTTTTATGAGTTCCATGTCGTATATCGCCCCCTGTAGCGTTGGTTTAGTTTAGCAGATGAAGGGGCTACCTGCGACCGATGGGCGAGTTTAATTTTCGCGTGCGCTCATCGGCCCGGGTCGAGCGAGGTGAAGTAGTCGCGGACATAATCGCGCAATTCTGCCGGCACCTGGCCTGTTTGCAGGGCGAGGTCGGCGCTGCGCGCGTAGTCCTGGTAGACCTGCTCGTAGGGCACCAGGCTGGGAGAGCGGCCCGCCTGGTTGCGCTGCCCATTCGGATCGGGCTGCGCGCTGCCGTTCGAACCCGGCACCGTCACGTCGCTGCCGCTTTCGCCGAGTCGGCTTTCCGGCTCGAGCACGCTGTGATCGCTCCCGCTGTCCTCCGAGTGCCCGCCACTCGGACCCTGGCCCGGCCCGTTGCTGTTATGTGGCGGACCCTGCCCGGCCGAATTGCCCGGGGAACCGCTCTGACCGGGTGTTTCGCTGGAGGAACCCGGCTGACCGCCGCGGTTCTCGGTCAACGCCTCGCGCGCGCTGCCGGTGGCGTTCGAAGCGCCCTCGAGGGCCTGTTCGGCGGATTGCGCCTGACTCGCCTTGTCCAGCGATCCAGCGGCCTGTTGCAACCTCTGGATCGCGTCGGTCTGGCGTTGCTCACGAATGGCCTGTGCGGCCTCACGAAGCTGGCCGGCCATTTGCGGGTCGCTGCCCTGCACGTCGCGCGCCATCCCGTCGAGCTGGCTCGCGACTTGCTGCTGCTCGGCCTCGCTCAGGGGCTTGCCATTCGGATCGAGTAGGTGCCGCAGCTGCTCGCTGGCCGTGTCGAAGTCGCCCTTGCTCAGCGCCTCGGCCAGCCCCCTGGTTGCCTCGGACGGGGCCATGTTGCGCCCTGCTTCACGCAGGTCATCCAGGCGTTGGCTGTGTGCGCCTTCCTTCAGGGCATCGAGTTTCGACTGTGCCTCGTTGAGGGCGGCTACCGCCTGCTCGGGTGTGATCGTTGGATCGCTGAGCCGTTCGCGGGCGCGCTCCACGGCCTCGATTGCGGCCTGCTTCTGCGCCTCGGTCAAATCCGGCGAGTCGCGCAGCGCCTGTTCGGCCTTGTCAAGCGCCTCCATCTGAGATCGGGCGGCCGCGGCGAACTGCGCACGTTGAGCGAGAACATCATTTTGAGCGTTGGGCAGGGCAAGGGCGAGCAGCAGCGCCATCGCCAGACCTGCCGCGACAAGCGCGTCGCGCGCATCGATGCTGAGCGGCAGGGCCCGCCGGATCTGCACGCGGCTCGCGGCGGCGAGCGCATCCTCGCGTTGAAGGGCGAGCAGGGGGCTCGCGCTGCCGGTTTCAGTTGCGCCGAGCTCCAGGGCCGTCGAGGTGCGTTCCTTCAGGCCAAAGCGCTGGTCAAACTCACGCGCCCAGGCCAGCGGGCTACGCCGAATCGAGCGCAGCCACGGCAGCACCAGCGCGACCAGCAGGCCACCGAGCGCCAGCCCCGCGGCGACGACCGCGATCTGACCGGTTGGCAAAAGGGGGCGCAGGCGCGCTGCCAGCGCCAGCAGCAGGCCGAGGCCGAGCCCGACCGCCAGCCCGCGAAGCAGGCCGCGCAATACGCGCTGCCAGCGCGCGCGGTGGCTCCAGCCGATGACCAACCGCGTTAGTTCGTCCATCACGCCAGTCTAGCATGCTGCCTTCTGAACGATAATCGCGGGCATGTCGCTTTCCTTCCGCGCGCTCGTGGCAGATAAGACTGCCGGGGGGTTTTCGCTCGGCGTGCGCCGGATGGGCGAGGCCGACCTGCCGGCTGGCGAGGTGCTCCTTCGCGTCACCCATTCCAGCCTGAACTACAAGGATGCGCTCGCCTGCACACCGGGCGGCGCCGTGGCGCGCAAATACCCGTTGGTTCCCGGCATCGACCTGGCCGGGTTGGTGCTGGCCTCGACCGACCCGCGCTTTGCGCCGGGCGACCGCGTCATCGCGACGAGCTACGAGCTGGGCGTTTCGCACTTCGGCGGCTTCGCCGAGCTGGCCCGCGTCCGCGCTGACTGGGTGCTTCCGCTCCCGGCCGGGATGTCGCTGCGTGAGGCCATGGTGATCGGGACGGCCGGCCTGACCGCCGCGCTGGCGCTGATGCAGCTCCAGCACAACGGACTGACGCCGGACAAGGGCCGCGTCCTCATCACCGGCGCGACAGGTGGCGTGGGCAGCCTGGCGGTCGATCTGCTGGCGGGGCTGGGCTACTCGGTCGCGGCCTCAACGGGCAAGGGCGCGGAAGCAGAATATCTAAAAGCGTTGGGCGCGAGTGAGATCCTCACCCGCGCCGAGGCCTCTGCGGCGTCGCCACGGCCACTTGAGCGCGAGCGTTGGGCGGCGGTGATCGATTCGGTTGGCGGGGACACCCTGGCCTACGCGCTGCGCACCACGCGGGCCGGCGGCGCCATTGCGGTGTGCGGGCTGGCGGGCGGGGCGGACGTGGCGACCACCGTCTTCCCATTCATCCTGCGCGGGGTGAATGTGCTGGGCATCGACTCGGAGAAGGCCGCGATGGCGATGCGGCAACGCGCGTGGACGCAGCTGGGCGGGGCCTGGAAACCGCGCCACCTGGCAGACATCGGCTTCGACATCACGCTGGACGACGTGCCGACCTTTGCGGCCCGGATTCTGGCCGGTGGCGTGCGCGGACGCGCGGTGGTGGTGCATGCGGCGGAGGCCGCGGCATGATTTCGGAGGTTAGACATGGCGCCTGTCCTGACTGGCTTTGACCCACGCGTTCACGGCTTTCACTTCGCCAACCGCTTTGTGAACAACATCGTCACCCTGCCGGGCGGTGATGCGATCACAACCTACGGCCGCTGCGGCGGGATGGCCTATGCAGTGCTCGATCTGTATCGCAGCGATCGCGCCGTGCCCGACTTTCAGGAGGCCGATTTTGCCGGTTTTGGCGGCGTGCCGCCGGATGGACACCCGTTGGCGGCCTATATCTTCAAGCGGCAGCTCGATTCATTCGCCGTCTTCAGCGCGATCAAGTTCTTTGAATGGTCGCTCACGCCCGATGGCCCGACCTTCCTGCGGCGTGGCGTGCGACGTTGGACACGCGAGGACGAATTCGCCAAACTTGCACGAAGCATCGACAACGGCCTGCCGGTGCCGATCGGCCTGATCTACGCCGACGAAGCCTCCGAGCTGTCTCGCAATCACCAGTTCATCGCCTACGGCTACGAGCACGATCCCGGCACCGACCGCTACGAGGTGCTGGTCTACGACGTCAACTGGCCCGACCAAGCCCTGCGTCTGGTGTCCGACGACGGCGAGGCGCACTGGCTCGAGACCTCGCCCAATCAGGAGGTCTGGCGCGGCTGGTTTGTGCAGGACTACGCCGTCAAGCTCCCGCCGGCCGACATCGATACCCGGGTGGGGCTGCCGACGCCGCGCAACCTCCCTCAGAACCCGGTGGCGCCCAAGGGTCGCCGCACCCTCCAGTTTGCCGTCACTTTCACGCAGGTCTCGATCCTTCACGACGAGTCCACCGACTTTGACGACGCGCTGTGGATCGAGTTCGATGTGGCCGGCGAGCGCGGGCGCTGGCCTGGCCGGGGAACAAAAACCGTTGTGCACGGAAAATCCTACCGCCTCAATCGACGATTCGTCGTCGAGGTGGCCGAGGATGCCGCGTTGAGCGTGTTTGCGCTGGGCGTCGACGAGGACAACGGTGTGCAGTCCCTTGGGCAGCCGGGCTTTGACAATGAGCAGCAGACCGGCGTGGTCGCGCATCGCTATACGGCCGCGGAGGGCTGGGGGATTGGCACCCACGTCGAGCGCAGCTCGGGCGGCCCCGGCGGCTTCATGTTGAGCTACACCATCGAGAAAGTGTGAGCATGCCTCGTCGCCGCGTTGCGCAAAGGGGTTTTCACCATGCAGGCCGAGATCGACTTTGAGGTGCTGGAGGCCATCCAGCGCCGCGTATTGTGGTTGTCCACGCTGATGATCCACCATGCCAATCATGTCCGGCCCAACCCGGATGGCATCAAGATCGGTGGCCACCAGGCGTCGGCCGCGTCCTCGGTCAGCATCCTGACTGCGCTCTACCTGGCCTTTTTGCAGCGCGGCGACCGCGTCAGCCCCAAGCCACACTCTGCGCCGGCCTTTTGGGCATTGATGTATCTGCTGGGGGCGATCCCCGAAGAGAAGCTGCGCGCGCTGCGCGAGTTTGGCGGGCTGCAAAGCTATCCCAGCCGCACCAAGGATGGCCCGCTGGTCGACTTCTCGACCGGCTCGATGGGTCTGGGCTGCGCTGCACCGGTGTTCGCGGCGTTGACGCAAAAATACGCCCAGTCGCACTTCGGCGCAACGAACGCCGGGCGCTTCATTGCCATCAGCGGCGACGCCGAGCTGGACGAGGGCAATGTCTGGGAAATGCTGTTGGATGAGACCCTTGCGGTGGACAACGCCGTGTGGATCGTGGATCTGAATCGACAGAGCCTCGACCGTGTCATTCCGCACATCAAGGCGGCGCGCCTCAAGCGTATTTTTGCCGCCTGCGGATGGCGGACGCTCGAGGCGAAATACGGCGTCCGCCTGCAGGCCGCCTTCAGCCGGCCGGGTGGGTCGGCGCTGCGGGATGCCATCGACGCGATGGACAACGGGGAGTATCAGAGCCTGATCCGCAGCGATGGCGCGGCCGTGCGGGCCGCCCTGATGTCCCGGCCGCGCCCCGAGGCGATGGCCGACTGTCTGAGCGCGGTCAACGATGCCGAGCTGCCGGGGCTGCTGGCCAACCTGGGCGGCCACGACCTGCGCGTGCTGCTCGATGTGTTGAAGGTGGCGGACGCCGAACCGCGTCAGCCCACCGTGATCTTCGCCTACACGATCAAGGGCTGGGGGCTGCCCGTGGCCGCCGACCCGCTCAACCATGCGGCGCTGCTGAGCCAGGAGCGTTTTGCATCCTTCCGCGAGGAAATGGCGATCCCGGAGCCCGACTCGTGGCGCGGCTTCGCCCCGGACTCGGCGGAGGGGCGTGCGCTCGCGGCCGCTGCGCGGCGCCTCGGCCTCGGTCAGGCGCAGCCCGCGCTGTCCGAGCCCATTACGCCAGCCGATATCCCAGTCTCGCTCGGCGTTGCGCCCAGCGCCGTCGCCTCGACGCAGGAGACCTTTGGGCGCGCGTTGCTGCGGCTTGCGGATCTTCCCCGCATCGGCCCGCGCGTCGTCACCACCAGTGCCGATGTGTCGACCTCGACCAACCTGGCGGGCTGGATCAACCGCGTCGGGGGCTGGGCGTTGGAGCCCGACCCGGACTTCGAGGGTGAGCGCGCCACAACCCTGCGCTGGAACTGGAGCCCACGCGGACGGCACATCGAGTTCGGGATTTCCGAGACGAATGTCTTCCTGGCCCTTTCGATGCTCGGCCTTTCGCACGAGCACAACGGCCAATTGCTCTTTCCAATCGGGACCGTCTACGACCCCTTCGTCCTGCGCGCGCTTGACGCGATCCTCTACGGCGCGTACTCCGGCTCGCGCTTCATCTTTGCCGCCACCCCGAGTGGGATGACGCTCTCGCCGGAGGGCGGCGCGCATCAGGCCACCCTCACCGCCTCGGTCGGCGCAGAGATGCCAAAGCTGGACTTCTGGGAGCCGTGCTTTGCTGCTGAAGTGGAGTGGACGTTGTGCGAGGCGTTGCGGCAGTGCGCCGACCGCGTGAATGGGCGCTCGACCTTCTTGCGCCTGTCGACACGGCCGATCGAGCAGGCCCTGCTCCAGCCCGCGCTGGCCCGCTACGGCGAGGCGGGGCTGCGGCAGGCGGTGCTGGCCGGCGGCTATCTCGCGCAAGTGGCGGAAGGGGCCGGCCCGCGCGTGCACCTCGTCGCCGCTGGCGTGATGGTCGCCGACGCCATCGATGCGGCCCGCGTGCTGGCCGGCGAGGGCGTGGAGGCCAGCGTCATCGCGCTGAGCAGCCCGCGCCGGGCCTACGAGAGCTGGCGCGCCGGGCGACGTGATGGCCGCCATTTGTGGGCGGACCTGCTTCCCGCGGACCAACGTACGGCGCCCATCATCAGCGTGGTCGATGCCGCCAGCCACTCGCTCGCCTGGCTGGGCTCGGTGTATGGTCAGCGCGTCCACCCGCTCGGCGCGGATGTCTTTGGCCAGAGCGGGTCACGAGAGGCCGTCTACCGCTACGCCGGCATCCATCGGGACAACATCGTCGCCGAGGCCCTCGCGGCCGTGGACGGCTAGGGCGGGT
>JAIBCK010000156.1 GCA_019694215.1 Thermoflexales bacterium
ATCCGCTGCGCGCGCTTGCGCTCGAGGACTATGCCATCACCGGGCTGGACGCGGTGATGACGCCGGCGCTGGTGATCTACCCCGAGTATGTCGACAACAACATCGCGGCGACGCTGCGCGTGCTGGGCGGCGACCGCAACCGCTTCCGCCCGCACATCAAGACGGCCAAGCTGATCTCGGTGATGCGCCAGTACGTCGGGCATGACATCACGCGATTCAAGTGCGCGACGACGCTCGAGCTGCTCGCGTTGATCGAAGCGGGCGCGCGCGATGTCCTGCTCTCGTATCCGCTGGTCGGCGCGGGTGCGCGACGCCTGCGCGCCATTACTGATGCCCACCCCAACGTCGTCATCTCGGGGCTGGTGGAGAACGTCGAGCAATTGCGGCCGTATGCGGGCAGCCGGGTCGGCGTCTTCATCGACATCAACCCCGGGATGGATCGCACCGGGCTGGGTCAGGAGCGCATCGGCGACGCCTTGGCCATCGTGCGGGCGGCCCGTGACCTGGGCATCGCCTTTCGCGGGTTGCATTATTACGATGGGCACTTGGCCCGCCATCCCATGCCCGAGCGGACGCAGCACGCCCACGCCGGCTATGAGGTACTGCTCACGATGGCGCGCGCGCTTCAGGCCGACGGCCACGGCATCGGCGAGATCATCACCTCGGGCACGCCGGCCTTCCCCTGCTCGGCCACCTTCGAGCCCTTTGTGAAGGGCGAGGGCTGGGTGCACCGTGCATCGCCCGGCACCACCGTTTTCTACGACATCAACACCTATGGCTCGCTCCCCGATGCCTACGGCTATCGCCCGGCCGCGCTGGTGGTCTCGACCGTGGTCAGCCACCCCCGCCCCGGCCGGTATTGCTGCGATGCCGGGCACAAGGCACTGGGCGCCGACGCCGGTGTCCCGACCGGGTATCCGATCGGGCGGCCCGGCGACACGCCGCTGGGGCCGACCGAGGAGCACCTGCCCGTCGACAGCCCGGAGTTGCCGGCCATCGGGAGCACGGTCTACTGGGTGCCAAAGCACGTCTGCCCAACGGTCAATCTTGCTGAGCATGCGCTCATCGTGCGGCGCGGGCAGATCGAGGCCGTCGAGCGGGTGGCGGCGCGTGGGCGTGAGCACCCCCTCCTCGCGCAGTAGAATCCGCGAACCATGAGCACGACGTCCCTCCCCCACAAGCCGCGGGTCACGCGCCGTGTGATGGCCGCTCAGCCATCCGCGAGCATGGCGCTGGAAGCCAAGATCGGCGAAATGCGCGCCGCCGGTGTGCCCGTCATCTCCTTTGGTGCGGGCGAACCCGACTTCCCCACCCCGGACGCAATCAAGCTCAATGGCCACGAAGCCATCGACACCAACCTGACCAAATACACGCCGGCCGGCGGAACGATTGCGCTGCGCAAGGCGATCGGCGCGCGGATGAAGGCCGACACCGGCTTCGACTACGCGACCTCGCAGATCGTGGTGACCAACGGTGGCAAGGAGGCGATCTACCTGGCCATGCAGGCCCTGATCGAGGCCGGCGACGAGGTCATCATTCCGGCCCCCTACTGGGTGAGCTACCCCGAGATGGTGCGCCTTGCGGATGGCGTGCCCGTCGTCATCCCGACCACGGCGGCCGACAACTTCCGCGTCACCCCCGAGATGCTGCGCGCGCACAGCACACCGCGCACGCGCATGTTCGTACTGGTCTCACCGTCGAACCCAACCGGCATGGTGTATTCGCGCCGCGAGCTGGAGGCGATTGCCGACTGGATGCGCGGCAACGACGCGCTCCTTCTGACGGACGAACTCTACGACCGAATCGTCTTCGAGGGCGAGTACGCGCGCTGGCTGAACGTCGCGCCCGATCTTAAAGACCGCACCATCGTGATCAACGGCCTGAGCAAGAGCGTCGCCATGACGGGTTGGCGGATCGGGTTCGCCGCCGCGCGCGAGGAGTACATCAAGGCGATGGGCAAGGTGCAGGGGCACAGCACCTCGCACCCATCCTCGATCTCGCAGCATGCCGCGCTCAAGGCCTACACGGCCAATCTGGATGCCGAGATCGCCAAGATGGTCGTCGCCTTCCGCAGCCGCCGCGATTGGATCGTCGACGCGCTCAACGAGATGCCCGGCGTCTCCTGTCTCAAGCCCGAGGGCGCCTTCTACGTCTTCCCCGAACTCACCGGCCTGTATGGAAAGAAGCTGAAGTACGGGGGACCGTTCAACTCCAGCGCCGAGCTGGCGATGTATGCGCTCGAGACCGTCAAGGTCGGCATCATCCACGGCGAGGCGTTTGGCGCGCCGGGCTACGCGCGCATGAGCTACGCGCTCGCGCTCGACAAGATCCAGGAGGGCGTTGCGCGTCTGGCCGATGCCTTCAGCCCTGCCTGAGGCCGGGATCCGCCTGAGCGATCAGGGAGCGGCTGGCACGCCGCTCCCTTGCTATTTTTCGCCGGCGGGGTGCGCGCCCTGGCGTGGCCAGGTGGAATACGGATGGCGCGCCAGCGCGCTGTTGTAGTAGCGCGCGTCCTCGCTGACCTCAGCCCCGATCCACGGCGGGCGGGCGAAGGTCTTGGCGGCATCATCCAGCTCGAGCTCGGCCAGCACGAGCCCCGCGTTCGCGCCCGCAAAGACGTCGACCTCCCAGGTCTCGCCGCCGAAGGCCACATACGAGCGCGTCTTGTCGATGACGACGGGCATGCACAACGTATCCAGCATGATCTCGGCGTCCTCGACCGGGATCTCGTACTCGAACTCGTAGCGGGCGATGCCGCTGCGCACACCCTTGATCGTCACCCAGGCATGCGCGCCATCGCGGCCCGTCGACAGGCGCACGCGCGCATTGCGTCCACCCTCGGCGAAGAGATAGCCCTGCCGAAAACGCGCCGGCCGGCCATCGCTCGCCGCGCGCCAGCGGTCATCGGTCACCAGGAATTTGCGTTCGATCTCCGTGCCCATCGCTCAGCCCAGCACACCGGTCAACGCCCAGACGCGGTGCGGCACCTTGAGGACGTCGCCGGGGAAGTGCGCGGCCAGGATCGCCGCGAGCTCGGCGTCAAAGGCGGCGATGGCCTCGCTGCCCAGCGAGGCGCCGATGCCCGCGCTCGCGCGCACGCGCCCGCGCCAGGCCTCGGGCGTGTAGGCGGCATCGACATCGTAACCAAACATCTCGAAGTTGCGGAAGCCAGACGCCCACAGCGGGGGGAGCGATTCGGTATGAATGCCATCGCCGCCCACCCCCTTCCAGGCCGGATTGTGTTTGACGATCAGGCGCTCCGTCGCCGCGACGATGCTGCCCGGCGTGGGAAGCCAGTCGAAGTGGGCGACCAGCACGCGCCCCTGGCGGCGGTCGGCGCGCACGCCGAGCCGGACAACGCGGGCGAACTCGTTCGCGGCCGCCTCGCCATTGAACCAATGCCAGCATTGACCGGCCGAGATCAGATCTGCCTCGCGGTCTTCGACGGGCAGGGCCTCGGCCACCCCAACGCGGTAGTCCACACTGACGCCCGCCTCGATGTCGAGGCGGCGGGCCTGCTCGATCATGCGGCGATCGGGATCGACCCCCAGCACACGACAGCGGCGGCGCGCAAACCCGCGCGCGAGCGTGCCGGTGCCCGCGCCGACATCGATTACGCGGTCGCCGGGACGGAAAACGTCCAGCGCCGCAAGGCGATCAAAGAGGCTGTCTGGAAAGCCCAGTCGATGGGTGGCGTAGTCGGCGGCCACGGCGCCGAAATTGCGTTCAGTCATGGGCGACCTCCTGAGTGACGTGCGCGATGAGGAGCCCATCGTATCCCTTTTCTCCGACGGTCTGGATTGCCGTCGCGGTG
>JAIBCK010000060.1 GCA_019694215.1 Thermoflexales bacterium
CGTAGGCCGCACGCGCGGCGTTCCAATCGTTGGTCGCCTTCTCCAGCGCCAGCGCAGCGGGATCGGCACTGATGCCGGCCGGGTTGCGCGCCGCGGCGCGGTCGTCGGCGCGCTGGGCCAGGCGCAGCGCCGCCTCGGCCGTGCGCAGGTTGGCCGCGGCAGCCGCCACCGTGGCGGAGTCCGCCGCCCCGCCCTGGCGGGCGCGCGCATAACGATCAAATGCGGCATCGACGGCGGCCCGCGCGGCTTCGACCTCGGCGCTGTTGTCCACCGTGCGCGATACAGCAAGGCGGGCGCCCAGCAGCGCCGCCTGCGCGTCGGCGCGCTGCGCCTCGGTGGGCGGCGCAACGAGCGCGTTGTAGTTGGCCTGCGCGGCGACGATCGCGGCCTCGGCCTGGCGAAGCTGGGCGCGCGCGGCCGCATCGTCGAGCTCGGCCAGCACCTGCCCGGCGGTGACCACATCCCCGGCCTCGACGTTCACCCGCGCCACGGCCTCACCCGCCCCAAACGCCAGCGTCACCTCGCGCGCGACGAGGACGCCGCTGGCGACGATGCTCGCGCCGCTCCGCGGCGGTGCCGTCGTGGCAGATGGATCGCGCGCGGCCAGGACCACCGTCGGCACCGGGGCTGGCGTGCCGGAGCTGCATCCGGCCAACACAACGCACAAGAGCAAGGCAACGCGGCGCAGCATGTCAGCCTCCTGCAGCAGCGTCGCTGACCAACGCGCCATCGCGCAGGGTGACGACGCGCCGGGCATAGCCGATCACGCGCGGGTCATGGGTGGCGAAGATGAAGGTGACCCCGCCCTCGCGGTTGAGCCGCGTCATCAGGTCCATGACCTGCTGGCCGTTGGTCGTGTCCAGGTTGGCGGTGGGCTCATCGGCCAGGATGAAGGCGGGACGTTTTGCGAGCGCGCGGGCAATGGCGACGCGCTGCTGTTCTCCGCCACTGAGCTGGTCGGGGCGATGCCCGCCGCGCGAGGCGAGCCCGACCGTATCGAGCAGCTCCTTCACCCGCGCGGCGCGCGGCCCGGCTGGCGTGTTGTTGAGCAGCAACGGCATCTCGATGTTCTCGTAGGCCGTCAGGGTCGGGATCAGCGCAAAGAACTGGAAGACATAGCCGATCTTGTCGCGCCGCAGGTCGGCGCGCTGATCGCGCCCGAGGCGGGTGACCTCGCTCCCACCGACATAGACGCGCCCACTGGTTGGCTGATCGAGACAGCCGATGATCTGCAGCAGCGTGGTCTTGCCCGAGCCGGATGGTCCGACCAGGGCGGTGAACTCGCCGTCCTGAATGGCGAGGCTGACGCCGCGCAGGGCGTGGGTTTCCACATCGCCCAGCTTGAACGAGCGCGTGACGTTCTCGACGCGTGCAACTTCCATGATGACAACTCCTTGCGGGCGTTACGCCTGCTTGCCGCCCCGCAGGGCTTCCACGGGTTCCATCCGCGCGGCCATGCGCGCCGGATAGAGCGCCGAGATCAACGTGACGATCAGCGCCAGCACGCTCAGGGTGAGCGTATCGCGCAGGGTGAGGGTGGCGCGCAGGCGCTCCCCGATCAGCACGCCGTTCAGGCCGGGCCGCACGGGGACGCCGACGGCCGAAAACAGCGCGACGAACAGCACGCCCAGCACCACGCCGATCGCGATTCCGCCCAACGCAAGAAGCGCAGATTCTGCAAAGAACAGCGCCATGACCTGCCGCCGGCGCATGCCCAGCGCGGACAGGATGCCGATCTCACGGGTGCGTTCGAAGACGGCCATGACCAGCGTGTTCACCACGACGGTGGCGGTGATGCCGAGGATGATCAGATACAGAAAGATCATGAAGCCCTGGGCGAGGCTCTCGGTATCCGTCAGCAGGCGGTTGAGTGATTGCCAGGTGTGCGTGCGGATGCCGCTGCCCTGGATGGCCGCGGCCACGGCATCGGCCTGGTCGCGGTCTTTCAGCATGATGAGAACCAGGCTGGCACGGTTGCCGGCGCCGGTGATGGCCTGCGCCTTGGCGAGCGGCATCAACACGGTGACATCGTCGAAGGCCGGCGTCTTTGTGGAGTAGATGCCCCGCACGATGAAGGCCTGCTGGTCGACGTCGCCGTTCGAGGTGTTGACCATCACCGTCAGGCGATCGCCGGTTGCCAGGCTGTAGCGCGTCGCAAGACCCTGGCCGATGACGACGCCCTCGCGGTCCTCCGGGCCGACCATGGCCCCGCTCACGACGCTCTCGCGGAAGGGCGCGCTCGTCGCAGCCGCCGGATCAACGCCCATCACGCGGACGCTGATGCTCGAATCGCCCAACGCCAGAATGCCACTCGCGTACAGCCGCGGCGAGGCGGCGCTGACCTGCGGAAGCGCCGCCAGCCGCGCCGCGATCCCGCCCGGGTCCTCGAGCAGGTCGGACCAGGCCAGGCTGGCCTTGTCTTCGTCGTAGCTGCTGGCCCGCACCTGGAGATGTCCGCTCTGCAGGCGGATCGAGGTGGCCATCCCGGTGCGAATTTCATCTTCGACCACGGCGGCCATGAGCAGCAGCAACGAGACACCCAGCCCCAGCGCAAGCGCAGAGAAGAAGCTCCTCCGGCGGTTGCGGCCGAGATCGCGCCAGGCCATCTTGATGATTTGAAGCATGGCCCCCTCCTAAACGAAATGCAGCGCCCGGGCCGGCTCGCTGCGGGCCGCCTCGCGGGCCGGCAGCAGCGCAGCCAGGGTGGCGATGACGAACACGGTGATTGCGCGCTGCGGCAGCTTCTCGACACCAAGCGTTGGATAGACCTTGCCGCTGATCAGGGCCAGATACTCGGACATCGAGGCGAACTTGCTGTAATCCAGCCCGACCTGCCCCAGCGTGAGGTTGAGGACGAGCCCGAGCGCGATGCCAAAAGCCAGCCCGACCAGCCCGATCAGGGCGCCTTCGAGCAGGAACATCAGCCCGATCTGCCCGGGCCGGAAGCCCAGCGCGCCGAGCAGGCCAATCTCGCGCGTGCGCTCGTAGACGGCCATCAGCAGCAGGTTGAGGATGCCGATCCCGGCGATGACCATGACGATGACGCCAAAGACATCCATTGCCCCACCCTTGGCGGCCAGCGCACTTTGCAGCTCCGGGAAGCTGGTCGCCCAGGTTTGGATTTCTGCGTTGGGCGCGGCGGCCTTGAGCGCGGCGACGACGGCCGGCTCCTGGCCGATCTGGCGCAGTGAGATGGCCACTTCAGTGACCTGCCCGGTCAGGCCATACAGCTCCTGCGCCTCGGCGAGCGAGAGATAAACGGCCTTCTTCTCGAGCTCGCGCAGGCCGACATCGTAGATGCCGATGATGGTCAGCGTGCGCGTGCGCATCTGGTCGCGCGTCGCCTTGCCCGCGAGGGTGAAGCGGTCGCCGAGGGCCAGCCCCATCGCCTCGGCCAGCCCGCGCCCGATCAGGGCGACGTCGCGGTCATCGGCCTGCACCAGGCGTCCGGCCGTTACGCGTTGCAGGACGAGGTTGGCGGCCTTCTCGGCCTCGGGCTCGATGCCATAGATGCCGACCGCAAAGGCCCCGGCGCGGCTGGTGGCCAGCCCGCCGGTGTTGATGCGTTTCGCCGCGGTGACCACCTCCGGGCGCGCCCGCGCCGCGCTGACGAGGCTGTCGGCGGCGTCCAGCGGCAGGAGCGGGTTCTGCGCGGCGCGGCTCTGATAGCCGGGCGCGTGGGCCTGGATGTTGCCACCCAGGACCTGGATGGCATTGCCGTAGATCGATTGCTCAAAGCCACCGACCATGCCGTCATACATCATCATCAGCGCAAGGCCCAGGCCGATTGAGAAGACGATGATCAAAGTGCGGCGGCGCTGCCGCCACAGGTTGCGCCAGGCCAGACGCAGATAGGTCGTCATGCCTTGTTCCCTTTGCCCCGCCCACCAAACCAGACGGTGAGCGCGGCGGCATCCATGATGACGAGGCTGCCCTCGGCGGCGCCCAGGGCGCGCGCGATGGCCTCGGTATATGCGACCAGCCGGTTTCGCGCGTGCGTGCGCGTGCCGGCTTCCAACGGTTGAAGCACCAACCTGCTGAGGCTATCGCTGAGGTCGATCATCAGCGCCATGACCACCTCGCTCGAGGCCTCGGCGTTGGCCACCTTCAGGCTGCCCTCGCGGTTGCCCTGCGCCAGGATCCGAATGAGCGGGGTTTGGATGCCCTTGCGCGCGCGCGAATACAGCCGCTCGCGGAAGCGCAGGTTGTCATCGGAATACAACGCGCGGGTGTAGGCGACCAGCGCATCGTGTCGGGCCGCCTTCCAGCGTCCGGTCGCCGCGAAGAAGCGGTTGAGCTTCGCGATGGCCCCCAGGCGGGGGTCATCCAGCATCGGCAGCAACGCGTTTTCGGACTGCGTCGCAATCCGGTCCACCAGCGCCTCGAGCACGGCCTGCTTCGAGGCGAAGTAGTGATAGAAGGCGCCTTTCGAGATGCCAAGCGTGTCGATGAGGTGCTGCACCGTCATCTGTTCGTAGCCGCGCTCGAAGAGAAGGCGCTCGGCGGCGTCGAGAATCGTCGTTCTGCGGGCGGCGTGGTCGGCGGGTTTGCGGGTGCGGGCCATGGGTTGAATTGATAAACCGACGGTCGGTCTTGGAATAGTATACGCCCGCGCATCATCTGATGTGCGGAATGAGCGATACTCGACACATGACCCGCCCTGCCTCCGAAATACCCGGCCCGGTCGTCCCGGGCTTTACGCGCATCATCACTGCGCTGTCGCCCGTCCGGCTGCCTTTTGACTCGCTGCAATACGCCATCGACAATGCGGCGCGCTATGGCCGGCTCTACGGCATCTACCTCGGCGACAGCGCGACCTATGTCCTGACCGATCCCGCCCTCGCGCACGAGATGCTCGTCGAGCGCGCAGGCGAGTTCCACAAGGCCGAAATGCTGCGCCACGCCGTGGGCGGGCTGATCGGCAACGGGCTGCTCACCAGCGAGGGCGACTTCTGGCGCCGCCAACGCCGCCTCGCCCAGCCGGCCTTTCACTTCCAGCGCATTACGGCCTATGGCGACACCATGGTCGCCAGCGCGCTCGCGCGCATGGCGAACTGGCGGACCGGCGAGACGCGCGACATCGCACAGGACATGATGGCAATCACGCTCGAGATCGTCAACAAGACGCTGTTTGGCACGGATGTGCGCGAGCAGACCGAGCGCATCGGCCAGCTCACCCTGACGATTCTGGAGGCGGCCAATGACCGCCTGATCAGCTATGCGCCGGTCTGGGAGCGGCTGTTCAAGACGCAGCAGCGCCGCGAGGAGGCCGCCAAGCGCGAGCTCTTTGCACTGATCGAGGGCATCATCGCCAGCCACCGCGATCAGCCCGACCGCGGCGACCTGCTCTCGATGCTGCTGGCCGCGCGCGACGAGGATGGCCAGCCCATGTCGGCGCGCCAGCTCCGCGACGAGGTGGTCACGCTGTTCGTCGCCGGGCACGAGACCACGGCCAACGCGCTGGACTGGGCGTTCTTCACCCTGGCGCAGAACCCGGAGGCCGAGGCCCGCCTCCGCGAAGAGATTTCAACGTTGGGCGGACGACCGCCGACGATGGCCGATCTGCCCAACCTGCCCTACAGCGAGCAGGTGATGAAGGAAGTGCTGCGTCTCTTCCCGCCCGCCGCGGGGATGACGCGCGAGCCGATTCACGACCTCGATCTGGGTGGGTATCGCTTCCCGAAGGGGGCCAACCTGGCGATCTCGACCTACGCGATGCACCGCGATCCGACGCTCTTCCCGGACCCGCTGCGCTTCGATCCCGAGCGCTTCAGCCCGGCGCGCGAGGGCGAGCTCCCGAAGCACGCCTATCTGCCGTTTGGGGCCGGCCCGCGCATCTGCATCGGCAACGTCTTTGCCATGTTCGAGGCGCGCTTGATCCTGATTGCGGTGTTGCAGCGCTTCCGGCTGGCCGTCGCGCCGGGGTTCAAGGTGCGGGCCGAGCAGCTCTTTACCACTCGGCCGCGCGGCGGGCTGAAGATGGTGCTGAGCGCGGCCTAGCCGAGCCGGGCGAAAAGATCGATGGAATTGCCGTCGGGATCCTTGACGATGGCATACCGTTGGCCCCACGCCGCATCGCACGGTGCGAGGACACTCTCGGCTCCGGCATCTGTCAGGCGGGCGAAAAGCGCATCCACGTCAGCGGGCGATGCGCACTTGAAAGCCACCGTCAAGCGGCTGCCAGTAGGCGGCTGCCAGCCCGGATTGAAGGAGCGCACCAGCGCCTCGGTGTCCCATGCCAGGCGATAGCCGTTCGGCGTGATGGTCTCGACATGGCCCTCTCCATCGGCATCCGGGGGAATGTCCAAGCCGATCATCCGATAAAAGCGCAGGGTTGTGGCCATATCCGCA
The DNA here is from genome assembly GCA_019694215.1 of Thermoflexales bacterium. Lineage (GTDB taxonomy): Bacteria > Chloroflexota > Anaerolineae > J036 > Brachytrichaceae > Brachythrix. The sequence continues at coordinate 6,352 of JAIBCK010000060.1, forward strand.
ACCACAAAACCGATCATGTCAGGAACTGCCATCGTCACACGTCCTTGGCTCAGGCCAGGTCGCCCGATCGCCGCGCGACGCGTGCGAGGCTGATCAACGCGCCACTCACCCAACTCGGAGCGGGCTTGCCATACGGCCCGCTCATGTCCTCCCACAGCAGGTCGTGGATCTCGCCCTGCAGGGGGCCGAGCAGGTAGCGGATGACCTGGCCGACATCGCGCGCGTCGCTCTTGGCATCGACGCAGTGCTGGTTGTAGCCCCAGTAGTCACCCGCGCGCAACAGGCCAAGGCCTTCTTCGATCCGCATGCGGGCCAGGGCCAGCCCGCCTTCCTCAGCGGGCAGCGCGCGCTCGGGCGGGTCGTTGTAGGCCAGGCCGTGATGAAACGGGTCGGCCGTGCCCACGACGGCGGCACCCTCCGCGACCAACGCTTGAAGCTCCGCAATGCCGGGCAGGATGTGCGGACGCCCGCCGGCCAGATACGGAAAGCGCAGGATCAGCTCGGGGCCTGCGATGCCGCGGCGCGCACATTCGAGACGCCACAGATACTCGAAATTGAGCATCGAAAATTCATTGCGCCAATCCTGCCGACCGGCATCGAGACCGGGGCCCTGAATGCCCCAGGCCGGCTCGACACGGACCTCCCCGCCACCCGCCACGCGCACCCGCGCCGCCTGCAGGTCATCGTTCAGCGCATGCAGGACGCCGACCGCGAGCACCTTCTTCACCCCGGCATCCAGACAGGCATGGATGGCCGCAGCAAGGTGATGACCACACACCGTCAGGCTGACATGCGGGAAGATCAGCGCTCCGCCTGCGCGCAGCACGGGCGCAAGGTCCCAGGCCCGGCCCGCATCGAGCAGCTTGTGGGCGGCCTCGATGCCCAGCGCGGCCTGCGCGCGGAGCGCCGAAGCGCGAAAGTCCGGGATGCCCTGACGTGATGACATGGTCCTCCTTCAGGCGTTGTAGCCAACGACCGAAACAAAGGTGCCGTCGGTGTACTCCTTCGAAACGGTGTAGCGCTCATCCACGTCCGACTGCGGCGTGGTCCAGCGCCAGATCCAGCGCGCATCCTTGTCGAACAGGTTGATACAACCGTGGCTGCGCTCGCTGCCATAGTCGTTGTGCCAGTAGGCGCCGTGAAAGGCGATGCCGGTGCCCGTGAAGTAGCTCACCCACGGGATGCCCGGAAGGTCGAAGTAGTCGTCGTCGCCAAACTGGCCGCCATACATGTGCTGGCCGATGGTCTTGCGGAAGACGCGATACTGCCCCGGCGGCGTGCGGAAGTCCTTGCCCTCACCGGTGAACTTCGCCCCGGACGCGCAGACGCAGGTGAAGACCTCGCGGTCCTTCTCGTAGGCGATGACGCGCTTGTCGGAAAGGCGCACCACGATCTTCTTGTCGCGCGGATCGACATCCGGTGAAATCGTGGCGTATTCGGCGTGGCCGATCTGACGAAGGTGGCGGGCCGGGACGAAATACAGCCCCGGGAAGCTCTCGTCCTCGATCTGATACCACCAGTCGTAGTCAAACGCTGATTCGCCATCAGCGAGTGTGGTGGCGTTGTCCTTCTTGCCAGGATCAACATTGCGCACCGCCTTGATGACCTTGTAGGCGGTGCCACCGTAGTAGCGGTACTTCGTGCGCGCGGCGGTCAGCGAGGGCGCGACGCGGGCATCGGTGAAGGGCACCGTGACCTCGGCCCAGAAGCCCTTCGGCCCGACATCGGTGACGGAGGGGTTGTATTCCCACGGCACAACGTGAATGAGCTTGGAATAGACATAGCCGCCCTCGACTTCGTACCAGCGCCGATTGTAGGAAGACCCGCTGTCCGTGGTCAGCTCGGCAAAGATCGGGCGCACTTCATCAGAGGCCATCCCGTCGACGACATTGGCATCGAACGACGGCTCGTCGAAGACATACACGCCCCAGGCAATGGCGCGGGCGAACGCGACGATTCCGCGGCGCGCCACGGGGCGCGTTTCCTCGCCATCGACACGCGGCAGGGGCGGCATGGGCGGGAGGAAGCCGCGCAGGGCTCCGAGGCCGCCGAGTTTAAGCAGGGCACGTCTGGACAGTTTCATTGCAGAAGGGCCGATTGTAAGGGAGAGCGTGCGTCTGCCGCGCGCTATGGCGCAATTCTGAGTGCGGTCTCGATATCCGCCTGATACACCTCGGGACGCAGCGCCCCACCCCGCCGGCGCACAACGGTCCCTTCTGCGTTCAGGATCACCACATACGGCACGCCATTGATGCCATAGCGGCGCACGATGTCGCGGTTGGCCGGGTCGTCATACTCGATGTGCTGGAAGCGCATCCGTCCGCCATACTGCTCTTCGAACCGGTCCACGACCGGTCTCAACGCCTGGCACGACGTTCACCACTCGGCATAGAACTCGATGAAGGTGAGCCCGCTGGCCGCCTCCGGCCCGCGCGTCGGCTGCGGCGTGGAGGCCACCAGTGTGGGGAAAACCGTCGGCTCCGGCGGTGCAGCCGGCGTCGGTCCGGCCGTGCAGGCGGTCAGCACCAGCGCGGCTGCGGCGAGCAGCGGCTTGATCGACATGCCGAGATTGTAGAAGCAAGGGGCCGCCGCGGGGGCGACCTGAGAAATGCCCTCGAAAACAGCAACCGGCCCGCGGGTTGTCGCCTGCGGGCCGGTCCACCAAAAAGGAGAACGAACCGATCGTGCTACAGCAGGGCCATCCGGCCCGCGTAGACCGCGCCATCCTCGAGCTGCTCTTCGATGCGCAGCAGCTGGTTGTATTTGACGATGCGCTCGCCGCGGGCCGGCGCGCCGGTCTTGATCAGCCCGGTGTTCAGCGCGACCGCCAGGTCGGAGATCGTCGTGTCCTCGGTCTCGCCCGAGCGATGGCTCACCGCGACCGCCCAGCCGGCCTTGTGGCTCATGCGCACGGCGGCAATGCTCTCGCTCAGCGTGCCGATCTGGTTGACCTTGCACAGCAGCGCGTTGCAGGTGTGCTCGTTGATCGCGCGCTTGATCCGCTCGACGTTGGTCACGAGGTGGTCGTCGCCGATCAGTCGGATCTTGTCGCCGACGGTCTTCATCATCAGCTGCCAGCCCGACCAGTCGTCCTCGGCCATGCCGTCCTCGATCGAGACGATCGGATACTTCTTCACCCAGTCGGCCCAGAACGCGACCATCTCGGCCGAGGTCAGCGTGCGGCCTTCGCGCGCCAGCTTGTACTTGCCATCCTCATACAGCTCGGTGACGGCAGGGTCGAGGCCAATCGCGATCTGCTCGCCGGGCTTGTAGCCGGCTTTCTCGATCGCGGTCAGGATCACTTCGATGGCTTCGGCGTTGGTCTTCAGGCTGGGGGCGAAACCGCCCTCATCGCCGACGTTGGCGGAGAAGCCGCGCCCTTTGAGCACCTTGGCCAGCGAGTGATACACCTCGGCACCCCAGCGCAGGCCCTCGGAGAAGCTCTCGGCGCCGACGGGCAGGATCATGAACTCCTGGAAGTCGGAGCTGTTGTCGGCATGCTTGCCGCCGTTCATGATGTTCATCATCGGCGTGGGCAGGACATGCGCATCGGCGCCGCCGATGTAGCGATACAGCGGCAGCCCAACGGTCGCAGCCGCGGCGCGGGACACGGCCAGGCTCACACCGAGGATGGCATTGGCGCCCAGATTGCTCTTGTTGGCGGTGCCGTCCAGCTCGATCAGCATCTTGTCGATGCCGGTCTGGTCGGTGACCTCCCAGCCATCGAGGGCGGCGGCGATCTCGGTGTTGATGTGGTTGACGGCCTTGCGCACGCCCTTGCCGCCAAAGCGCTTCTTGTCATCGGTGTCGCGCAGTTCCCAGGCCTCGTGCGCGCCGGTGCTGGCGCCGCTCGGTACGCCGGCGCGGCCGATCAGGCCCTCGTCGGTGACGACATCGACTTCGACCGTCGGATTGCCGCGCGAATCCAGAATCTCGCGGGCGAAAACATTCTCAATGTAGCTCATGATTACCTCTTGTGATGATTCTATCCCGCATTGCGTCACGGCAACGCACAACGTATTAAATTGCCGCGCCCCGTTACACGCGCCAGCTCGTGCCGGCCGCGCCATCCTCGAGCGTGACCCCCAGCTCGGTCAGGCGCTTGCGGATGGTGTCTGCGCTGGCGAAGTCGCGCGCGGCGCGGGCCCGGGCGCGCATCTCGATCAGCAGCTCGATCAACCCGGCCTCGCGCGCGGCGCTGCCGCCATCGGAGGCCGCCGTCACGCGGATGACGCCGAGCACATCGCCGCCCAGCTCGCGGTAGATGTTGTCCGCCTGTTCGAGCACCTCGCGCGTGGCGATGCCCTTGTCGATCCAGCGGTTGATCTCGGTCCCGACATCGAAGAGCGTCGAGAGCGCCAGCGGCGCGTTGAAGTCATCGTTCATCGCGCTGGCGAAGCGCATCCGCATCTGATCGAGCGTCTCGATCAGGTTGTTGGTCATCTCGGGCGTGGCATCGGCGTTGAGGGGAGGCGGGCTCTTGAGCGCCTCGCGCACCCGGCGCGCGGCCGTGTTCAGCCGGTCGGAGCCCTTGCTCGCGGCGACCAGCGCGTCCTCGCTGAAGTCTGCGGGGGAGCGATACAGCCCGCTCAGGATGAACATGCGCAGCGCCTCGGGGCGATAGCGCGACAGCGCATCCTTGATGCTGACGAAATTGCCGAGCGACTTGCTCATCTTGACGCCGTCGATCAGCAGCGTCCCGCCCAGCATCCAGTAGTTGGCGAAGGCCTTGCCGTGCGCGGCCTCGCTCTGTGCAATCTCGCATTCGTTGTGCGGGAAGATGTTGTCCACGCCGCCGCCATGAATGTCAAAGGTCTCGCCGAGATACTTGCGGCTCATGGCCGAGCACTCGATGTGCCAGCCCGGATAGCCGCGCCCCCACGGGGAGGGCCACTGCAGGATGTGCGCCTCGGGGGCGTTGATCCACAGCGCAAAGTCCTGCGGATGGCGCTTCTCATCGCGCACCGCAACGCGCTTGCCGGCCTCCAGCTCCTCGACCTTGCGCCCGCTCAGCTTGCCATAACCCTTGAAGGCCTGCACGCTGAAATACACCGAGCCGTTGACCTCGTAGGCAAAGCCCTTCTCGATCAGCGTCTGGATCATTTCGATCTGCTCGGGGACATGCGCCGAGGCGCGCGGCGAGATGTCCGGGCGCTGCACGCCCAGTGCGTCCATGTCGGCGAAGTACTCGCGCATGTACTTCTCGACGATCTGCATCGGCTCGACGCGCTCCTTGCGCGCGCCCTTGAGGATGCGATCCTCGCCATCGTCGAGCAGGTGCCCGACATCGGTGATGTTCTGCACGTAGCGCACGGCATACCCGCTGTAGCGCAGCCAGCGGATGATCACATCAAAGGAGACATACGTCTTGGCATGCCCGAGATGCGAGTAGTCGTACACCGTTGGACCGCACACGTAGACGTTGATCGCGCCATCGCGCACGGGGCGGAAGGGTTCCTTCTCGCCGGTCAGGAAGTTGTAGATGACAAGACTCATGGTTTTGCAAAGATCATCCGGCCAGCCGCGGTCTGCAGCACCTTGCTCACGACCACATCGATGGTTTCATCGAGAAAGTCCGCGCCATCCTCCACCACGACCATGGTACCATCGTCGAGATAGCCCACCCCCTGCTTGGGGTCCTTGCCGCGCTGGATGATTTTGATGTTGAGCGTCTCGCCGGGCAGCAGCACCGACTTGACCGCGTTGGCCAGTTCGTTGATGTTGAGCACGCGCACGCCCTGCAGCGACGCGACCTTGTTCAGGTTGAAGTCGTTGGTGACGACCGGCCAGCCCGTGCGCTTGGCGAGCACGACCAGTTTCTCATCGACCTCGCGCGGCGGGGCGTCGTCATCGCTGAAGCGCACGGGCGCGAGCGACTCCTTCTGCAGGCGCTTGAGCACTTCAAGCCCGCGCCGTCCGCGCGCGCGGCGAATGGCATCCGGCGAATCGGCGATGCGCTGCACCTCGTTGAGGACGAAGCGCGGCACGATCAGTTCGCCGCGCACGAACCCGGTCTGACAGATGTCGGCCACGCGGCCGTCGATGATCGCGCTGGAATCAAGCAGGATGCCATCCCGGGCAGGGGCCGGCAGCGCCGGCGTCTCCTGGCTGACCTCGTCCTCGAGCGCGGCCCGGGCCGGTGTGCGGAAGCGGATGTTGAGCGCGGAGAAGATCTCGCGATACCGCGCATTCATCACCAGAAAGCCGATGTTGGCGAAGATGACCGCCGAGACGATGGGCAGCACCTGCCGGAAGGGATCCGGCATGAACGACAGCGGCACGGCCACCAGCGCCCCGACGATGAGGCCGGTGACCACACCGATGAAGTCAGCGATGATCTGCGAGACGCTGAGTTGCGAAAGGCGCTCGACCAGCGCGCTCAGCGGGGGCAGGAAGAGCCACGGCACCGCCAGCCAGCCAAGGATGGCGAGCACAACGGTTAATGCCGAGTGTAGGACGAAGGGGGTGGAGAGCGGCGCCGGAAGGCTGGCGAGCGGCAGGAGCGAGGCGATGGTCCAACCCACCGAACCCAGCAACACCGCGCCACCCAGCCGCAGCACCCAGCGCAACGAAGCCGGTACGCGCATGGAGCACCTCGAACAGGATAACGAATAAAAGGAATAAGACCATTGCGATGGACATCGCGCGCGCGAGGATAACACACGCCCCTCTTTGGGGGCGAAAGCTGAGGGAATATTGAGCGTCAGGCGGAGGGCTGCCAGTCGGGGGCAACCTCGCCGTGGCAGACCGCCCGAACCGCGCCCTCGAGGGTCAGGGCGAAATCGGCCCCCACCCCGATGCGCAGCATCCCGCCCGGCATCTCGACGGTGAGCGGGCCGGGGTCGCATACGCCAAGCCGAACACAGGCGGCGGCCGCGGCGCAGCTGCTGCTGCCGGAAGCGAGGGTATAGCCGGCCCCGCGTTCCCAGATCTCGATGCGCAGGCTGTGCCGGTCGATGACCTGGACGAACTGGACGTTGGTGCGATTGGGGAAGTGGGGGTGCGTCTCGAGCGCCGACCCCAGGCGGTGGGCGAGTGCGGCGCTCAGCGCCGGGGAGAGCACGACGCAATGCGGGTTGCCCAGCGTCACGGCCGTCACGCGCAGGGATTCCCCCGCAACGTCGAGGGCCTCATCCACCACCTCGCGGGCCGGCCCGGCGACCGGCACCCGTGCGCTGTCAAAGGAGGCCCGCCCCATCTCGATGAAGACGCTGCCGCCGCCTTCGTGCACAACGCAACGAACACGACCGCCGCGGGTGCCCAGCGCAAACGCGACGCCAGTCGTCACGCGGCCGGCATCCCACAGCGCGCGCGCGAAGATGCGCAGGCCGTTGCCGCTCTTCTCGGCCTCCGAGCCATCGGGGTTGAAGATGCGCAGGGCGGCCACTTCCCCGGGCCCGGCCGGGGCTTCGACCAGCACGCCATCGCCGCCCACGCCATGGTGCCGATCGCATAACGCGGCGGCCAGCGCGGGGGTCAGGGCCGGCGCGTCGGTGAGGACGAGATAATCGTTGCCCAGGGCATCGTATTTGGCGAAGCGCATGGCTCGGGATTATGATGCCAGCACCGGCGCCGCAGTGCGCCGCCCAATTTCGCCATGAAAGACAACCTTTGGCTCGCCCCCCACACGCACCCCCTCATCCTTGGCCATCGCGGCGCCTGCATGCACGCGCCGGAGAACACGATGGGCTCCTTCCACCTGGCCCGCGAGCAGGGCGCGGACGGGATCGAGTTTGACACCAAGCGTTGTGCATCGGGCGAGGTCGTGATCATGCACGACTACAGCGTGGACCGCACGACGAACGGCAGCGGGCCGGTGCACACGCTGACGCTGGCGCAGCTGCGGGCGCTCGATGCGGGCAAGGGCGAGCGCGTCCCGACGCTGGATGAGATCTTCGAGGAGGTCGGCGCAGACCTGTTGATGAACCTCGAGGTGACGAATTACGAGACGCGCAATGATGGGCTGGAGGAGGCGTTGGTGGCCTGCATCCGCCGGCACGCCATCGAGAAGCGCGTGATGTTCTCGTCGTTCAATCCGTTTTCGCTGCGCAAACTGGCCGGGCTCGCGCCGGAGATCCCGGGCGGGATTTTGTATCACCCACGCATGCCGGTGTATCTGCGCAAGGTGTGGCTGGCACCCTTCGTTCCGCACACCTTCCTGCATCCCGAGAAGTCGATGGTGACGGCACGCGAGACCGCGGCGTTGAAGAAGCGTGGGATCGGGGTGAACACCTGGACGGTGAACACGCCGGAGGACATCCGGGCGATGGTCGCCGCCGGTGTGAACGGGATCATGGGCGACTCCCCGCGCACGATCCGCGAGGTGATGGGCGGGTAGGGCGCGTCGTGCGTCGTGCGTCATGCGTCATGCGTCATGCGTCATGCGTCATGCGTCATGCGTCATGCGTTAGGGGTGTCTGCATGGCGGCGGTCAGGGTCAGCTTCGGTCCTCCGTCCTCCGTCCTCGGTCTGCGGTCCGCGGTCCGCGGTCCGCGGTCTGCCGTCGGCGGTCAGGGTCCGCTTCGGTCCTCCGTCGCCCGTCGGCGGTCCGCCATCGGCACCGAAAAAACATCAAGGGCCAGCACAACCGCCGGCCCCTGTGTGATCGAACGTCTGTGACGCGCACGGGCTAGAAGGGGATCTCCTCGCCGCCATGGCCGCCGGCATCGCCGCCGTCGCTCGCGCCGCCCTGGCCACCCTCTTCGCGCGGGCTGAGGAAGCGCACGGTGTTGGCGACGATCTCGAAGCTCGTGCCGGTCGTGCCGTCCTGGCGCGTGAAGGTCGTCGGCCCACCCGTCTTGGGATCGACGCGCAGACGGCCCTCGACCAGGGCCATCTTGCCCTTGCTCAAGAACTTGTTGACGTTCTCGGCCTGCGCGCCAAACACAGACACGCGGAACCAGGTCGTTTCCTTGACCACCTGGCCGCTCTTGTCCTTGTAGGCCCGGTCGGTCGCCAGGCTGAATGAGGTCACCGGATCACCATTCGGCATGTAGCGCATCTCGGGGTCACGCCCCAGCCGGCCAATTACGGTAATGCTCTGATACATTTCACTCTCTCCTGATCACTTGGGTATTGTGTTCTGTTGCGTTGAATTCAACGCTGAGGATGCTACTCCGATCCGCGCCAGGGCGCAATGCCGCCACCTGACGCTTCACTGACGATGGCCCTCAGCGCCGCTCCACCACGCGCTGCCTGAAGTCCGTGACGAAGCGATCGAGCTTCTCCCGCAGCGCCGCCCATTCGTCACCCTGAAGGATGGCATCCAACGTTGCGCGATCGCTGGCTTCCGCCGGGGCGATGATCTGCGGGCCGCTTCCATACACCGTCACCCAGGCCTCGACGGGGTGCAGGCCCAGGCGCAGCATGGCGGGCAACAACTCCTGCGTGACGAATTCGAAGTAGGCGGTCTCCTCCTCCGTTTTGATGTTCCAGCTCAGGACCAGTCTGACCATGCGCCCTCACTTGCAGGTCGTCTGCAATTTCTGCACCTCGGCGCGGAAGCGCGCGTCGGGAACGTTCATGCTCAGGATGCGGGTCAGGGTGCGCGAGCCGTTGGCGACATCCGCCGCCTTGCACTGCGCCTGGGCCAGCGCCCACAGCGAGAAGGCATCCGCGTTGCCACTCAGCAGCTCCACGCCCTTCTGCGCGTTGGTGAGCGCATTGGCCGCATCGTTGCGGAAGAGATACACCGTGGACAGGCCGATGTAGGCGGCCGGGAAGCGCGGGTCGAGCTTGATGACGGCTTCAAACTCGCGCGCCGCCGCATCCGTCGCCGCGCCGGAAGTACCCGTCGAGCGCTGCAGGTGGACGGTCCCCAGAACGTAGTGGGTGGTCACGTCGTTCGGGCTGATCGTGAGCGCCTGCTCCGCGCGCTTCTGCGCCTCGTCCAGCTGGCCGAGCTGGTAGTACACCGTGGCCAGGTTGGTCATGGCTTCGTCCTTGCGCGGGTTGAGTTCAATCGTTTTGAGATAGGCGGCGATGGCGGACTGGAACAGGTTGTTGCGCGAGGCCGTGTCGCTGCTCATCCCGCCCAGCTGGTTGTAGGCATTGGCCGCCAGGTATTGAATCTCTGCGTTGCGCGGATCGAGCTTGATCCCCTCCTGCGCCTCGGACAAGGCCTGCTGGAAGTTGCCCAGCCGGTAGGCGGCGTTGGCGGCGTCGATGCGGGCCTGAACCTGGGCGCTGGGCGTCGTCGCCCCACCGACCGACGGGCCGGCCGGCGCGCCCACCGTCGGTGCCTGGACGAGCGGCGGCAAGGGACCCGCGGTGGGGGTCGCATCGCACGCCCCGAGGGCGAGGGCCAAACCGAGCAGGGTCAGGACGCGCGCCACCGGCATTCGCCTCATTGCTTCACCTCGAGCAGCACCACCTGGGTGTCCTCGGGCAGGCTGCTCTTCGTCACCTTGAGCGACTCGACGGGCTTGGCATCGCTCAGGCCCATCTCCTTGAGAAACTTCTGCGCGCCTTCCAGCTTCGAGCCGGATGAACCGGACTTGAAGTTGATCGGCACGACGATGCTGGGTTCGATCAGGCTGATGACCTCGGAGGCCTGCGCGGCGTTGAGCGAGCTGCCCCCGCCGATCGGGATGAGCAGGACGTCCACGGTCTCGAGCGCATCGATCTGCGCCTGGGTGGGCACAAAGCTCAGACCACCCACATGCGCGACGCTCAGCCCGTCAAAGTTGAAGACGTAGACGGTACTCTTCTGCGTCGGGTCGGCCGACTTCTTGTCCGGCCGCATCCCCACCCCGGTGATGAAGACGCCGCCCATCTCGTATTCGCCGGGACCGCGGACGGTCCGCACGTCGCCGCGCTGCGCGCCGATGACGGCGGTGATGTTGTTGTGTTCAGGCGCGTCTCGGCTGATGGTGATGACATCGGCCTTCAGACGGGGTGCCTCTTCGCCCCCCGCCGTCGTGAAGGGATCCGCGACGACCGCCAGGGTCGCGCGTTCGGTCATCCGCACGCAAAACTGCCCGTGCCAGGTGATTTCCATGCGTCGAATTGTAGCCGAAACAGAACAATTGTTCGCCCGTCGTTCAGGCCGGGCGCAGCCAGCGCAGCTGATACGGCGCCAGCGTGATCCCCCCGCCCAGGTCAGGCGTCGAGCCGTCAACCAGGTCGAGCACCGGGTACATCAGCCCCTGCGCGCGCAGTACCTCGGCGTCGATCTCGCGCACAGTGTCGCTGAAGTTGGCCAGCACGAGCAGCGGGCCGGTGTCGTGATAACGGACGAAGCCGAGCACGTGATCGCTGCCGGTGTCCACCCCGCGCAGGTCACCGCTGCCGCTGAAACAGGGTTGCGCCTTGCGCAGCGCGATCAGGGCACTCAGGCCCTCGAACAGGCGCGCTTCGATCGTGCCCGTCTCGTGGCGGCGCGCGGCGGCCTCCCAATCCATGCGCGGTCGATGCACCCAGCGCGAGTCGCCGGCCTTGTGCGGATCGGCGAGATAGCCGTGATCGTTGAGCTGCCCGATTTCGTCGCCCAGGTAGATCAGCGGCACGCCCCCAAAACTCAGGATGACCCCATGGATGAGCAGGATGCGGCGCACGGCCATGTCCGTGAGCGCCTGCCCCCACGGCCCCGGCGTGTCCAACGCCTGCTCGAGGCCCGCGAGCGATGCGCACATGCCGCTGATGCGGCAGTCACCGGTCTTGGGGTTCTCCTGAAACGGCACCCCGAGCGCAAAGCCTCCCTCGAAACGGCCGGTGTAGAACTGGTTGAGGAAGCGCCGGTGGTCATAGCCATTCACCCCCAGCGCGGCGGCGTCCTCGTCGCTGAACGTCCAACCGATGTCGTCGTGGCAACGGACGTAATTCACCCACGAGCAGTCAGGCGGGATGACGAAACGGCTGCCCATGGCCTGCCGCAGCAGCCGCACCTCGCGCGTTGCCAGTGAGTTCCACAGCAGCGCCATCAACAGCGGGTTGTAGCTGATCTGGCACTCGTCCGGGCGGATGTACTTCACCACGTCGTTGGGGTGCACGATTGCCTCGCTCTTGAAGACCAGCCCCGGCGCGGCGATGCGACACAGGGCGTTGAAGGCCTGAATGAGCAGGTGCGCCTCGGGCAGGTTCTCGCACACCGTGCCCAGCCGCTTCCAGATGAAAGCGACGGCGTCCATGCGCAGGACGTCGACGCCCACGTTGGCCAGAAACAGCATCTCGGTGGCCATGGCGCGGAAGACGGCCGGGTTGGCGTAGTTCAGGTCCCACTGAAACGAGTTGAACGTCGTCCACACCCACTCGTCCGGCGCGGCGACGGCGCCCGGCCAGCGCGACATCGGCGTAAACGCTCCAGGGTGCTGATCGGGGAAGATCTCGCGCAGGTTGCGGTCGTAACGATCAGCCTCCGCACGCGGCATGATGAGATAGAAGTCGCGGTGGGCCGGGTCGCCGGCCAGTGCCCGGCGCGCCCACTCATGCTGGTCGCTGGTGTGGTTGAAGATGAAGTCGACGCACAGGCTGATGCCCTCGCGGCGCAGGTCTCCGGCCAACGCCCGAAGCTGATCCATCGTCCCCAGGGCCGGGTTGACCTCGCGGTAGGTGCTGACGGCGTAGCCGCCGTCGCTGTTGTCCTCCGGGCACTTGAAGAGCGGCATGAGGTGGAGATAGGTCAGGCCCAGCTCCTTGAGATAGGGCACCCGGGTGCGCAGCCCCTCCAGCGTTCCAGCGAAGCGATCGACATAGGCGATTCCGCCCAGCATACCGTTCGACTGCAACCAGCGCGGATCGCGCTCGCGCGCGGCGTCCAGGCCTTTGAGCTCCTCAGGGCGCGCCCGCCAGGCATCGGCGGCCGTCGCGAGCACATCCGCATACTGCGTCTCGAAATCGCTCCGCCCGCCGTACAGCGTCGACAGAAGCGCGCGCAGGCGGGGCGCATGCGCGCGGGCGCGCCGCGCGAAATCGGCCCAATCGGCGTCATCCGCGGCAATGGCCCGCGCGGTGCGCAGCGCCTCGAGGTGGGTGTCCAGATCCTTCATCTCAATCCCGATGGGGCTCACAACCCCTGTCTGACAAAATCAACCAACACACCGTTTGTCCATCCAAAGCCCTGCAGGTGCCCGTACAGGCCTGCCTCGCCGGGCACATCTGGCTCAACGACGTTGTACTTTT
>JAIBCK010000157.1 GCA_019694215.1 Thermoflexales bacterium
CATCCCGCGTGCGGGCGGCTGCGCGGGCGGCGGCGACGCGGGCGCGGGCCCAGTCGCGGGCCTCGCTGCGGGCGGCCACCGCGGCGCGAATTTCGCGGGCCTGGATGCCAAACCAGGCCTTGGTCAGGCTCTCCAGCTCGGCCGAGAGGGTGGTGTATTGCCGGGCGCGATGGGCCTGCCGTTCGAGCTGCTGCAGGCGCGGCGCAATCTCGGCCAGGATGTCGCGCGCGCGTTGCAGGTTGCCGCGCGTCTCTTCGAGTTTGCGCAGCGCGTCCTCACGCCGGTCGCGATACACGCCGATGCCGGCGGCCTCCTCGAACAGGGCGCGGCGCTCCTCCGGCTTCTGGGCGAGGGCGTTGTCGACCAGGCCCTGGCCGATGACCGTGTAGGTGCGTTCGGCGAGGCCGGTGTGGCCGAGCAGGTCGACGATGTCGCGCAGGCGGACGCGGTTGCCGTTGAGCAGGTATTCATTCGCGCCGTCTCGATAGGCGCGCCGCCCGATCTCGATCTCGGAGAACTCGATGGGGAAGAAGCCATCGCTGTTGTCGAATGTGAGCAATACCTCGGCCAGCGAGGCGCGCGGGCGCTTGGCGCTGCCCGAAAAGATCATGTCGTCGGTGCGCTTGCCGCGCAGCAGCGAGAAGGACTGCTCGCCGAGCGCCCAGCGCACGCCGTCGGCGACGTTGGATTTGCCACTGCCGTTCGGGCCGATGACGGCGGTGATGCCCGAGCCAAACTCAAAGGCCTGGCGCGTGGCGAATGTCTTGTAGCCCGTGAGGGTGACCTTCTTGAGATGCATGCGGCGCTGATTGTATGCGGCCGCGGGCGGCCCCTGCCCGCGTCTACAATCAACGCCGATGCGCCTTGCCCGGGCCGCCGCGTTGATCGCCGGCGCCTACATCCTCAGCAACCTGACTGGTTTCGTGGCCCGAATCCTCATCGCCCGGCTGTATGGCACGGGCGCCGAGGCCGATGCCTTCCGGGCCGCCTTTCAAATCCCCGACCTGCTGTTCAGCCTGCTGGCCGGTGGCGCGCTGGGCTCGGCGTTCATCCCGGCCTACAGTGGCCGCCTTGCGACGGGCCGACCGGGCGCGGCGCGGGCGCTGCTGCAGCGGGTGGCGGTACTCACCACGCTGGGGATGGGCGCGCTGGCGCTGCTGGCGGCGCTGCTGGCCGGGCCGCTCGCCGCGCGCGTCGTCGGGGTTGGCTTTGACCCCGGCAGCCAGGCCCTCACCGCCGAACTCATGCGCATCATGCTGATCGGCACGGTGATCTTCAGCCTGAGCGGGTTGCTGATGGGCGTGTTGCAGTCGCACGATGCCTATCTCGCGCCCGCACTCGCCCCGGCCGTCTACCAGCTCGGGCTGGTGCTCGGGGCAACCGTATTTCAACCGTTTGGCGTGCGCGGGCTTGCCTACGGCGTCGTCGTCGGCGCGCTCGGCCACCTCGCTGTGCAGATCCCGGCCCTGTTGCGCCTTCCCCCGGCGACGCCTGACGGATCGACGCTGGCCGCTGACACGCGCCAGGTGCTCAGGCAGATGGCCCCCCGCACGCTCGGTCTGGGGGCGACGCGGCTGAACTTTGTCGTGAACACGCGCCTGGCCTCGGCCATGGCCGTGGGCTCGGTGGCCGTGTTTGATCAGGCCTTCGCCATTCTGGTGCTGCCCATCGCCATGGCCGGTCAGGCGGTTGGCACGGCGCTTTTTCCCGCCATCAGCGCGGCGGCGGCGCGCGGCGAGCGGGCCGCCTTTGGCGCGGCGCTGACGCGGGCGCTGGGTGTGGTGAACGCCTTTGCCCTGCCGGCCATGGTGGGGCTCATTGCGTTGGGCGAGCCGCTCATCCGGGTGCTGTTCGAACACGGCAGCTTCGGGCCGGAGAGCACCCGCCTGGTGGCCGGGGCGCTGGCCTGGCTCTCGGTCGGGCTGCTCGGACACAGTGCGCTGGAGATCGTCACGCGCGGCTTCTACGCGCTGCGCGATTCGCTCCGCCCGGCGCTGCTGTCGGTGCTCAGCATGGTGGCGAACATCGCGCTCAGCCTGGCCTTCATCATGGCCTTCTCCATCGTCGGTGCGCCGCCCATCTTTGCGCTTGGGTTGGCCAACGCCCTTGCGACGCTGGGCGAGGCCCTGATCCTGGTGTTGCTGTTGCGCCGGCAGGCGGAGGGCTTTGATACAGCCCGCCTGCTGCGCGGCCTGGCGGTCTCCGGTCTGGCGGCGCTGGGGATGGGGCTCGGTCTGCTGGCCTGGCGGGGCGTCGCAGGCGAAGGCGCGCTGGCCACGCTCGTGGCCCTGCCGCTCGCCGCCGCGCTGTATCTCGGGCTGGCCTGGCTGCTGCGTGGAGAGGATGCGCTGGACGCCGTCCGCCTCGTCCGGCAGCGCGTCTTCAAGCGTTAGGCAACCTGCAGCAGCACCTTGAGCGTGCCGGGTGCCTGCGCGCGCGCCATCGCCTCCACACCCTGTTCGAGCGGGAAGCGCGCGTCGATGAGCGGGCGCACGTCGACGCGTCGTTCGGCCAGCAGGCGCAGGGCGGCGGCAAAGGGGCCGCAGCGCGAGCCGATCAACACCTGCTCCTCGACCACGGCCATGGTGAGGGTGTTGAACAGCGTCGTGGCCGCCTCGGCCGTGGCGCCCGCCGAGGCATAGGTGCTTTTCATTACCAGGGTGCCGCGCGGGCGCAGCATCCGGCGGGCGATGTCGATGCCGCCGGCCGAGCCGGTGCAGTCGACCATGACGTCGGCGTTGCGTTCGCCCGTCCACTCCGCCAGCCTGAGCGTGCGCGCCCCAAACCCGCGCGCGATGGCGAGTTTGTTCTCGTGCTTGCCGATCACGGTCAGGCGGCCGGCCGCCGGGGCCAGCGCCATCGCGCACAGCAGGCCGAGCTTGCCATCCCCCAGCACCCTAACATCGTCCGTTGGCTTGATGTGCGCGAGCTCCAGGATGCCGCAGCCCGCCGCAAGCGGCTCGACGAAGACCGCTTCCTCATCGGTGACGTTGTCCGGGACGAGGTGCAGGTTCTCGCGCGGGAGGACGAGCCAGTCGGCGAAGGCGCCGTCGCGCCTGCGGATGCCCAGCGTGCTGCGGTCGGCATCCTGCGAGCGCTCGAACCACGTGCGCGAGCGCGAGCCCGGGCTGACCGCGCTGATCTCACCGACCACGCGCCGCACGACGCCGTCCTCGATGATCTCGCCGACGAACTCGTGGCCGAGCACACCCTTGAAACCGTGATAGCCGCGCAGGATCTCGACATCGGTGTTGCAGATGCCGGCCAGGCGCACGCGCACCAGCACCTCGCCGGGGCCGGTGGTCGGGGCAGGGCGGTTCGCGTCGAAGTGCAGGGTGTCGTCGAAGACGAGGGCGCGCATGAATGTTCTCCGTTTGGCGCGGGCCGCGGGATCGCTCCAGCGGCTGCGCTAGTCGTGGGTGTGGCCGGCCAGGTAGCGCCGCCAGACTTCATTGCCCGGCACGGTGAGCAGGGCCATGTTCCAGAAGCGCGGCCGGATGGGCGGGTTGAGCAGACGCATGTTGGCTTCGTCGGGCAGGCGATTGCCCTTGCGGCGATTGCACGCCCCGCATGCCGTCGTGACATTTTCCCAGTCCGTCCGACCGCCGCGCGAGCGGGGCAGGATGTGGTCGATGGTCAGCGCGTCCTTGCCCGGCTGTGCGCCGCAGTACTGACAGGTGTAGCCGTCGCGCAGCAGGATGGCCCGCCGTGAGAGCGGCATCGGCAGGTTGCGTGGCACGCGGATGTAGTGCAGCAGGCGGATCACCAGCGGCCCCGGCAGCGAGAAATG
>JAIBCK010000158.1 GCA_019694215.1 Thermoflexales bacterium
CATCGTCGGTATAATTGATCCCCGCGAAACAGAGGTATTCACATGTCAGGACACAGTAAATGGGCCACGATCAAGCGCGCCAAGGGCGCGGCAGACGCCAAGCGTGGCGCACTCTTCACGCGCCTGGGGCGCGAAATTGCCATCGCCGCGCGTGAGGGCGGCGGCAATCCCGAATCAAATTTCCGGTTGCGCCTGGCCATCGACAAGGCCAAGGGCGCCAACATGCCGAAGGACAACATTGAACGCGCCATCGCGCGCGCCACGGGCGCCGGCGGTGAGGGCATCCAGCTCGAAGAGCTGTTCTACGAGGGCTATCTCCCGCAGAAGGTGCCGGCCATGATCAAGGTCGTGACCGACAACCGCAACCGCACCGTCGCCGAGGTCCGCAAGACCATCACGCGCGCGGGCGGGTCGCTGGGCGAAGCCGGGTCGGTGGGCTGGCAGTTCAACCGCATGGGCTACTTCGTCATCGAGCGCGCCGAGGGCATCGATCCCGACAAGGTCTTCGAGGCCGCCCTCGAAGGCGGTGCTGAGGATGTCAAGACCGGCGACGAAGTCATCGAGGTCTTCACCAGCGTGGATCAGTTCCGCGCGGTGCGCGACGCCCTGCAGGAGGCCAAGATCGCCGTGGCCGAGGCCGAGCTCGCCATGATCCCGAACACCAAGACCGAGCTGGACGAGGAAGGCGCCGAGAAGGTGCTCAACGCCATCGAGGCCCTCGAAGAGCTCGACGACGTGCAGACGGTCTACCACAACATGAGCTAGCGACGTGTTGCGCGCCAGCGTTTTGCACGCGCGCGCAACACGGCTTCCATTTTGCCCCTCTACCTCGGCATCGACCCCGGCATCGGCATCACCGGCTACGGGCTGATCGAGGAGAAACGCGACGGCGCACTGAGCGCCGTCGCTTACGGGGTGATCGAGACCCCCAAGACGCACACGTTGGTGCGTCGGCTTCAGACGTTGCGCGATGAGTTGCGCGCGCTGATCGCGACCTGGTCGCCGGCCGAGGCCGGCATCGAGGCCATCTTCTTCGCCACGAACGCCCGCACCATCATCCCGGTCGCGCAGGCCCGCGGCGTCGCCCTGCTCACCCTCGCGGACGCGGGGCTGGCCATTGGCGAATACACCCCCTTGCAGGTCAAGCAGGCCGTCAGCGGGTATGGCCAGGCCGACAAGCGTCAGATGCAGGAGATGACCCGCCTGCTGCTTCAGCTCCCCGGGCTGCCCAAGCCCGACGACGCCGCGGACGCGCTGGCCGTCGCCATCACGCACATTCATTCCCGCCGGCTCACCCGCCTGCAAGGCTGAACGCCCCGCGGCCTTTCTTTGCATTCGCTGAGCGGCGTGTCGGCCGACGCTCACACAGCGCGGCGATGCTGTAGGCTATCCTTCCGCCCGGACGGCGCAGCGTCGGGGGCGCGCCGGCGGACCGTGAAACCCATGAAGCGCAATGATCTTCTGACCCTGGTCATCCTGTTCTTTCTGCTTGCCGCCGTGACAAACTCGGTCCTGGCGGCCGAGTGGATGTCCGGGTTGAACGCGTCCTTCTGGGCCATGGTGTTCGGGTTGCTGGCCGGCACCGCGCTGGCCTTCAGCAGCTTCAGCGGATGGACGGCGCACATCACCAGCGGCATCTACGGCCTGTTCACCATCATCCTGATCGGTGCCACCCATCCCACGGTCGATCAGGCGCTTGGCTGGCGCGAGCGGGTGTTCGCGCTGGCCGGCAAAGTGCTGGAGTGGATCCGGGCCGCGGCGACCAACGGCACCAGCCGTGAGACGGTCATCTTCGCGCTGCTGCTGAGCGCGCTGTTCTGGATGCTCGGCTACTTTGCGGCCTGGTACTCCTTCCGCACGCGTCGGATCTGGCATGTTTTGCTCCCGGCCGGCGTAACGATCATGTCCAACCTGTTCTACTACGGTGGCAGCCGGGACATGAACCTGTATCTGGTCATCTTCGCGGTGTGCGCGCTGACGCTGCTGGCGCACTCGCATCTGTCCGACCGGGAGGACGTCTGGCTGCGTGACCGCGTCCGGGTGGGGCGCGGGTTGCGCGTGACGTTCACCGTTGCCGCATTGCTGATCGGCGGGATGGCGCTGATGGCCGGCCGCATCGTGCCCGACATGGCCTCTTCGCCGCAGGCCATCGACTTCTTCACCGCGGCTTCGGGTCCGTATGGCGAATTTCTGGCCCGCTTCAATCGCCTGTTCTCGAACCTCAAGAACTACAACGTCCGCCCAACGGACTATTACGCCTCCTCGTTTACGCTGGGTGGACCGCGCAACCTGCCGCCCGAGCCGGTGATGGAGATCGACGCGCCGATTGGTTTCCGCTACTACTGGCGCGCCACGAGCTTTGACTACTACGACGGGGCGAGCTGGACGAGCAGCTTCACCAACACGCGCGAGGTTCCCGCCAACGACCAGAACATCAAGGTGCCGGACTACCTCGAGCGCACGCCCGTCCGCATCTCGGTCGCCCTGCTGCGCGGGAGTGACAGCGTGTATGTGCCCGGCCAGCCACTGCGCTCGAGCGTCCCCACCCAGGCCCGCTTCCGCAGAGCAGAAGATGATTCGTTGGACTTCCTGCAGCTCAAGGTGCCGGTCCCGCTCCTGCCCGGCAACCGCTACGACGCCGTCGGTGCGATGAGCACCGCGCGCGACGTTGACCTGCGCGGCGTGAACACCGGCAGCCTGCCGCGTGAGATGCAACAGCGCTATCTCGAAGTGCCGGCCAACGTCCCTGAGCGTGTGCGCCGCACGGCCATCGGCATCACCCAGCCCTACACCAACAGCTACGACAAGGCCAAGGCCATCGAGACCTGGCTGCGCACCAACATCACCTACGACGATCAGCTCGAAGCGCCACCCCCCGGCGTCGAGGCCAGCGACTACATCCTGTTCACCACGCGCCGGGCGTATTGCAACTACTACGCCACGGCCATGATCATGATGCTGCGCTCGGTCGGCATCCCCGCCCGCATGTCGACGGGGTATGCCATCGGGATGGTCGATCAGGACACGCCCGATCAGGACTTCGGCAAGTATCGGATCCGGGTGAGTGACAGCCACACCTGGCCCGAGGTCTTCTTCCCGGGTTATGGCTGGGTCGAGTTCGAGCCCACGGCCGGACAGCCGGAGCTGGACCGCGCCGCGGCCGAGGCCTACACGGGCGAGCCCAATCCCGACTTCCCGGACAACGGCGTGCCGTCGACGCCAAAGGACCGCGATACGCTGGACGACGAGCTTGAATCGTTGCGCACGGCGCGCCGCGAAGGATTTGGCGTGCTTGCGCCGGTGGCCGACCTGATCACCGGGTTCGAGGACTTCTTCGCCTCGGCGTCGCCGTCCATCCCGTATGCCCTCGCGCTGATTGCGCTTGTCCTGCTGATCTGGCTGGCGCTGCGCATTGCCGAGACGCGCGGGATTGCCAACCTGCCGCCGGTGCGCAAGGCCTACTACATGCTCAGCCGCTGGGCGACCTGGCTGGGCATCGGTGGGGAGAACACGCCCTACGAGCAGGCCGACCAGCTCATCGCGCGCGCGCCCGCGGCCGCGCAACCGGTGCGTGATCTTACAACGTTGTATGTCGAGGAGCGCTTCGGTGGGAAGACGCGCACCGACATCCGCACGGAGATGGATGCCGAGAACGCCTGGAAGCGCACCCGCGGCCAGCTTCGGGCGGCCTGGTTGCGCGTGCGCGTGCTCGGTCGGATGAAGCGGCGGTGATGGGGTCTCGTCCTTCTTGCTACGTCATGCGTCATCTGTAGTGCGTCATGCG
>JAIBCK010000159.1 GCA_019694215.1 Thermoflexales bacterium
AATTCGGGGCGCATGTCCATGCGCCCCTACGGGTACGCGAATGTGTCACGCATCCCATGCGGTCGACCGCCGACAACCTTCTCCCCTCCTCGGTCCTCCGCCGCCGGTCCCATTCGCGCCCAACGCTCAAACAACCATCACCCCGGCCCCGCCGAGGCTCAAACCGGTCGTAGGGCAGTCGTAGGGCAAACGTCAGTGCAAGGGAGCGAAAGGCGGCTATAGTCCTTCTCAAGAGTCAGGGTGGGACCTCCTCTTCTCCTCCTTTTGCTTTGAGGGCCAGCGGTCGGCGTCGCTGGCTCTCATGGTTTTTCACGCCGCTACAATCCGCTTCGATGCGCTGGCACGCCCTGCTTTCCGCCCTTTCCAAGACCCCGCTGCGCCACACCGCCCGCGGCAGCGGCGACCCGCTCCTGACCACGGTCACCGACGACTCCCGCAAGATCGAACCGGGCAACGTCTTCGTCGCCTACCGCGGCCTGGCCCTCGACGGGCACCGCTTTGTGGCCGAAGCCGTGCGCCGCGGCGCCGCGGCGCTGGTCGTCGAGCGCGCCGACGCCCTGCCCGAGGGCGACCTGCCCGCGCTGGTCGTCGACAATGGCCGTGAGGCGCTGGCCTGGCTCTCGGCCGCCTGGCGCGGCTTCCCCGGCCGCGCGCTGCGCATCGCCGGCGTGACCGGCACCGACGGCAAGACCACCACGTCGAACCTCGCGTATCGCATGCTCGACGCGGCCGGCCTGCGCACCGGCCTGATCTCGACCGTGAACGCCGTGATCGGCACGCGCGTGCTGGACACCGGCCTGCACACGACCACGCCGGATGCCGATGAGACCCAGGACTACCTGGCCCAGATGCGCGATGCCGGCCTCACGCACTGCGTGCTCGAGGTCACTTCGCACGCGCTGGCCCACCACCGGGTGGATGGCACCCCCTTCGCCGTGGCCGCGGTGACCAACATCACGCACGACCACCTCGATCTGCATGGCAGCCGCGAGGCCTACCGCGCGGCCAAGGCCCGCCTGTTCGAGATGGCCGAGGCCGCCGTGCTGAACGCAGACGATGTCTTTTCGTTTGACGCCCTGCGCGCCTGCGCAACGGGGAAGCCCACCCTCACCTACAGCGTGCGCGGCAAGGCAGACCTGACCGCGCGGGCCATCACGCGCACGCCGCAATCGATGCGCGTGCAGGCGGAGACGCCGCTTGGCCCGCTCTCGCTCGAGACCGCGCTGATCGGCGACTACAACGTCTCCAACCTGCTGGCCGCGACGGGGATTGCCATCACGCTCGGCGTGCCGGCCGCGGCGATCGAGGCGGGCGCAGCCGCGCTGCGCGGCATCCCGGGCCGTATGGAACGCATCGACGCCGGCCAACCCTACCTCGCCGTGGTCGACTTTGCGCACACGCCCAACGCGCTTGAGAATTGTCTGCGTACGTTGCGCACGATCACCCCCGGCCGGTTGATCGCCGTCTTTGGCTGCGCGGGCGAGCGCGACCGCGAGAAGCGCCCGCTCATGGGCCGGGCCGCAGCGACGCTCGCCGATGTCGTCGTGATGACCGCCGAGGACCCGCGCCGCGAACCGATCGAATCCATCCTCGATGCGATGGTGGCCGGCGCGCGGGCGGCGGGGGGACACGCGCAGGTGTTGCGCGTGCCGGACCGCGGCGACGCCATCCGGACGGCCTGCGCGCTGGCCCGCCCCGGCGACACCGTCGTCGCCTGCGGCAAGGGCCACGAGCAGTCCATGTGCTACGGCACCGTCGAGACGCCCTGGGACGACCGCGTCGCGATGCGCGCGGCGATCACCGCGTAGGGGCGCGGCATCCATCCCGCGTTGGTTGGGCGGCGCATCGACTGAATTTTGTTGGTTGTGCGAGGCGCAGCCTCAATCCTCGAACACACCCCAGCAAAGGGCATTGCGGCGGCGCTGATCGTCCAGCACCAGCGCGCGGAGGTGCTCCGGGAGCTGGCCGCGTTGCCACGCCCGCTCCGCGCGCCCGGCCTCGGGGGATTGCTCGAGCGCGGCCCTGATGGCATACGCCGCCGCGCCGAGGTCGTGCGCCGCGACATGCGCGACGACGGCCGCCTGCCCCGCCGCAAAGGCTGCGAAGCGCGGTGCCCCGCGCAGGGGCCGGGCCGCGGCCATGGCATGACCGCCGGCCGCACGCGCCTGCATCATCGGGAGCTCCCCGCGCGCCCAGGCCCGGATCGCTGCCAGCGCCTGGCGCGGCCGCGGGTCCGCGGGCCGGGCGGCCTCGAAGCGCGGCAACACATGCTCGGCGCACAGCGCCGCCCACAACGCGAGGGCGCGGTGATCGGCGTCCGTGAGGGTCCCGCCGCGTCGCACAGTGATCAAGCGCGGGTCGCGTTGCGGGGACAGGATCACGCCGGCACCCCGTGCGGGCGGGCGGCGTTCACTGCCCCGGAGGCGGCTCCCACAGCTCCACCTTGTTGCCCTCCGGGTCGATCACCCAGCCAAACTTGCCCAACGGAGAATCCTCGACCTTGTCCTGAACGTCGCAACCCTCCTGCCGTAGCGCCGCCAGCAGCGCGTGGAGGTCGGCGACGCGGAAGTTGATCATGAAGGGCGCGCGGCCGGGCAGAAAGTAGTCGCTGCCTTCGTCGAAGGGGCTCCAGATCGTGCTGCCCTGACCGGACGGGTTGTCCGTGCCGGCCCATTGAAAGACCACGCCGCCCCACTCCTGGAGCTCGAGGCCGAGGTGTTCGCGATACCACGCGGCCAGGCCCTGCGGGTCCCGGGCCTTGAAGAAGATGCCGCCGATGCCGGTGACGCGTTTCATCAGGGTGCCTCCGACCGGCTAAATCTCGACCCCGGGCAGGCCCTGGGCACCCAGCAGCAGTGAGAGTTCCCCGGCGTGCGGGAGGTCGTGGTCGAGCAGCCCCCAGATCGTCTGGGTGACCTCCGCGTCCGCCTTCCCAAGCGCATCACCGGGCGATCCCTGCATGAGGCGGCGGGCGATCACCTGCCAGGTCTGCTCCAGCCCGCGCACGATCTCGGCGGCGGTGTGCGGCGGGTGGCCGTCCTCGCCCCAGGCGATCAACGGTTTGAGCTCAGATGCTGCGTCGCCGAGCATGCGCGAAACGTGCAGGGCGCGGCCGAACACGATGTGCTCGGCGATCTCGCCGGCCGTGCGTTGGCCGGGGATCGGGCGGTGTGCGAGTTGCGCGGCGCTGAGCGGCGCGAGGGCGCGCAACAGCGCGGCCTGGTAGTCCGACCAGCTGTCAAACGCGCGCGCCTCGGCGATGGCGGATCGTGTCATGGTTTCCCTCCCGTGTCGTCGGCCGTGGTTGCGGCATCCCGCCGCGCGGGCATTGTATGGGGAATGGCGGCGATGAGCACGCGATACTGTCAACTCGGGCGTGACGGGATTCACACAATCGATCCACGGCCACCGGTATGTCGCACCACCTACGCTTCCGCGAAGTAGTCAGAGTCCAAGCGCTTCACCTCGTATACAGCATGCGTCGTCACGCCAACGCCAGAATCGATCATAAAAAGGGACAACAGCTCGCCATCAATTAGGACGATTTTGCGTTCGATACGGTCTGCGTAGTCGCGGGCTTCTTTTGTGAAGGTTGACGTGGTGATGAAGACGCCCTTGCGTGCCCGTTTGCCTTCGAGTGCGCCGGCAAATCGTTGAATTTCTGGGCGTCCGACCGAACCTTCCCAGCGCTTGGCCTG
>JAIBCK010000160.1 GCA_019694215.1 Thermoflexales bacterium
GGGCGCGCACGCCCGCCCAGTCGCGGCGCAAGGCGAGCCGGGCCGGCTCCGCCAGCCAGGCGCAGGCGAAGGCAAAGGCAATCGGCCAGCTCAGGCCCATGTAGCCGCCAAACGGGTTGGGCTGTTCGAGCGTGCCCGAGGCGCGAAAGAAGCGCCCCCCGGCCAGCGCGAACTCGGCCGGCCCGGTCCCGCGCAACGCAAACTGATACATCCCAAACACGGCCTCGCCGGCGGCGACCAGAAAGAGCGCGCCGATGAGCAGCGCGCGTATGCGCGGCTGGCGCGCCTCGATGGCCGTCAGCACCAGCACGACCACGACCTCGATCCACTTCACCACTTCCTTGAGCCAGGCGCGCCCGTCCGTGGCCGGGATGAACGAAAGCGCCCCGACGCCGATGAAGACCAGGATGGGGAGGGAGAAGCGCACGGCGCTGCGGCCGGCCGGCGCGATCGGGATTCCCCGCGCGCCCAACGCTCGGAGCGCATATGCGACCAGGGTCAGCGCAAACAGCGCCTGGCCCGAGTCGATGGGCAGGCCCAGGCGGATCTGTTCGAGGGGTTCGAAGGGGCCGGCGATGAGCGTCAGGGCCAGCCCAAGCGCGGGTTCGGCCAGGATGGCGATCCCGGCAGCGACGACAAGCGCGGCTGCGGCACCCAGGCCGAGGACGTTGAGGGGCAGCACGGCCAACGCGATGCCAAGGCCAAGGGCGAGGGCGACCAGGCCTGCGAGGCGGATGGGGCGGCGCTCCAGCAGCGCGCGCGCGGCAGCTTGCACAAGCATCATTGTACGAGCCCCGACGCCCGATCCTGCCCCTGCCTCTGCTATAATCGCTGGTCGCGGGCACGTAGCTCAGTTGGTTAGAGTACCGTGTTGACATCGCGGGGGTCACAGGTTCGATCCCTGTCGTGCCCATAGACGTGACCCCGGCGGCAGCTTGCGCCGGGGTTCGTCATTTCAGCGCCAGGGGGAGCGGCTGCAGTGCGCCATCCGCTGGCACGAACAGGAGCAGGACCATGCCAACGTCCATCGTTCGTCGCTTTGCCGTTGTCGCCGCCGTCGCGCTGACGGTGGTTTCCATTGCGCCGGTCGCGGCCGACAAGCCCGTCGGTGGCGGCAGCTCGACCGGGGTGGGGCGCGTGTTCGCGCCAAATCCAGTGGCCACGCTGCAGGATCAGACCCTCACCGATCAGAAGGACGCCGACTACGCGGCGCTCCAGCCCGCTTATCGCCTCAAGACGCTGACCAATCTGGATGGGTCGGGTTTCCTCGTTGGAGACTGGGCCGTCGTGCACAGCGAGACTGGCAAGCCCGCCTTCTCGGCGGACAACACCTTTGTCTACGACCGCCACGACGACCGCTTCGAGCAGGTGATGGCCTACTACTGGGTGACGCAGGCGCAGCTGCACCTCGAGCGCCTGGGCTTTGGCGTCACGCGCCGGCCGGTCAACCGCGTGCAGCAGAAGGTGCGCCTGAACCAGTGGGGGGTGGACAACTCCTTCGCCACCGATACCAAGGATGAGCTGCGCTTTGGCAAGGGCGGCGTTGATGACGCCGAGGATGCCGAGGTGATCCTGCACGAGTATGGTCATGCCATTCACTTCGCGCAGTCGCCGACCTTCTACGCGTCGCCCGAATCCGGCGCGATCGGCGAGGGCTTTGGCGACTACTTCGCCATGACGGTCTCGGCCGCCGTGTCTCCGACGCCCGACCTGCCCTGTATCGCGGATTGGGACAGCACGTCGTACACGGCGAGCACGCCGCATTGCCTGCGCCGCATCGACAGCAACAAACACTACCCCGAGAACCTGCGCGGTGAAGTGCACGCCGACGGCATGATCTGGTCGCGCGCGCTGTGGGACATCCGCCTCGGGCTGGGCGATCCGGACAAGGCGGACATCATCATCATCGAGGCCCAGTTCGACTGGACGGGCACGACGATGGCCGACCTCGCCCAGCGCACAGTGAATGTCGCCCAGGCGCTGTATGGCAGTGCCGATGCCGCCATCGTGCGGGCGGCCTTCCAGGCGCGCGGCATCCTGCCGTAGGCCCAACGGTCACACGAAACACAACGGGGAAGAAGCGTTAAACGCGCCTTCCCCGTTTTCGTTTTCGAGCGGGGTGAATGCCCCGCCGCGGATCAGCGGCCCTGGCCCGCCAGCTCGAAGGCGCGCCGCGCGCCCTCCAGCATGAAGACGCTGTCGGCTCCCATCGTCACAAACTGCATGCCGCTGCGCAGCCAGAAGGAGACATCCAGCCCGGCCGAGATTCCGGCGATCTTGCCGGTCTTGCGGCAGGCCTCGATGACGCGCAGGATCGCCGCGGTCTGTTGCCTGGCGCCCTCGGGTGTCTCACGGTCAATGTCCATGGACTTGGCCAGATCGGCCGGACCCACCCAGCAGCCGTCGACGCCGGGCACGCTCAGAATCGCCTCGGCGTTCTCGACGGCGGTGATCGACTCGATCTGCACGGCGAGAAAGAGCTCGTCATCGACCCAGCGTTCGTAGCGCGGGCCGTAGTGGCTGGGCCCGCCGCCCCAGGAGCGGCCGCCATGGGGCGGGAAGCGCGCGGCGTAGGCGGCGGCGCGGGCATCCTCGACCGTGTTGACGAGCGGAATGATGATCCCCAGCGCGCCGCGGTCGAGCAGCCGGCCGATGGCACCGAAGTCGTTGCGCCCGACGCGCGCCATCGGCGTGGCCGGCCCATGATTGATGGCGCGAAAGCCTTCGGCGACCGTGGCATCCGTCCACTCGCCATGCTGCAGGTCGCACAGCACGAAGTCCAGCCCGGAAAATGACAGGTCCTCCGCGGCCCGCGCCGACGCCCAGCCGCTGCCCGTGCCCAGCGCGGGCTTGCCTGCCAACATTTTGCGTTTTGCGGCGTTGATGGGGTGACCGCCTTCGTATTGCACGTTTCCTCCCTGGGGTGGGCCAGCGCGCTGGCCAATTGCTGTGGCCGCCCGCAGCGGGGCGCAACGGGATTCTAGGGCGCGCATCCCTCGCGGCGACCGCGTCCGTTTCGTCGGTGAAGATGGGGAGGGTGATATCGTCGGCGGCATGAAGCGTCCCTTTCTCATCGTCCTCGCCGCGCTGGTCGTGATCTTTCTCGCGATCCAGCTCGTGCCCGTCAGCCGCACCAATCCGCCCGTCACCGCGACGGTGCAATGGAATTCCCCGCAGACCAAGGCGCTGTGGGACCGGGCCTGCCGCGATTGCCACTCCAACGAGACCGTCTGGCCTGTCTACAGCTACATCGCGCCGGCCTCGTGGCTGGTCGCGCGGCACGTCACCGAGGGCCGCCACGAGATCAACCTTTCCGAGCCGCTTCGCAACGGTGGCGGCCGGGTGGTGAATGAGATGGCGGAGAAGATCAACGAGGGCGAGATGCCCACGCGCGACTACATCCTCATGCACCCCGAGGCCAACCTGAGCGCGACGGAGAAGAAGGCGCTCATCGACGGCCTGCGCGCGACCCTCGGCAGCGGACGTTAGGCGTCTGACCCACCGCGCAGCAGCGCGTCGATCAGCACCGCGGTCTCGGCCTTGAGGTCGCGGTCGGAGTTCTCGTCGATCGGTCCCACGCAGGCGGGACACCCGCGCTGACAGTCGCACTCGCTCAGCCGTTGGCGTGCCATGCGCAGCAGCTCGCCATGGCGCTGGATGAGCTCGTCGCAGAAGCCCAC
>JAIBCK010000161.1 GCA_019694215.1 Thermoflexales bacterium
CGAGCGGTATCCACTGATCCGAGACCAGGGTCATCGACAGCGAGTCCACCTGGTAGAGGTGCTCACGCTTGGCGTAGATCAGCGCGGCCATCACGACCATCGGCTTGCGCTCCAGATCGGCGTCACGCGCCTGCAGGGTGGCCGCATAGGCGCGTTCGGCGCGCTCCCAGGCCTTGTTCTCCATGTACAGCGGTACGTCCGGCATGTGCTTGACCATCAGCTTGCGCCCGTAGGCGCTTTGCTCGACGCCGTTGAACTGGCCGATGACGATTGCCATCTTGTAGGCCACGTCGTCACCCGGCGAAAGCAGCATGGCCAGCTTGCGCCGCCGCCGCTCGCCGATCTCTTCCTTGTCGGCGACGCGGAACGGCTCTGGCACGTACAGCCGCTTGTCCAAGGTCTCCCCCTTGAGCGTCACACCGGCTGCCGCAAGTTCGAGGTACTTCTTGATGACGCCCTGCGAGCGCCTGCCCTCCATCGCTGGATACCAGCGATTGAGCCCGGCGCGGTGGTAGAGGAAGTGCAGCACCGCCCGCAAGCTCATCCGCTTGCGCGGCGCGTTCACAGCGGGCGGCTCGCCATTCGCCTCCCCTCGCGGCATTGCCTTGCCGGAGACCCTGGAGAACGGAAAGTCCGTCCGGATCTCCACGTGATCGGCGTTGTGCTCGACGATGGCCTCGCCGACGAGTTCGCCCAGCCCCGAAAGGCCCGGTTCCGGCTCGAAGGACTGGCAGGTCGGATGGTGCAGGTCCCCGGTGCCCGGCATCCGTTTGACGACGTACTCGCCATGCTTGGCGATGTACATCTCCACGCCACCGCGAACGCACATGCACCGCGGGCGCTCCGAGCTGTTGTACACCCTCGACAACGCCTCCTGCAGCCCGGGGTCGGTTGCCAGCAAGGTGACGCCCCGGATGAGGTACTTCGCTGCGTCCATTTCAACCTCCTGAGCGTCAGTGGCCACGATCGGAACTACACGATCTCGTGAGAGATGACATCGAGCGGCATGGTCGGCAGCCTGAGCAGCCGTCGCACCTGGCGCGCCGACCGCAGGCCGAGCAGTTCCCGAAGCTGGGCCCGGTCCGCACCCTGGCGATCCAGCGAGAGCGCCACCTGCCTGCGGGCCTGCTGCGCTGTCATGCCAACCCATCCTGCCCGCGCGAACGCCAGACGCAGCGTCGCCTGCAGATACTTGGAGGTGAGCCGCGAATCGGTCGGTGAACGGCGGGTGATCAGGAACGGCCTGCCCGCCTCGGTCAGGAAGAGGCGGCTCTTCGGATCGAGCCCGCGAAAGCGACCGGGTTCGCCGGTGCCCAGTCGCCGGCGGATACGCTCTTCCAGATAGCTGTCGATGCTGGCCACGGCCCGCGACGAGTTGAAGAACAGCGGCCGCTCGATGCCGCTGGCTGCCACCTCCCCTCGCAGCGTCGAAACCCGTCGCACGTCACCGTTCTCTTCCAGGTAGTCGCCCACCTCCAGCAGCGCGAGTTCCATGGTCTTGAGGCCGGTGCACAGCAGCGTGTAGATCAGCGCGATGTCCCGGTTTGCACTTCGGCAGCACGCGCGCAGGCGGCTCGCACCGGCAGCGACCTCATCCGCATCCAGCACAACCCGGCAAGGCGGCGGCGCTGCGCCAACATCGTGTGCGCGCGCAGCGGCCATGATCGTCTCCCGCTCGCGGCGGATCGCGACCAGGCTGTCCAGCCACTCCACCCGGATCGAGCCCAGCGCGCCGGCCTGTTGAAGCCTGCGCAGCAGGCCTTTGATTCGACGCTCGACCGTCGAGCGCGCGACGCCCAGATCGGACGCCACTTCCTTGTAGCTCCGGCCGCCTTCGACCACGCTGATGAGCAGGTTCAACGAATCTAAGGGTAGGCGTCCCATGGACTGATCTCGACCTCTTGGATTGAACGCAAGGCAACGCCGTGGATGGCCAAGTTGCCGTGCTATCGATCGTCCCGAAGATGCGGGCCGCCTTCAACCTGAAAGGCGGCTCGAAGTACCCCCTGAAATCGGGCGCCGGGCGGGCCAAACTGCCCGATCCGCCGGTCCGGGGCCCAGGTGATCGAGTGACGGATGGGCATGCGCCGTGCGATGCCCCTTTTCGACGACGCATCGTTGCTTCATACTGACCGTGCGATGGGCGTCTCTGCCTTTGCCGCTGTCAACAGCGTTCCGGCCTGGCCGGCGTTTGCGGTCGTGACCCGCACTTCAATCTGCCTGCGCCCGCAGGCCACCCGCATCCTTCGCCGGCACCTGCCGGCTCAGCTGACAACTCAGCGCCTGCCGCCCCGCGGTGGCGGCTTCGATGGGTTGTAGGCAGTTCTCCGCGGGCACTCCCCGCACATCCCCAACCCTAGCTCGGGCGACACCCCGAGTTGGGTTCGCTCGTGCTCATGCGCTTGAAAGGAAAGCGACATGACCCACGAAACCCTGCCCTTCGCTTTGGCGCCATGCCAGGCCAACGGCGGCGACGCGCGCATCACGGCGAGCGTCGTACCCGCCGAGCGGCGCCTGGACTTCCTCCCGCAGCACTTCGGCCCGCGCACGATGATCAAGTTCGAGATGTCCGTGTACGACTGGATGGGTAACCTCTGCCCGTCATATCGCGGCGGCTTCTGGAATTACGTCGAACTCTCGAACGGCGGCGCGTTCATGCACCCGACTGGCCTCGACGAGTTCCAGTTCACGGTCAAAGGCAACGGCTTCCACGGCACCGTCAGTGCCGAGGTGGCAGGCATCATCGCCACCACGTTCGCGCTGAACGGCATGCTCTGGCAAGGCTGGGACAGCTTGAACGAGAAGTACGAACTTCTGCTGGAGTTCGTCGGCGAACACCCGGACGCGATGAGCATCCGGCGTGCCCTGGACTAGGGGGCCGCCATGCTCACCCATCGTTGCAACAGGTTCGTCGTCCTCTTGACGGGCATGCGCCACTACACCACCGAACAGCTCCTGGCTGTGATGCAGGAGCGGCGCTACCCGCCGCTGTTGCGGGCGGCCGCGCTGCGGTGGCTCATCCATTGGGCTCCCTTGGAAGTCACCAAAGGCGCCCCCTATCTGCAGCGGCGGCGCTACGTGCGCCAGCACTACCACGTGTAGCCCGCCACCACCCGCGATTCGAAGGCCACGGCCATCCAGCCGTGGCCTTCCCCTCCTTCAAGGAGTCGACCATGCGCATCCGAACCCCACGGATCGGCGCCGTTTGCTCGGCCGATCCGAACGACATCCACGCCCTGGCTCGCGACTTCGCCTACGAGCTGCGCCAGTTCATCAAGACCGACCGCGATGGCGAGCGTCGTCGCGTCTCGTTGGCGGCTATCGACGCCTTCGACCAGGCAGGCGACGACCCGGCCGCCCTTCAGGCCTTTGTCGACGGCGCTGGCCGCGAGGCTATCCAGGCGTATTGCCTGCCGTTCATGAGTTTCTCGCTCTCCCCGTCTGGAGACTACGGCTTCTGGCCGGACTTGGAAGGCCTGGCGTATGCGGCCCGATCGAAGGATGGCGTTATCAAGGTCAACGCGGGCGACGCCTGGCCGCCCCTGTGGACATCAACCGGCCGGGAGGTGCATTTCGTCATCGAGGTCA
>JAIBCK010000061.1 GCA_019694215.1 Thermoflexales bacterium
GTCGGCGGTCGCGTTCGTCATGCGTCATCCGTCATGCGTTAGGCGGGTCTGCGTGGCGGCGAACCGCCGCCCGTCTTCGGTCTTCCGTCCTCCGTCTTCGGTCAGCCGCCGTCGGCCGTCCGCATCGGCTCGTACCTGCTTCGGTCCTCCGTCCTCCGTCTTCGGTCAGCCGCCGTCGGCCGTCCGCGGTCCGCATCGGCTCGTACCTGCTTCGGTCCTCCGTCGCCCGTCTTCGGTCAGCCGCCGTCCGCCCCGTCCTCCCCCGAAAAACGGCACTGGCCCCGCCGAAGCAGGGCCAGGTTGAGACATGAGCGTGGGTGCGACGCGCGTCAGGCCGCCGGCTTGGCGACGATGCGCTCCTTGAGGCGGGCGCTCTTGCCCTGCAGCTTGCGGAAGTAGTACAGCTGCGCGCGGCGAACGCGCGCGTGGCGGACCACCTCGATCTTCTCGATGCGCGGCGAGTGCAGCAGGTAGGTGCGCTCGACGCCAACGTTGTGCGTGGCGATGCGGCGGACCGTGAAGCTGGCGTTCATGCCGCCCTTGCGCAGGCGGATGACCGTGCCCTGGAAGACCTGGACGCGCTCGCGATCGCCTTCAACGATTTTCTGGTGGACGCGAACCATGTCGCCCGGCTGGAGCGTGGGCAGATTGGCGTTCGCGGTTTGGCTCTTTTCGATCGATTCGACGAGATTCATGACTGTTCCTCGCTTGGCGCGAAATACCGTGCGGTATTGTCTAGCGCTTGGTATACGTCGGCGCCTTGCGCGCGCGCTTGAGACCCGGCTTCTTGCGCTCCTTCTCACGCGCATCGCGCGAGAGGAACCCGGCTGCCTTGAGGGCAGCGCGCAACTCGGGGTCCGCCGTGACCAGCGCGCGGGCGAGCGCCATGCGCGAGGCCGTTGCCTGACCGGTGATCCCGCCACCCACGACGTGGATGCTGACCGTGAACTTGCTCTGCGCCTCGGTGACGGAGAGCGGCGCGGTGATCATGGCCACATCCGCGGCGCGCCCGAAATACTCGGTGTGCTCGCGGTCGTTGACCTTGATGTTGCCGGCGCCACCGGGATAGACCCGGGCGCGCGCCGTGGATTCCTTGCGGCGGCCGACGGCCTCGAAATACTGCTGCGTGTCTGCCATTTTTCCTCTTCTCCCCTGGGTTACAGGCTCATCGCGGCAGGCTTCTGCGCCGCATGCGGATGCTCAACGCCGCCATACACCTTGAGCTTCTTGATCATCTGGCGACCCAGCCGCCCATGCGGGATCATGCCCCACACGGCCGACTTGATGACCTTCTCGGGATTGCGGGTGAGCAGGTCCTGCAGGATGTCGGCCCGGAACCCGCCGTTGTACAGCGAGTGCCGCGCGTAGAACTTCTCCGTCAGGCGATTGCCCGTCACGCGGATCTTCGACGCGTTGACGACGACGACGTAGTCGCCGGTGTCGACGTTCGGCGTGTAGGTCGGCTTGTGCTTGCCGATGATGACCTTCGCGATCGCCGTGGCCAGACGCCCGAGCGTCTTGCCCTCGGCGTCCACGACATGCCAGCCCTGGCTCTTGGCCGCCTCGGCCGCTTTCGCAACGTATGTGTTTTGCGCTTTCATATCATGCCTCAGTACTTCACTTCGACCAAACACAACCCGGCTGCGGGCGCAAGCCCTGTCGCGCGCTGCGGGTCTCCGCTCTTCAGGATCGTCTCCACGTCCCCGGGCGTCCACTCGCCCCGACCAACCCGGACCAGCGCCCTCACGATTCGGCGAACCATCCGGTAAAGGAAGGCGTTCGCCTCGATCGTAAAGCGCAGCCCCGGCCAAACCTCACGCCCGAAGGGCACCGACTCCGCCGCCCATCCCGCCCGCAGCACCCGGCGAACGGTGGTCTCTCCGCTGGCCGCGCCGGTCGGCGCCGTGCCAAAGGCGGCAAAGTCGGCCTCGCCCACCAGCCGGTCCGCGGCGGCCTGCATGGCCTCCCGGTCCGGCAGCGCCTCCATCCGCCAGGCGTATCGGCCCAGCATCGGGTATGGCGCGGCGGCGACGATGGCGTACTCGTAGGTTCGGCTGATTGCGCTGAAGCGGGGGTGGAAACGGTCGTCGCAGGCTGCCGCGTCCAGGACCGCCAGGTCTTCCGGCAGGCGGCTGTTGAGCGCGCGAACCAGGTCCTGGGCGGGATGCCGCCATTCCAGTTGGAAGGCAGCCACCTGTCCCGTGGCGTGTACGCCGGTATCCGTTCTTCCCGCGCCTGCCACCCCGACCTCGTGTCCGGCGATGACAGCCAGCGCAGTCTCCAGTTCTCCTTGCACCGAGCGCGCGTTCGCCTGCGTCTGGAAGCCATGAAAGGCCGTCCCGTCGTAGGCGAGCGTCACCCGGAACTTCACATTACTCCACCCAGGTGATCAGCGCCATCGGGGCGTTGTCGCCCTTGCGCGGCCCGAGCTTGTAGATGCGGGTGTACCCGCCCTTGCGCTCCGCGTAGCGCGGCGCAATCTCGTTGAACAGCTTGCGCACAACGGTCACGCCGCCATCGACCTGGCCCGCCACGAGGCGGCGCGCGGCCACCTGGGCGGCCTTGTCGCCGGCCATGCTCTTCTTGGCGATCGTCACCAGCTTCTCAGCCTGGTTCTGAATCGCCTTGCACTTCGTCTCGGTGGTCTGAATGCGACCGTGGTCGATCAGCTCCGTCACCAGACTGCGGCGCAGGCTCGTGCGTTGCGCGGCCGGACGGCCCAACGTATAACCAGCTACTCCATGCCTCATGACTTATGCTTCCTCCGCGTCCGTGGCCTCGACGGCAGCCGCGCCCTCTTCCGGCCGGATCAAACCGCGGGCAGCCAGCTTTTCGCGCAGCTCCTGCATCGATTTGTCGCCGAAGTTGCGCAGGTTGGTCAGGTTCCCGCCGCTCTTGTTCATCAGCTCCAGCAGCTCGCCAATGGTCGAGATGCCAGTGCGCTTCAGCGCGTTGTACACGCGCACGCTCAATTCGAGATCATCGATCGGCTTGGCCGCGATTTCGGGCGCCACGCCATGCGTGTCCTGCGCGCGAACCGGGGCAGCCTCCTCGATCGACACGCCTGCGATGGTGAGCAGATACTGCACCAGCAGGTTGGCCGACTGGGCCAGCGCGTCCTGCGGGCGCAGCGTGCCGTCGGTCCAGATCTCCATGATCAGCTTGTCGTAGTTGCTGCTGTTCTGCACGCGGGTCGGCTCGATCTCGTAATTCACCCGCTTGACCGGGCTGAAGATCGCGTCCACCGGCAGCTCGCCGATGGGCAGACGCCCGCGCTGCTCGGCCGGCGAGTAGCCCCGCCCCACCTCGACCTGGAACTCGATGTCCAGGCGGGCCTTGGCCGAATCGGTCGTGAGCAGATACAGCTCCGGATTCACGATCTCGATCTCCGGCGGGACGATGATGTCACCGGCGGTGACCACACCTTCGCCGCGGACTTCGAGGCGCATGCGCTGTGGCAGCTCGCCGCGCATCTTGAGGCGGATCTGCTTGACGTTCAGCATCAACCGCGTCACGTCCTCGCGCACGTTCGGGATGTCCGAGAACTCGTGGTGGACATCCGTGATGCGCATCGACGTGATGGCCGCGCCCTGCAGCGAGCTGATCAGCACGCGGCGCAGGGAATTGCCAACGGTCACACCATAGCCTTGCTCCATGGCGGCGATGACAAAGCGGCCGTAGTCGCGGGTGACGACATCACCTTCGACCTTGGGAAACACAAATGGGATGAGCAAAGTAGCCCTCCTCGGAGACTCAGCGCCGCCCTGAGGCGCGCCGGGGTCTCACTACCGCGAGTAGTACTCGACGATGAGCTGTTCCTTGATGGGAAGCTCGATCGCCTCGCGCGTGGGCAGCGACTGGATCAGCGCCGTCAGGGACGCCTTGTCCGCCGTAAGCCACTGCGGCGTGTTGCCCTCATTCTTCTCGCCGCTCAGCGTCTTCCAGTACTCCAGCTTGCGATTGGCATCCCGGACGGTGATCTTGTCGCCAGGCTTGACCTGATACGACGCGATGTCCACCGGGTGACCATTCACATTGAAGTGCTGGTGCGTGACCAGCTGGCGGGCGGCCTGCCGCGACGTGGCGAAGCCCGCGCGGTAGATGGTGTTGTCGAGCCGGCGCTCGAGCGCGATCAGCAGCTCGACGCCCGTGACGCCGCGGCTGCGCAGCGCGGCCTCGTAGTAGCGGCGGAACTGGGCCTCGAGGAGGCCGTAGATGCGGCGCACCTTCTGCTTCTCACGAAGCTGCAGCGAGTAGTCGCTGGCCTTGTTGCGGCGCGCGCGCGCGTTCGGGCCATGCTGGCCGGGCGCGTAACCGCGCTTCTCGATCGCGCACTTGCTGGACAGACAGCGCTGCCCCTTCAGAAAGAGCTTCTCGCCCTGGCGCCGGCAGAGGCGGCAGACGGGTTCGGTATATCGTGCCATTGCTAAACTTCCCTCGGATCAGACGCGGCGGCGCTTGGTCGGCCGGCAGCCATTGTGCGGAACGGGCGTGATGTCGGTAATGGACTTGACCCGCAGGCCAGAGCCCTGCAGGGCGCGGACAGCCGCTTCGCGGCCGGGGCCGGGGCCCTTCACAAATACGTCCACTTCCTGCATCCCGTTGTCGATCGCGAGGCGGTAGGCGTTCTGCGCCGCGATGCGCGCGGCAAACGGCGTGCTCTTGCGGTTGCCGCGGAAGCCCGCGCCGCCTGCGCTCGCCCAGCAGATCGCGCCACCCGACTTGTCGGTGACGGTGATGATGGTGTTGTTGAACGTCGCCTGGACGTGAACCTGACCGAAGGCCACATTCTTTCTGGCCCGGCGGGGGTTCGTCTGTCGCCGCGGCGCTCGCGCGCCGCTACCCTGTGGTTTTCCCATGTGAATGAACTTCGTTGCGTATCGCCCACACCCATCTCATCGCGCCATGCGCTACACGGATGCGGCCCTACGCGCCAGCAGACGGGCCGGAACGGCCCGACCCGCTTACTTCTTCTTCGCGCCGCGGCGGCGACCGCGCCCGGCCACCGTCTTCTTGATGCCCTTGCGCGTGCGGGCATTTGTGCGCGAGCGTTGCCCACGCGTCGGCAGATTGCGCTTGTGGCGCAGCCCGCGATACGAGCCGATTTCGATCAACCGCTTGATGTTGAGCTGCACCTCGCGGCGCAGGTCACCTTCCACGCGATATTCCTTCTCGATCACTTCGCGCAGCTGCGCGACCTGGGCCTCGGTCAGATCCTTGATCCGGGTGGCCGGATCGATCTTGGTCTGCTCCAGGATGTGCGCGGCGAGTGGCCGGCCAATCCCGTACAAATACGCGAGACCGACATGCGCCGGCTTGTTTCGCGGCAAATCCACACCTGCAATTCGTGCCATTTTTCCTCTGCCTGTTCACGCGGCCCCGCGTGGGCGAACCGTGGTTGCCCTGCGGAGCGCTGCTCCTCTACCCCTGACGCTGCTTGTGCTTCGGGTTCTCGCAGATCACGTAGACCCGCCCATGGCGCTTGACCACCTTGCACTTCGGGCAGCGCTTTTTGACCGATGCCGCAACTTTCATGATTCCACTCGTCCTGTCCAACGAACCCGCGTCACTTGCGCGCCGCAGGGCTCCGTGTCATCCGCGCCACCCGAAGCTTGTCAGCCCGCAGTACGCGAAAAAAACCCAGCTCGGCACGCGAACGCGCCAGCCGGATCCGCTCACCTATGAACCCGCTTCGAGCCTCGTCAGAACCTCCGCCGCTCCGTCTGTGATGGCGATGGTGTGCTCAAAATGGGCAGATAGTTTACCATCAATTGTCGAGACCGTCCAGAGATCGCGCTTGACCTTGGTCCCCCAGCCGCCCGCGTTGATCATCGGCTCCAGGGCGATGGTCATCCCCGGCCGCAACAGCGTGCCCGTCCCGGGCTCACCGTAGTTCAACAGGCTGAAGCCCTCGTGCAGCTCCCGCCCCACCCCGTGGCTGGTGTATTCGCGGATCACGCTGAAGCCATGCCCTTCGGCCAGGGTCTGGATGGCGTGCCCGATGTCGCCGAAGCGGTTGCCCTTGCGGGCCGCCGCGATGCCGGCATACAGACACTGCTCGGTCACGCGCAGCAGCTCGGCCGCCTGCGCGCTGATCGCGCCGACGGGCACCGACCACGCCGTGTCGCCGTGAAAGCCCTTGTAGAAGGCCCCCACGTCGATCTTCATGATGTCGCCCTCGCGCAGCTTGCGCGGCCCCGGGAGGCCGTGCACGATCTCGTCGTTGACCGACGCGCAGATCGAGCCCTTGAAGGGCGGCAGGCTGGCCGGCGAGCCGGCAGGCCGGTAGCCCAGGAAGGACGGCGTCGCCCCGTGCTGTCGGATGACCTTCTCGGCCACCGCATCCAGCTGGGCGGTCGTCACGCCCGGCCGCACCGCCGCGATCGTCTCCGCCAGCGCGCGCGCCGCGATCCGGCCCGCCTCGCGCATCTGGGCGATCTCGGCGCTCGACTTCAGCACGACCATGGTCTAGCCCAGCCCCACCGACTTGCGGATGGCGTCCATCATCAGACGGTGGACGTGCTCGACCGTGTGCTCACCGCTGATCTCCTCCAGCAGGCCCTTCGACCGGTAGTAGTCGATCAACGGCGCGGTGTTCTTGAGATACACCTCGATGCGCTTGCGCTGCGTCTCCGGGTTGTCATCCGGGCGGCGATACAGCTCGCCGTCGCAGACGTCCTGCTTGCAGCCATCCCGCGGCGGCAGCGACATCGCCCCGAAGACGGCCCCGCAGCCCCGGCAGGTCCAACGGTGGGTAAGCCGCTCCAGCAGCATCGTGTCGCGCACCCGGATGTAGGGTGCGACCGTGACGCGCTTGTTCAGCGACTCGAGCACCTCGGCCAGCGCATCGGCCTGCGGCACCGTGCGCGGGAAGCCATCCAGGATGAACCCCGCCGCGCAATCCGGCTGTGAGAGCCGGTCCTTGACCATGCCAATCGTGACATCATCCGGGACCAGATCGCCCCGGTCGATATACGACTTCGCCAACTTCCCAAGCGGCGTCCCCCCGCTGATGTTCTCGCGGAAGAGATCGCCGCTCGAGATATGAATCACCCCGAGCGCCTTTGACAGGAGTACTGCCTGGGTGCCCTTGCCCGCGCCCGGCGCGCCGATCAGAATGATCCCGTGCCAGTACGCGCGCAAGTCGACGCGCATCGTCACTTGATAAAGCCCTCGTAGCGGCGCATCATCAGCTGCGCCTCGAGCTGTCGCATGGTGTCCAGCACCACGCCCACGACGATCAGCAGGCCTGCGCCCGAGATCAGGGTGGAGCCGCGTCCAAGCGGCGCCAGGAAGCCAAGCCCTGGCACATACGTGGACAGCAATTCAAACACATACGGGATGATCGCCAGCAGACCGAGGAACAGCGCGCCCACCAGCGTGAGCCGGCGCATGACCTTGGTGACAAACTGGTCGGTCGACTTGCCCGGGCGGATGCCCGGGATGAAGCCGCCCTGCTTCTGCAGGTTCTCGGCCAACGCCTGTTGCTGCATCACCACATCTGTGTAGAAGTAGGTGAAGCCCACGACGAGGGCGAACAATAGCAGCGCATAGGCGATGGTGTTGAAGCCCGGGAACCACAACGTCGCCGTGCTGGAGCGCGAGCCCGTGAAGAAGTTCGAGATCCAGAAGGCGATGTTCTGCACCGTCGCGTCCGGGCTGTTGACGAAGAAGCTCGCCAGCACCGCCGGGAAGGTCAGCATGGCCTGCGCGAAGATGAGCGGGATCATGCCGGTCGAGTTGACCTTGAGCGGGATGTGCGTGTTCGCGCCACCCATCATGCGGTTGCCGCGCACGCGCTTGCCGTACTGGACCTGAATCCTTCGTTCGCCTTCCTGGATCACCACGATCACGACAACCATGGCGATCAGGACCACCACCAGCGCGATCAGCGCGAGGATGCGGTTGATCGTGTCCGGCTGGCCGGCCACGCCCTGCACCAGGCTGAAGATCAGGCGCGAGACGATGCCGCCGAAGATGATGATCGAGAGGCCCTGGCCGATGCCCTGCTCGGTGATGAGTTCCCCCAGCCAGATCGCAAACATCGTGCCGGCCGTCATCGTGATGATCGTGACCAGGGTCGGCAGGATGAACTCGGCCGGCGCGAGGCCCCAGTTGGGCAGCACGCGGGCCGCGCCACCGGTGGCCTGGTAGCCGATCTGCTCGAAGATGTTGACCTGGCCAATCGCGTTGAGCATTGCCATCGGAACGGTGGCGATGTAGGTCAGCCGGTTGATCTTGCGCTTGCCCTGCTCGCCTTCCTTGGCCATCTCACTCAGGCGCGGGATGATCGGGATGAGCAGCTGCACGATGAGCTGGGCGGTGACATACGGATACACGCCCATCGCCAGCACCGAGAAGTTGTTCACGGCGCCGCCCGAGAGCAGGCCCAGGATGCCGACGAGGTTGCCCAGACCGCCGGCCTGACCGCTTTCGACCGCCTGCTGAATCTGACGCAGGACATCGATGTTGACGCCCGGCACCGGGATGTGCGAAATCAGGCGATACACCACCAGAATGAAGACGGTGAACAGAATCCTGTTTCGCAGCTCCGGCAGCGCCAGAGCGTTTCGTAGAGCTTGGAGCATGGTCTTCCCCCACCCATCGGGCTGCGCGTCGCCGCGCCGCCCAACGGATGACGTCGGGTCAGCCTAGCGCGTCTTGTAGCCGCCGCGCTTGACCTCGAGCTTGGTGACGCTGCCGCCCGCCTTCTCGATCTTCTCTTTGGCGATGGCCGAGAACTTGTGCGCCGTCACGTTGAGGGCCTTGCCCAGATCGCCGCTGCCGAGGATGGCAAGGTACTTGTCGCCCTTGTCCGCCAGGCCGGCCTTGACCAGCGCCTCGGGCGTGACGCTGGCGCCAGCCGCAAAGTGCTGCTCCAGCGCGGCCACGTTGATCGGCGCGTATTCGATGCGATACGGGTTCTTGAAGCCCACACCGCGGGCGAAGGGGAGCTTGCGCACCAGCGGCAGCTGGCCGCCCTCGAAGTACGGCCCCTTGACGCCGCCTGCGCGGGACTTCTGACCCTTCTGGCCGCGGCCGGCGGTGCGACCCTGACCCGCCGCAATGCCCATGCCCTTGCGCTTGGCCTTGTGGAAGGCCCCCTTGGCCGGTTTGATGTCGTGCAGTTTCATGTGTTCGTTCCCAGGCACGGCGTCCGCATGGAAGCCGCGCGCATGCGCTACTTGACCTGGACCAGGTGCTTGACAGTCTCGACCATGCCACGCACCTGCGGATTGTCCGGGCGGGTGACGGTCTGGCCGAGCTTGGAGAAGCCGAGCGCCGCGAGCGTGCGCTTCTGATTCTGCTGGTAGCCGATGGCGCTCTTCACCCAGGTGATGGTGAGCGTCTTGGCGTCGTTATTGCTGGCTGCGGACATTGCTGCGCCTCCAGAAAGGCTGCACGTCGGCGACATCCTTGCCGCGGCGGCGCGCTTCCTCGTTGATGTTCTTGAGCTGCTGCAGCCCCTTCAGCGTCGCGAACGTGGAGTTCAAGCGACTGGACGAACCGAGCTGCTTGGTCAGCACATCCTTGACGCCGGCGGCCTGAAGCACCGCGCGCACGCCGCCACCGGCGATGATGCCGGTGCCGGGCGAGGCCGGGCGGAGCAGCACGACCGAACCGCCGTGCTTGGTGACCACCTCGTGGGCGATGGTGTGATCCATCAGGTTGACCGAGGTCATGTTGTTGCGGGCGCGCTCGGTGGCCTTCTTGATCGCATCCTGCACGGAGCGGGCCTTGCCGGTGCCGAGCCCCACCTTGCCGTTGTTGTCGCCCACGACCATGAGGGCGCGGAAGGCGAAGCGGCGGCCACCCTTGATGACCTTGGCCACGCGCGCGATGTCGACGACCTTGGTGTCGAGCTCGGGCTTGCCGTCGTTGGCCGCGTTGCTGGGCGGACCATTGCGCCGGTCTCGGCGCTCGCCGCGCTCACCGCGATTCGGACCTGACTGCTGTTTTCTTTCCATCTTGATCTCTGCGCGCGAGTGGCCCCGGGCGAGGCCCTCGCGGGCGTGTCTAGAACTCCAAACCACCCGCGCGCGCGCCCTCGGCCACAGCCTTGACACGCCCGTGATAGAGATAACCGGCCCGATCAAAGACGACCTTCTTGATCTCCTTGGTCAGCGCGCGCTCGGCAACCAGTTTGCCGACGGCGGTCGCTTCCTGAGTCTTGGTCATCTTGCCCTGAGCCTTGATCGACGCATCCAGGTTCGACGCGGCGGCCAGCGTGTGGCCGGCGACGTCATCGATCACCTGGGCGTAGATGTTCTCATTGCTGCGGAACACGTTCAGGCGAAGGCGTTCAGGGGTGCCGCGCACCTTGGCGCGCACCCGGCGGCGGCGCCGCTCCCGTGGATTAACCGTGTGCTTCGTCATTGCAAATCCTTCTACTTGGCGCCCTTGCCCGTCTTGCCAGCCTTGCCAGCCTTGCGACGGATCACCTCGCCGACGTACTTGATGCCCTTGCCCTTGTAAGGCTCCGGCGGCCGCAGTTTGCGAATGAGGGCGGCCGTCTCACCGACCAGCTCCTTGTCGATCCCCGACACCGTGATGCGGCGCGTCTTCGCGTCCGAGGCGAAGCTGATGCCCGCCGGGGCCGGGAAGTTGACCGAGTGGGAGAAGCCGAGGAACAGCTCGAGGTCCTTGCCCTTCAGCTCGGCGCGATAGCCGACGCTGTCCTGCGTGATTTCGAGGACTTTGTTGAAGCCCTCGGACACACCCACCACCATGTTGTTGAGCAACGAGCGGGTGAGGCCGTGCAGCGAGCGCTCATCGCGCTCATCGCTGCCGCGGCCGATGTTGACCTTGCCGCCTTCGATCTTGATCGTCATGCGCGGGTCGAAGCTGCGCTTCAACTCGCCTTTGGGGCCCTTGACAGTGACCGTTGCGCCGTCGACCTTGATGTCGACGCCCTTGGGCACCGTGATGGGCATCTTTCCAATCCGGGACATTGATTACCTCTACGCTTCGTAGCCGCCGCTCCCTGGGGAGCGTACGACTAATACACGTAACACAACACTTCGCCGCCGACGCCCAGGCGACGCGCCTGGTTGCCGGTGATGACGCCCTTGGGCGTCGACAGGACGGCGATGCCGATACCGTTGAGAACGCGGGGGATCTCATCCTTCCCGCAGTAGATGCGCCGCCCGGGCTTGCTGATGCGGCGGAGCCCCGACACCACCGAGCGGCGCCCGCGGCGCTCGCCCATGTAGCGAAGGGTCAGCGACAGCGTCTTGTGGCTGCCGGCATCCACGACGGCCACGCCGTCGAGATAGCCCTCTTCCTTGAGAATTTCGGCCACGCGCTGATTCAGCGCGCTGGCCGGCGCCGCGACGGTCGCATGACCGACGGCGGAAGCGTTCTTGATGCGGGTGAGCATGTCACCCAGTGAGTCCGAAACCATGCTGCTCCTTGCCTGACGGCCGCCTACCAGGACGCCTTGCGCACGCCGGGGATTTCGCCCCGCAGCGCCATTTCACGGAAGACGATCCGCGAGATGCCGAACTTGCGCATGTAGCCGCGCGAGCGGCCCGACACCATGCAGCGGTTGCGGACGCGAACCTTGTACTTCCGGCGCTGCTCGCGATACAGTTGACAGGTCTTGGCCATTGTGTCCTTCTCATTGCGGCCCCCGTCGTTGCCGGCGGGGGCCGATCTCGTTTACTTGCCTGGCTTGGCGAATGGCATGCCGAACTGCTTGAGCAGCTCGCGCCCCTCATCGTCGGTCTTGGCCGACGTCACGATTACGATTTCCATGCCGCGCAGCTTGTCGATCTTGTCGTAGTCGATCTCCGGGAAGATCAACTGCTCCTTGACGCCCAACGTGTAGTTGCCGCGCCCATCGAACGTGTCCGCGGAGATGCCGCGGAAGTCGCGCATGCGGGGCAGCGCCAGGTTGATCAGGCGGTCCAGGAAATCGTACATCCGCGCCCCGCGCAGCGTCACCTTGACGCCGATCGGGCGGCCTTCGCGCAGCTTGAAGTTGGCGATGGACTTGCGGGCCAGGACGACGACGGGCTTCTGCCCGGCGATCTCGGTCATGTCCTTGACGGCGAAGTCGACGGCCTTGGGGTTGTCCGCGGTCTCGCGGCCGATGCCGGTGTTGATGACGATCTTCTGGATCTTCGGCACCTGCATCGGGTTGGTGTAGCCAAACGCCTTGACCAGCGCCGGCCGCACGTCATCGGTGTATTTCTTGTGCAGGTCTGCCATGATTAGCTGATGACCTCATCATGCTTGTTCGAGAAGCGCTTCTTCGTGCCGCCCTCGATCAGGTAGTTCACGCGCGTGGCCTTGCCCGACGGGGTGATGAGCTTGACGTTGGACACGTCGATGGGCATCTCCACCTTGACCAGGCCGGTCTGGGAGGCGCGCAGCTGCTGGTTGCGCTGCTTCTGGTGCTTCTCGACCTCGTTCACACCGCGCACGACGATCTTGTTCTTGGTGGGCAGGGTGCGCACGACTTCGCCGCGCTTGCCGCGGTCGTTGCCGGTCACCACCAGGACGGTGTCGCCTTTCTTGATCTTCATTACAGAACCTCCGGCGCCAGGGAGATGATCTTCATGAAGCCCTTGTCGCGCAGCTCGCGCGCGACCGGCCCGAAGATGCGCGTCCCGCGCGGGTTCTCCTCGTCTTCGGCGAGGATGACTGCGGCGTTGTCGTCGAAGCGGATGTAGGAGCCATCGGCGCGGCGGTATTCCTTCTTCACGCGCACGATGACGGCCTTGACCACCGCCGACTTCTTGACATCGGCCGTCGGGCTGGCGGACTTGACGGTGGCGACGATGACATCGCCGACTGCGCCGTAGCGGCGCTTGTCGCCGCCGCGCACCTGAATGCACAGCAGCTCTTTGGCGCCGGTGTTGTCTGCGACCTGCAGACGGGTTTCCTGCTGGATCATGGCTATTGCCCCTTCTTGATCACCTGCGAAAGCGCCCAGCGCTTGTTGGCACTGATCGGCTTCGACTCGACGATCTCGACGGTGTCGCCCTCTTTCGCCAGGCCGGCCTCATCGTGGGCCTGATAGCGCTTGCTGCGGCGCAACACTTTCTTGTAGAGCGGATGGCGGATGCTGCGCTCGATGTTGACGACGATGGTCTTCTGCATCTTGTCGCTGACCACGACGCCGATCATGCGGCGGCGG
The DNA here is from genome assembly GCA_019694215.1 of Thermoflexales bacterium. Classification (GTDB taxonomy): domain Bacteria; phylum Chloroflexota; class Anaerolineae; order J036; family Brachytrichaceae; genus Brachythrix. The sequence continues at coordinate 13,145 of JAIBCK010000061.1, forward strand.
CGATCTTCGTTGCTCATTTCGCACCTCCAGCCGGCGGCGCCGCCGCGGCCTGCAACTGAGCAGCCAACTCGCGCTGGCGCAGGATCGTCTTCATCTTGGCGATGTCCTTGCGCACGCGGCGAATGCTGTTTGTATCCTTCAACTGGTTCTGAGCCCGCTGAAATCGAAGGTTGAAGAGTTCGCGATACGCGTCCTCGATCTTGGCTTCGATCTCCTTGGACTGCAGCCCGGAGATTTCCTTTGCTTCCATGGTCTCCTCGACCGCGGTCGGCGACTCGCGAGGGCGGCCGTGTTCACGACGCGCCTTCGCCAGTCTCCGACGCGCGGGCTATGCCAGCGCGTCCTTTGAGACGATTTGCGCGCTGATCGGCAGCTTGTAGGCGGCCTGGCCCAGCGCGACCTTGGCGATTTCGGCCGTCACGCCCGAGACTTCGAACATCACGCGGCCGGGCTTGACCACGGACACCCAGTGGTCGACCGAGCCCTTGCCCTTGCCCATGCGCGTCTCCGCGGGCTTGGCCGTGATTGGCTTGTCCGGGAAGATGCGAATCCACATCTTGCCGCGGCGCTTCATCTCGCGCACGATGACGCGGCGGGCCGCCTCGATCTGGCGGGAGGTGATCCAGCCCGGCTCGAGCGCCTGCAAGCCCCACTCGCCCACCGTGACCTCGACGCCACCCTTGGCCATCCCGGTCATGCGGCCGCGCATCTGCTTGCGGTGCTTCACTCGTTTCGGCATCAACATAATTCAGCCTCGCTGCGCGCTAGCGCGCTTCCTTGGTCGGCGCCTGCTGCGTGCGCGACGGCCGCGAGATTTCCTCGCGCGGCAGGTCGGGCAGCACATCGCCCTTGTAGATCCACACCTTCACGCCGATCTGGCCATACGTCGTGCTGGCCTCGTCGCGCGCGAAATCGATGTCGGCCCGCAGGGTGCTGCGGGGGATCCGCCCTTCCATCACCTTCTCGGTGCGCTTCATGTCCGAGCCGTTCAAGCGGCCGGCCACTTCGATCTTGATCCCGAGCGCGCCGCGCTGCATGGTCGCCTGGGCGGCCTTGCGCATTGCGCGCATGTGCGGGATGCGGCGCTCGATCTGCTGCGCGATGTTGTCGGCGACGAGCGCGGACACCAGATCGGGCTTGGTGATCTCATTGATATCGAGCTTGACCTTCTTGCCGGTCAGCTTCTCGATCCCCTCGCGCAGGCCCTTGACCGCGGCACCCTTGCGGCCGATGACCACGCCGGGCCGGGCCGTGTGCACGGTGACGTGCAGCTGGTTCGGCGGGAAGCGCTCGATGATGATGTCGCTCACGCCGGCCTTCTCCATCTCCTTGACGAGATACTGGCGCAGGTCGTGATCTTCCTTGAGGAGCTTGGTGTACTCCCGCTTCGGCGCGTACCACTTGCTCTTCCAGTCGCGGATGATGCCGAGGCGGAAGCCGTATGGATGAACTTTTCGTCCCATAGTGTGATTCCTTGCTCTCCAACTAGCCCTGTGAGACCACAACGCTGACGTGCGAGCTGCGGCGGATGATCGGGCGGAAGCGACCGCGGGCGGCGAAGCGCCGCCACTGGCGCAGGGGCGCGCCATCGACGGTGATCTCGCTCACGACCAGATCCTCGGCATTCATCTGCTTGTTCTCGACCGCATTGGCGACGGCGGAAGCGATGGCCTTGCTGATGGGCTCCGCCGCCGTCTTCGGCGTGAAGCGCAGCAGGGCGATGGCCTCAGTCGCCTTCTTGCCGCGGACCAGGTCCGCGACCAGGCGCATCTTCTGCGCAGAGATCGGCACGTTGCGGGAGACCGCACAGGCCGACGTCTCGTCGATCTTGTTCGCCAAACGAGTGGCCATTATTCAGTCGCTCCTGCCTTCTCTTCCTTTGACACGTGGCCGCGGAAGGTGCGCGTGGGGGCGAATTCGCCCAGCTTGTGGCCGACCATGTTCTCGGTGATGTAGATCGGAATATGGCGGCGGCCGTCATGGACGGCGATGGTGTGGCCCACCATTTGCGGGAAGATCGTAGACGCGCGCGACCAGGTCTTGACGACCTTCTTCTCGCCCTTGGTGTTCATCCCCTCAACCCGCTTCAGCAGCTTCGGGTCGACGAACGGGCCTTTCTTGAGTGACCTTGACACGTTCCTTCTCCTGGTTCATCCGCGCCCGCAGAACGGGCGCGGATGGGACCTGTTTCCTATTTGCGCCGCCGTACGATCATGACGTTGGTGCGCTTGTTGCGCCGCGTCTTGCGCCCAAGCGCGGGCTTGCCCCACGGCGTGCGCGGACCCGGCAGACCGACGGGCGAACGGCCTTCGCCGCCTCCGTGCGGATGGTCCCGCGGGCTCATCGCGGTGCCGCGAACCGTCGGGCGAATCCCGAGATGGCGGCGCTTGCCCGCCTTGCCAAGCTTGATGTTGCCGTGGTCGGTGTTGCCGACCTGTCCAACGGTCGCCATGCAGCGCTGGAGGACCAGGCGCATCTCACCGCTGGGCAGGCGGATCGTGGCAAACTCGCCTTCCTTGGCCAGCAGCTGCGCGCCGGAACCCGCCGAGCGCACCATCTGCGCGCCCTTGCCCGGGCGCAGCTCGATGGCGTGGATGGTGGTGCCGACCGGCATGTTGGCCAGCGGCAGCGCGTTCCCGACCTTGGCCTCGGCCTCGGGGCCGCTGCTGATGGTGTCGTTGACGTTCAGGCCGATGGGCGCAATGATGTAGCGCTTCTCGCCATCCGCGTAGTGCAGCAGGGCAATGCGGGCCGAGCGGTTCGGATCGTATTCGATCGTCGCCACGCGGGCGGGAATGCCATGCTTGTCGCGCTTGAAATCGATGATGCGGTAGGCGCGCTTCTCGCCGCCACCGCGATGGCGGACCGTGACCTTGCCACGCGCGTTGCGGCCGCCGCTCTTGCGCAGGTCGGTGACCAGCGACTTCTCGGGCTCGCTGCGTGTGACTTCCGCATAGTCGGGCAGCTGCATGCCGCGCCGGCTCGGCGTTGTCGGTTGATACTTCTTGATTCCCATCGCTTACGCCACTCCTTCGAAGAGCGGGATTCGATCACCCTTGCGAACCTGGACGACCGCCTTCTTCCACTGCGCGACGCGCGTGATCTGATTCTGGGTCGCCCCGCGCGTGCGCGGATTGCGCTTGCGCTTGGCCGGCATGTTCAGGATGTTGACCCGGGTCACCGTCACGTTGAAGGCGAGCTCAACCGCCTCCTTGATCTGGGCCTTGTTGGCCTTGCCGCTGACCTGAAAGGCGTACTGCGGCTGTTCATAGCCCACCTGCCACTGCGTCTTCTCAGTGACAAGCGGCTTGAGGAGAACTTGATACGGATGCATGACGGTGTTTACTCCCCACCCAGCCACGCGTCGATCTTGCCGAGCGCGTCCTGATCGATCACGAGCTGGTCGCACGTGAAGATGTCGCGGATGTTGAGATAGCCCGCCTGCAGCGCGCGAACGTTGGCCAGGTTGCTGGCCGACTTCTCGACGTTGGCATTGCGGCCGCCCAGCACGAGCAGGGCCTTGCTGGCGCCGAGCTTGTCGAGCGCGCTGACGAGGGCGCGGGCCTTGGGCTCGGCCATCTCAAACTTGTCGATCACGATGATCTGCTGATCGCTGGCCTTCTGCGAGAGGGCGCTGCGGATCGCGGCCTGCCGCATCTTGCGCGGCATGTCCACGGCATACGAGCGAACGACCGGCCCGAAAGCCACGCCGCCGCCGCGATGATGCGGCGCCTTGCGGCTGCCCTGGCGGGCGTTGCCCGTGCCCTTCTGCTTGAAGAGCTTCTTCGTGGTGCGATCGACTTCGGCGCGGGTCTTGGCCTTGTGGGTGCCCAGGTGGGCGTTGGCCCGCTGCCGCAGATAGGCCTGGTGCATGAGCGGCTGGCTGACGGGGGCCTCGAACACCTTCGCGTTCAGTTCCACCTCGCCGACCGACTCACCGGCCAGATTGCGTAGTGCTACTTTCATGTCGCCTCAAAGCGCGTGCTGAATGCCATCCGTTGTGCGGACGGCCTACTGCTTGCGCCCCTCCTGAATCACCACGATCCCGCCATTGGCGCCCGGGACGGAGCCGGCGACGGCGATCAGATTGCGCTCGGCGTCGACCATCAGCACCTTGAGGTGCGAGTTGGTCACGCGCGTGTTGCCGTAGTGGCCGGCCATCTTCTGGCCCTTCTCGACGCGGCCCGGCGTGGTGCCGGCGCCGATCGAGCCCGGCGCGCGCTCGCGGTCCGAGGCGCCGTGGGTCTTCTTCTGGCGATGGAAGCCGTGCCGCTTGATGTTGCCCGCGAAACCGCGGCCCTTCATCGTGCCGGTCACGTCGACGAAATCGCCAACCGCGAAGATGTCGCACTTGAGCGTGCCACCCTCTTCGGCCTCGGCGGGCTTGCTCGAGCGCGACTCGACCAGCGTCCCCACCGCGGGCACGCCCGACAGGGCGCGGCGCTTGGGATGCTTGTCGTTGGCCTTGAGCTGGCCGAGGTGGCCGAGCTCGCCACGGGTGAGCGCGCCCTTCTTGCGAACCTCGCCAAAACCCAGCTGCACGGCGTTGTAGCCGTCGCGCGCCAGGGTCTTGACCTGGGTCACATAGTTGGGGCCCGCTTCGATCACCGTGACGCCGGTGACGTTGCCCTTCTCATCGAAGAGCTGGGTCATCCCCACTTTGCGTCCAATTAACTTCTTCATGACGGTGTAGTGATTCACGCTTGCGGGCTTCACCCCGCGCGCGCGAGTCGTCCTAGAGCTTGATCTCGATATCGACGCCCGCCGGCAGGTTGAGCCGCATCAGCGTGTCGATGGTCTTCGAATCCGGGTCGAGGACGTCGATCAGCCGCTTGTGGGTGCGGATCTCAAAGTGCTCGTGCGAATCCTTGTCGATGAACGGCGACCGGCGCACGGTGTAGCGCTCGATCTTGGTCGGCAGCGGCACGGGGCCGATCACCGTTGCCCCGGTGCGCTCCGCCGTCTCCACGATGCGCTGCGCGCTGGTGTCCAACGCGCGGTGATCGTAGGCCTTCAGGCGGATGCGAAGTTTTTGCTTGGCCATGTCTGAGTTATTCCGAGACCTTGGTGATGGTGCCCGCGCCGACGGTCAGACCGCCCTCGCGAATCGCGAACTTCGAGCCCTGCTCCAGCGCCACCGGCGCGATCAGCTCGACCTTCATCACGATGTTGTCCCCGG
>JAIBCK010000062.1 GCA_019694215.1 Thermoflexales bacterium
GTCAGCCCACCACCCGTCGCACCACATCGATCACGCTGCCGTCCACCCATTGCACGACGCCAATGACCTCGTCGGTCGTGCGGGCGGGCGCCGGCGGCCCACCACACAACGCCTCCGCCTCGTCCTTGAGCGAGGCCAGGGTGCGCAAGGGCAGTCGCGCGCGGCGGGCCGCGTCCAACAGGTCCTCGCGCCGCGGATTGACCGCGATGCCGCGCTCGGTGACCACGACATCGACCATCTCCCCGGGCGCGCACAACGTTGTGACACTGTCCTTGATCACGGGCACGCGATCGCGAAAACTGGGCAGCGCCAGGATCGAGCACCCGGCAAAGAGCGCATCCTGCCAGCCCCCGATGCCATGCAGCATCAGGCCGTCCGAGTGTGTGACCACATTGGCGTTGAAGGCGAGGTCGATCTCGGTGGCGCCCAGCACGGCGACATCGACCAGCGCGGCGACGTGGCCCTTGCCGTGATAGTTGTAGGTGATCGACGGATTGGTCTGCACATGGCGCGGGTTGTCGCGCAGCGAGCGCACCCCGGCAAGGTCGAAGCTCTGCCCGTCCAAAATGTAGTCGGTCAGCCCGCTCTCCAGCATCTCGACCAGCTGCTGTGTGCTGCCGCCCCGGACGAAGCGCGCCCGTAGCCCCGCCGCGCGCATGCGGTCCCGCAGGGCGAGCGTGAAGGCGAGGCTGGTCCCGCCCGCCCCGGCCTGAAACGAAAAGCCATCCCGCGCCAGGCCGGTCTCCATCACGAAGCGCGCGGTCAGCTCGGCGATGAGCAGGCGGTCGGGCGAGCGCGTCACCTGCGTCGTCCCCGAGACGATGCGGGCCGGATCCCCGATCGAGGCCACCTCCACCACCTGATCGACCAGCGTGCCCTGAATCGCCCACGGCGCGCAGGGAAAGTCGACGAGGTGGTCGGTGACGACGATGACGTGATCGGCATACTGCGCATCGCCCAACGCAAACCCCAGCGGCCCGCAGGCCGAGGGGCCGAGGGTGCCCGTGCAGTTGCCGAAGGCGTCCGCCGCCGGCGCGGCGATCACAGCGATGTCGACGTGCAGGTCGCCGTCCTGCAGCGCGCGGTAGCGCCCGCCGTGCGATTGCAGCACCGCCAGATCCGGCAGCATCCCGCCAAACGATGCAAATTCACCCAGCGGGCCATTCAGGCTGCCCTCGATGCGGCGCAGCGTCCCGGCGCGCAGGGCGTCGATCAGTGGGGCATGGCAGGGGAAGGCCGCCGACGGTGCCCAGACCAGCCCGCGCGCGCCCAGCCGGGCGGCCGCCTCGAACAGCATCCCCGCGACGTGGTCGCCGTCGCGCAGGTGATGGTGCGTCGACAGCGTCATGCCATCGCGCAGCCCGGCCCGGCGCAGCGCCTCCTCCAGCGAGGGGGCGCGTTTGTCTCCGTTGGACGGATACGCCGCGGCGCTGCGCACGGGCGGGCTGGCCTTGCGCGCACCCGCAGGCGGTGGTTGACCCACACCGTCGAACGGACGGACCTGTCGCCCGTTGACGTTCAGGGTCTCGGTCACGCGCCTCATCCCGGCTCCTTCGACGCGAGCACGCGGCGCGCCCGCGCCACGACCGGCGCGTCGACCATGCGCCCATCGACGCTCGTCACCCCGCCAGCCGCACGGGCTGCTGCGGCGATCACGCGCTCGGCCGCGGCCACTTCCGCATCGCCCGGGGCCAGCGCCGCGTGGGCGAGGGCGACCTGGCGCGGGTGCAGACAGGCAACGCCTTCGTGTCCGAGGTCGCGCTCACGGCGCACCCAGCGCGCGAAGCCGGCGTCGTCGTCGATGGCCGGATACACCGAGCCCAACGGTTGAATCCCTGCTGCGCGCGCCGCGTTGAGCACCTGCCCGCGCGCCCAGGCGCTTTCCACGCCGTCCGCCGTGCGCGTCGCGCCGAGGTCGGCGGTGTAGTCCTCGAGCCCCAGCGTCATCGCGACGACGCCGGGCGCGGCCGCGATCTCGGCAGCGGCCATCACCCCGCGGGCGGATTCGAGCGTGACCAGCAGCCCGGCCTGTCCGCCCGCGCGCAGCACGGCGTCATGCGCGGCCGCGACGGCGGCCGGGGTCTCGACCTTGGGCAGCACGAAGACGTCCACGCCGAGCGGGGCCAGGGCTTCGATCTCCGCCAGACCCGCCGCCCCGACATTGACGCGCACCATGCGCTCCGACGGGCCGAAGTCGACGGCGGCGAGGGCGTGCCCGACCAGGATGCGGGCCGCATCCTTCTCGGCGGGTGCCACCGCATCCTCCAGATCGAGGATGATCGCGTCGGCGCCATACAGGCCCGCATTGATGAAGAGCTTGGGGGTGTTGCCCGGCAGATACAGACGCGTGCGGCGCAGGCTGCGTCTGCGCGAGGATGTGTTTGGACCGTTGGCCACCTTCGCGATCGTGCGCCGCGTTTCCGGGCGCAGGCGGCGTACGGCCGTCTCGATCCGTGCGCGCAGGGTGAAGGGCAGGGCACCCTGGTCGTCCAGCGCAAGCGAGAGATCGGACGCCCCCAGCGCGGCAAGGCTGGCCTCGATCTCGGCGCGCAGCGCGGTGCCATACAGGCGCAGCACCTTGCTGTTGATCGTGCGTGCGGCGGCCTCGCCGGGAGAGGTCTCCCAGACCCGGACCGCGCAGTCCGAGCGCGATGATGCGTCGAGCGGGCCGGCGCTGGCGCTGTTCATGCGGGCTGTTCGACGGGCTCGCCGGCCAGGCCGAGCCGGGCAAGTCGGTGGCGGTGCGCGGCATCATCGCGTTCGGCGAGCGTGACGAACAACGTATGAAGCTCGTCTCCAAGCCCGGCGAAGTCGATCTGGTTGCGCCGTCGGATGGTGTCCACCCACGCCAGCGGGAGGGCGTCGGCGCCGTTCAGCGCGCCGGCGATGCAGCCCGCCATGATGGCGATCGAGTCGGCATCATGGCCGTAGTTGGCCGCCGAAATGACGGACTCGGTGAACTGGCCGCGCGTGATCGAGAGCAGCGCCAGCGCGGCCGGCAGTTCCTCGATGGCACCGGTCCGGCTGGGCAACCCGGAGGGCCGTCGATCGGCCGTCCAGCCTCCGGGCATGTAATCGAGCAGCGCCGCCTGCAGGGGCTGCACCGCGCTTCGCCAGTTCTCATGCGCGTGCGCGACGTCCAACGCACGAACGATGGCGCTGCGGGTGCCGTCGCGGGCGAGGGTGAGCGCCGCGGCCAGGGCATCGTCGATGTCGGCGTCCGGGACGGCCGCCGCCGCCACGCAGGCAGCGAAGACGCCGGCCGCCTCGCGGCCGTAGCTCCACTGGTGCGCGGCGGCGAAGTCGATGGCCTCGGCATACGCGGCGCGCGGATTGCCCGCATTCATCAGGCCGATCGGCGCGACATACATCGCCGCGCCGCAATTCACCATGTTGCCGAGGCCACCCTCGCGCGGCTCGACCTGGGCGAGCTTGAGGCGCAGGTAGAGATATTTCTCGGGGTAGAACAGGCGCTCGATCAGCGGCATGGCGCGCCCGTATTCCGGCACGAAGGTGCTGGCCTCGAGCAACAGCGGGACGAGGTGCTCGGCGGCATCGTAGGCGTCCAGGTGCTCGCGCTTGGTGAGATACACGCGGCACAGCATCGCCATCATCAGCGAGTCGTCGGTGATGTTGCCATCGCCGCGGTAGCGCGGGTTTGTCCCGGTTCGATCCCAGGGCTCGACGAAATCGCGGATCTCGCCCCAGCGGGCGCGAATCTCCTCAGGCGTGCGTTTCTCGGCGGGCACGCCCAGCGCATCGCCGATGGCGCCGCCCAGCAGCGCGCCGCGGAATTGATCGATCAAGCGCATGGTGACACACGAACCTTCCGGAAGGCAGTCCGGCAGGCGCGCTGGTTGGCGAGACCGATCATGCCGTTGCGATACGGTTGGGGATCGCGCCAGTCCAACTGAGCCTGTTGACCTGCTCCCGAAGCCCTGCCCGTGAGGGAGTCCCCCTCGACGCGCAGGTGCAGATGGTAGCGCCCGCCGGCCTCCCAGGCGAAGGGCGCAGAGGCGACTTCGGTATAGCCCTTTTCGTTGCGCAGCAGGGCGAGCCGACCCGGGCGCAGCGCGAGCGCGTAGCCGCGCAGCGCGCCCTGCACCCGGGCGAGCAGCGCATGCGTGTCGCCGGCGATGGGTTCGAGCTCGACCTCGACGGCGTAGTCCGTCCAGCCGACATCGCCGTGGTAAGTCTCGTTTTGCCCGATGCCCGAGCCCAGGTAGGCGTCGCCTTCGAGCGCCCAGTAGCCGCGCACAAACGTCCACTGGCTGGCGGCATCGGTCTCGCCGCGCTCGCGCGCGAAGTCGATGCCGAACTCGGGCGTCCCACTCACGTCGAGGTCATCGACATACACGCGCTCGTCGATGTGGTGGGCGTGCATGGCGGTGATCAGCAGACCGGCTTCGCATAGGCAGTGACCGTCGCCCGGTGGGATGCGCCAGCGCACGGTCGTCCACACGCCGGGGGTGAGCGGCACGCCCGGCTGCTGCTCGATCCGCGCGCCACCGTTGCCGTCGACGACAAAGAAGTTGGCGAGCAGGCCTTCGCTGGCATCCGGGGCGGCCATCACCTGCGCGGTCAGCGTCTGGCCGGGATACAGGGTGGGGGAGAACGAGCCGCGGTAGTTGTTTCCGTCGAGCTCGCCGGGTCGCAGATACGTGCGCACGCTTGCCCCCATGCTGCGCCTGCGAAAGAGATCGCGCCCGGTGATCGCCAGACAACCCCGCCCGCCGACGCGGGTCTGCGCCACGGTGACGATGCCGCTGGTGTCGCCAAACGCACGGAAGCCCTGCGTGCTGCCCGGATAGTCCCAGTGGTAGCGCGCCCTGCGCGGCGCGCTCACTCCTGCCTGCCGGTGGCCGTGCCCGATGAACAGGTCCGCGGCCTGCGCGATGTCCATGATGTTGCGGCTGCCGGTCAGCGAGGCCAACGTAAAAACATCGTTCATCGGCCGGCGCCAGCGATCCGGGATGCCCTTCACCCCGCACAGCACGCCCATGACCGCGCCGACATTGCCGGCATTGCAGTCGGTGTCCCATCCGCCGTTGTTGGCAATCTCGATGGCCTTGCTGAAGTCGTCGTCGCAGTAGGCCATGGCCATGACGATGATCGCGGCGTTGGGGATGACGTGCACGCGCCCGGGATATTTGTCGTAGCCGTGGTTGGCATGGATCCAGGCGTAGCAGGTGCGCCAGTCTGCTGGGTGCGCATCCCGGAAGGCCAACACTTCGCGCGCGACGCGGGCAAAGGTCGAGTCGGCCGGGATCTCGTCCAACGCACGATCCACCACTTCGCGCGCGCTGCGCGCGGAGAACGCCAGCGCGTTCATGGCCGCCACGAACATCCCGCCATTCACTGCATTCCCACCATGCGAGACCGATGCCGCACGGCGCGCCAGCTCGGCGGCGCGGGCAGGGGCATTGGGGCAGATCAGCCCCCAGCCATCGCTGAAAATCTGCCCGCCGATCTGCTCGGCGATGGTGCTGCCGTTTTGCGCAATGCTCCCCGAACGGGGCGCCGGGATGCCCGCCGCCAGGTTCTGATAGGCGGTGTGTTCGCTCGAGATGCCGTAGCCGCCCCACCACAGCGTGCCGCGCCCGTCGGCGATGTAGTTCAACCAGGTGTCGCCGAAGGCCGCCTCGGACGGATCGTCGCCGTAGTCGTCCAGCGTGCGCAGAAAGAGGATCGGCCCGGTCAGGTCGTCGTCCGGGTGGAAGACGCGCGGGTCGGTCTGCAGGTAGTCGGTCAGCGTGCCATACAGGCGCTGGATGTCGTGATAGGTCAGGCTTTCCGTCGGCGCGCCGAAGCGGACGCCGATGCACTTGCCCAGCCAGCCGGCATACACGCGCTCTGCGTAGTCAGGGGGAAGGTTCACTGCCATGTCTTTGTTGGTTGTTCTCATTTGCCGGCGAAGGCCGGCCTAGTTTGGCGTGCAGGCCAGTCGATTGATTTCCACGCCGGCGCTGAAGCCACCGGCGCGCTCGCCGCCCATCGTCAGCGCCCGTCCGGGCGCGAGGGCCACCGCGCCGAACCACGCACGCGCCTGTCGAAGCGGGATGGCCGCGCAGACCCGTCCGCTCTCGACGTTCAGACGTTCGACGCTGGCGCGCGGGCCGCCGGCGTCAAAGCCGCCCAGAACGACGAGGTCGCCCCGGTCGGCGATGGCGCTCGCCCAGGTCCGCGGGGTGAGCGCGGTCGCGATCGTCCGCCAGCTGTCCTCGCCCGGCGACCAACGCTCGACCGTGCCGAGGTAGCCGTCCCAGGCGTTGTACCCGCACAACGCATAAAGCGAACCGTCCAGCGTGACCAGGGCCAGACCGCGGCGCGCGACGCCGAGCGCCGGCCCCTGCGACCAGCTGCCGCTGCGCGGGTCGTACACGTCGACGGCATCGCTGTAGCCATCGACATCTGCGTCGCTGGATCCGCTAAACCCACCGGCCACCACGATGCGCCCTTCCAGCACCGCCACGCCGGGTTCGCGGCGCGGGGTCGGCAGCCGGGCGACGACGCGCCAGGCGCGCTCGCCGGGCGCCCAACGCTCGATCTCAGCGATCAACCCGCGTTCGGCGCTCCACCCGCCAACCGCCCACAGCGCGCCGTCGACGGCCACCAGGCTGTGCTGGCTGCGCGCAATCCCAAGCGGCGGCGCGGGCGCCCAACGGCGGGTGGCGATGTCCAATTCGTCCACCCGCGCGTATTGCGTCGCCGCGGCGTTCCATCCGCCAGCCACGTAGACGTGGCCGTCCATCATCGTCGCGGCCAACGCCCGCCGCGCCAATGGCAGAGTGCCCTGCGGCGCCTGCGCGGCCAGCCCGCTCGCACCGATCAGCATGGCTGCGGCAAGGCCAAAGCGCCATGCCACGGTCTACCCCTTGATGCCGACATTGGCAATCCCGCCAATGATGTGGCGTTGGGTGAGGAAGTAGACGATGACGCATGGCACAACGGCCATGAGCGACCCTGCCATGATGAGGTTCCACTGGATGTTGAAACGGCCCTTCAACATGTTCAACCCCAACTGCAGCGTGTAGCTGTCAAACTGGGTGATGTAGATCAGCGGATGCATGAACTCGTTCCACGTCCACAGGAAGGTCAGCACCGTGATCACCACCAGCGGCGGCTTGCACAGCGGCAGGATGATGCGCCGAAACACCCCCCACGTCGAGGCGCCGTCGATGCGCGCGGCCTCGTCGAGCTCGCGCGGGATGGTCATGATGTACTGCCGCATCAGAAAGACGAAGAAGGCATTGCCAAAGAACGAAGGCAGCACGAGGGGCAGATAGCCGCTCAGAACATCGACCAGCCCGGCCGTCTTGAACAACGCGAACTGCGGGATCAGGATCATCTGCTGCGGGATCATCAAGGTCGAGAGCAGCACGCCAAACATCAGGTTGCGCCCGGGGAAGCGCAGTCGCGCAAACGCGAAGGCCACCACGCTGCACGACAGGATGCGGCCCACGATATTCAGCGCGCAGATGATCAACGTGTTGCCCGCAAAGCGCAGCAGCGGCACCGCCGCCAGCGTCTCGCTGAAGTTCTCGATGCGCGGCGGGTCCGGCCACAACACGGGCGGCCAGGCGAAGATCTGGTTGCGCGGCTTGAGCGCCGTCGTCAGCATCCAGCCCATCGGAATGCCCACCACGATGATGGCCAGCGTGGTCAGGATCAGGAAGACGACGATCTTGTTCAGCCGCGTCTCGGCCTTCTGCGAGCTGGCGCGGGACGGTCGGGCGGGGCGGGGCGTATTGAGCGTGGTCATGGCTATTGCTTGACGTCGGACTCGTAAAACACCCACAGCGGCGAGCTCTTGAACACGAGCCCGGTGAAGGCGAGGATGATCGCGCCCATGATCCACGCCAGCGCCGAGGCATACCCCATGTCGAAGTCCTCGAACGCGGTGCGGAACATGTAGAAAAGGTAGAACAGCGTCGACCGCATCGGCCCGCCATCGGTGATCACGTAGATGACCGTGAAGACCTGGAAGGCGTCGATCAGCTCCATGACGAGCTGGAAGAAGATCGTGGGCGTGAGCATGGGCAGCGTGATGTGGCGGAGTTTGGCCCAGCGCCCCGCGCCGTCGATCTCGGCGGCCTCGTACAGGTGCGGCGAGATGTTCTGCAGCCCGGCCAGGTAGATGATTGCGCTCCCGCCTACCCGCCACAGGCTCATCAGCACAACGCTCGCAAGCGACCAGTCCGGATCCCAGAACCAGTTCGGTCCCTGGATGCCGAACACCCCGAGCAGGGTGTTGACCACGCCGTAGTCGGGGTTCAGCAGCCACATCCACATCAGGGCCACCGAGACACCCGACAGCACGGCGGGCAGATAGAAGAGGGTGCCGAACGTGCGGGCGCCCGGCACCTTCTGATTGAGCAACAGCGACAGACCGAGCCCGCAAAACAGCCCCAGCGGCAGCGCCATGGCCACGTAGGTGAACGTGACCTTGATCGCCTGCCAGAAGTTCGGATCATCGGTGAAGGCCTTGATGTAGTTCTTCAGCCCGATGAAGGTTGGAGCCACCGTGATGCGCCAGTCGGTCAGGCTCATTGCGATGGACACCACGAACGGCCCGGCCGTGAAAAGCAGGAAGCCGATCAACCAGGGACTGATCCCCAGCCAGCCTTCCAGCGCTTCGCGGCGCGCCAGGGTGTTCTTGGACAACGATCGTCGCATGGTGTTTCCTGCGATTGCCGGCTACTTCAGGCCGAGCTTGGCGCGCTCCTCGTCGACGATCTTCTGCATCGGCGCAACGAGGTTGTTGAGCTCGCTCTTGATGTCGCCGCGCTTGATCTTGCCGGCGTAGATGCCGTCATACACGTCCTGGCTCGGGCGGGTGGCCTTGGTGAAGTACGGGAACTTGCCCGCGAACTCCCACACATGCCGGGTGCTGTCGATGATCTTGAAGAAGAAATCCAGGCGGGGATCCTTCTTGCCGGGGTGATCGGGCCACAGCGCCGGCATCGGCGGGGTATAGGCACCGTTGCGGTTCATCATCATGAAGCGCTGCCCGGGCTCGCCGGCCAGCCACTTGACATACTCCCAGGCCGCGTCGCGGTTCTTGCTGGCCGCCGGGATGCCCAGCTGCAGCGTCCAGGCGTTGGTGAAGATGTCCTCGCCCTCGACCTTCGGGTTGTGGATCAGCCCGAACTTGACGCCGGCCTTATCAACCTGGTCGAATTGCCCGTTGTTCAGGCCGGCGAAGCCCAGCCGGCCGGTGTTGAACAGGTCGATCGGGCCGGTGCCCTCGGTCCTGAGCACGTCGAACTCGGCCTTGGTCGGCACCGCACCGGAGGTGGCCAGGTCATACATGAACTCGAACATCTTGACTGACTTGGCGCTGTTGATGAACCCATCCACGGTCTTGCCGTCATCACTGATCGGCTTCGCGCCAAACGCAAAAAACTCACCGCGCCAGATGCGCGTCGGCATGGCCGCGCCGAAGATCTTCTTGCTTCGGTCAGTCATCTTGGTCGCGTCATCCAGCCACTGCTGCATGGTGTAACCCCACTCGGGGTACTTGAGGCCCTTGCTGTCGAACAGCGCCTTGTTGTAGAAATACATCGTCGCGCCCACGGTGATGGGCAGGCCGATGATCTTCTCGCCAAAGCGGCAGCGGGTGTCGAAGAAGTTCTTGGCGTAGACGTTGATGTCGATCTTGTCGCGCGCGATCAGGTCACGCAGGTCCGATGCGGCAGGGAACCACGTGTCCAGCACGATCGTGGCGACATCGGGCACGCCGGTGCCGGTGCCGAGCACGGTCGTCATCTTCTCCGAGAAGCCGTCATCGGGCAGGAAGGTGGGCTTGGCCAGCGCGCTGGTCTTGGACGAGAGCTTGTTGAACTCGGCGACCAGCGCCTCCTGCTGGGCCTGCGAGCCCACATCGGCCGACGGCACCGTCCACCAGTCGATGGTCGTGGGCGCCTTGGTCGGCACCGCGGTGGGGGCAGCCGTTGGCGGAACTGCGGTCGGCGGGGCGGCCGTCGGGGGCACGGCGGTGGCGGCCGGCTTGGCGGTGGGAGCCGCCGTCGGGGTTGCTGCGCCACACGCGGCCGCAGCAAGCGTGAGCGAACTCCCGCCGACGAGCTTGAGCATGCTGCGCCGGCTGATTGTCCGCTGGATCTTTCGTGTCTGTGACATGCGTTCCTCCTGGTCTGTTCCTTCTGTGCGTAGGTCTTGTTTTTCCGGCCCGCGGTGCCGGGGTTAACGGTTCCTGCGCGCGCTCCGCGGGGGCGCGACGCTGCTGCGTTCGATCAGGGTGGTCGCGAGGGTCTCCCGGATGGGATCCGGGGGCAGCTTGCCCTCGATGCGGTCGATCAGCAGCTCCGCCGCCCGCTGACCGAGCCTTCGCTTGTCCTTGCCCACGGTCGTCAGGGGTGGGTAGGTGGTGGCCGAAGCTTCGATGTTGTCGATGCCGATGAGCGACAGGTCCTCTGGCACGCGGACCCCGGCGTCGCGACAGGCACCCAGGGCGCCCAACGCAATCAAGTCATTTCCACACACCACGGCGGTGGGGCGCGGGCGCGCGGCGAACAGGCGTTGCGCAACTTCGGCCCCTCCCTCGCGCGAGAAGTCCGCATGCGCGATCGGGGCATCGCTGGCGGGCAACCCGTGGGCGGCGAGCGCATCTCGAAAGGCGCGCACCCGCAGCTCGGCCGCCGGCGTACCCTGCGGTCCGGCGGCCAGCGCGATACGGCGGTGGCCGCGCGCGATCAGGTTGTCGATGGCGGTCGCGATGCTGCCGCGCGTGTTGGACGCGACGCGGTCAAAGCCCTCGTAGGCGGCATGGCTGCCGATCACGACGATGGGGCAGCCCACGCGCCGAAGCTCGGCGGCCGGGATGGCGACGGGGTTGATGATCAGGCCATCGAGGTGATAGCGTCGCGCAAAGTCGAGATAGCGCCGTTCGCGCGCCACCTGCCAGTCCGAGTTGGCGAGCACCACGGTGTAGCCGCGTGCGTCGGCCACATCCTGTGCGCCGCGCACGACCTCGGGGAAGAAGGGGTTGGCGATGTCCGGGATGATCAGCCCGAGCGCGTGGGAGCGCTGGCTGCGCAGCGAGCGCGCGACCACGCTTGGGGTGTAATTCAAGCGTTTTGCGGCGGCCGTGACGCGCTCCTGGGCGTCCGCGCTGACGTCGCCGTCTCCGCCCAGTGCCCGGCTGACCGTGCTCTTGGAGAGACCGGTCTGGCGGGCAATGTCCAGAATGGTGATGCGCTTGTGACCCGTGGCCATGTTCGACTGGGAACGATCCTGGGAACGTTCCCATTCTAGACGCGCGGTCGTGGGCTGTCAAGGGGACGGGGGATCACAGACGGACGACCGACGACCAAGGACGGAAGAAGGCTCGCTGCGGTCGGCCGACCGCCGTCCGCTACTTCTGCGCGCTGCTCACAAACACACTGGTGTCCCAGCACGTGCGTGGGGAGGTCATCCGCGAGGTATCGGGGCAGGTGGTGTTGAGATACGCCGTATTGGTGAAGATGGCGGGCTTGCCATAGGCGCCCGTCAGATCAACATTGGTCAGGTTCGTGCGCAACAGAATCGTGTTCGTGATCGCGGCCCCCTGCATGATCGCCCCTTCCAGGCTGGCACCTGTCAGGGTGGTGGCGACCAGGAGCGCCCCATTCAGCGCCGCCCCGCGCAGGTTGACGCCCGTCAGGTTTTGGCTACTCAAGTAGGCGCCGGTCAGGTTGGCTTCCGGCCCGAGCAAATACCCGTTGACCAGGCGCCAGCCGAGGGGCAGCGCCAGCGGCAAACCGACGATTGATCCGGACTTGACCCCCGTGAAGTTGGCCCCCAGAAAATTTGTCTTGACGACGTTTCCTGAGGCCAGATTCGCCTTCGTCAAGTCGGCTCCCGTGAAGTCGCTGCTCCCCAGTGCAGCCCCGAGCGTGGCCCCGGTCAGATTGGCATACTGGAAGTTCGAGGAAGTGGCCAACGCACCAAACATTGATGCAGAGGTGAAGTTCGCGCCGCTGAAGTCTGCATTGTTCATGTACGAGTACAGGGTGGCATTGCTGAAATTGGCGTTCCTGGAATTGCTGTAAGAGATATTGCCAAGGAAGAGATTGGCACCCGCGAGATTCGCCCCGCTCAAG
This sequence comes from Thermoflexales bacterium, assembly GCA_019694215.1. Lineage (GTDB taxonomy): Bacteria > Chloroflexota > Anaerolineae > J036 > Brachytrichaceae > Brachythrix. The sequence continues at coordinate 12,102 of JAIBCK010000062.1, forward strand.
TTCGAATTCGATATATCTGCGTTGGACAGATTGGCGCCGCTCAAATTGGCGTTTGAAAGGTTGGCGCCGTAGAGATTAGCGTGGGTCAGGTCGCAGCCCGACCAATCCACTCCCGCACTCGGCGCGGGGGTCACCGTGTAGGCCGGGCCCGGGCCGACGGTGGGGCAAGTGACCGTCGAGCTTGTCGGCTCGGCGGCGCGGGCCGGCAGACCGAAGGCGTAGGCGGCCAACCCGAGGGCGGCAACCACAGCGATGGAAACCAGAGTTTGGGGGCGCACGAAATGGGTGTTCATGCAGCAATTCTAGGACGCTCAACGTAGGCCACAGGCGGGTTCCGGGGCGGGATATGCCGCAGGTACACTCGCGGTGTGCCCGCCACCTTCACCTATCTCGCCCGCTGCGTGCCCGGTTTGCAAGAGCTCGTTGTGCACCTCCTGCAAGACGAGCCCTTTGCGCCCGTCACGGTCAGGCGGGTGGAGGAGGGGCTGGTGGTCTTCTCATGCAAGGCCAATCCCGGCACGGTGGCCAGGCTGCGCACGGTGAACGGGCTCTTCCTCGTTCTGGCGCAGTCGGAGCAGGGTGGGCTGCCCGGCTATTTGCGCGGGCTTGCAAACCAGACGGGTTGGCTGGCCGGCCTCGATCGCCGTGTCGCGCGCCCGGGCGAGACCTTCCGCGTCATCGTCTCCGACGAGGACCGCACGGTCTCCGCGGATGGCGCCGTCCTGCGTCGTTTGGGGGATGCCATCGCCGCGCAGAGTGGAATGACCTACCGACCCCGCGGCCCGCGCCATGAATTCTGGGCGCTCCGGCGGCGCTCCGGCGCGCTTTTCTTCGGTCAGCGCCTGCCGTTGCCCGCTCGTGCCGCCACTCCGATCGAGCGCGGCGAATTGCGGCCGGAGCTCGCATCTCTTCTGTGTGCGTTGTCAGAGCCGAAGCCCGACGATGTCTTCCTCGACCCCTTTGCCGGGACGGGTGCTCTGCCGCTGGCGCGCAGCGCCTGGCCGGTGCGCGGCCTGATCGCCAGCGACATCGCCCCTGCGGCGCTCGAAACCCTTCGCCGACGGGCTCGCGCCGGTGCCTTTGGCAAGGCTCCGCTTCGCATCGAGCGGATCGATGCGCGTACCCTGCGTGAGCTGTCCGATGCCAGCATCGACGCGGTGGTGACGGATCCACCCTGGGGGCTCTACGACAGCGATCTTCCCGATCTCGCCGGGATGTATCGCGATGCGTTTGCCGCGATCCGCAGGGTCCTGAAACCGGGCGGGCGCCTGGTGATGTTGCTCGGCCGTTCGACGATCGGCCCGGACTTTCTGCGCGACGGGCGGGTGGGCCTGCGTCGCGACTTTGTCGCCGACATTTTGGTCAATGGGCGGCCCGCCACGGTCGCCCGCTGGCGGCGCGAGCGCGGTCTGCCATTGTGATGCAACAATAACCGTTGGATGCCTCCGGACGGGACAGCCTCGACAGGGGGCGCGTCATCTGCGCGCTTTCACCCGAGTGCGCCTTCGATTGGCGTTTGCCCGTTCCGCCGTTCGCCCGTAGAATACTGCGAGCCATCATGAACAAGCGATTCTGCGAGCGCTGCGAGCGCGTCACCGAGGACGGACATCTGTGGTGCCAGGAGCCGGACTGCCCGGCCGAGCAGGGCTACCCCGTCTTCAGCTATGGCGACTACCTCGGGGATCTCAAGATCACCAAGCTCATCGCCGTCACCCGCACCGCCGCCCTCTACAAGGCCAGCCGTGGCGTCAAGGAAGAGGAAGTGCTGGTCAAGGTCGCGCACTCCAATCCCGAGTGCGAGGACCGCCTCAAGCGCGAGGCCGGCCTTCTGCATGACATCGCCCCGCCGCGCCCCAAAGGCTTTGCCAAGTTCCTTGCGTCCTTCCGGCCGACCAAACGCTATCCGTTCCCGGTCAGCCTGCCGCCGTATCCCACGCCCTCCAAGCGCCCGTTTGGCGAGATCAGCTTTCGCGGCGTGCCGCGCGTCTACGCCGTCTACGAACCCGTCCCGGGCAACCCGCTCAGCGAGATGGTGCTCGAGAACCCGCAGGCCTGGCACTACGAGGTGGCCTGGGCCACCGCCGCGGTCGCCGAGGCGCTGCAGCCCGTGATGCAAACGGGCCTGACCCACCTCTCGATCACCCCGGATGCCGTCTTCGTCGACATCGACAAGGACGGCCACTGGCGCCCCGCGGTCGTGGACTTCGGCTGGATGCTCGACCGAAACGCCCCGGATCCGGCGACGTTCAATGCTGCGTTGGCCACGGCGGAGCCCGCCTACACCGCGCCCGAGGTGCTCGCCAACCGCGTCCCGCAGGCGGCCACGCCCGCGGCTGATGTGTATTCGTTGGGCCTGATCCTGTATGAGCTGCTGGCCGGCCAGCCGGCCTACGAAGCCCGCCTGCGTGGCGACGCCGGCGTGCTCGCGCGGGTGGTGGGCAATCGCCAGCCGCTCCTCGTGCGCCGACCCGAGCTGGAAGGGGCGGGGGTGGTGGCGATCGTCGACCGCGCCTTGTCATTGCGCGAACGCTACGCCAGCGTCGGCGACCTGGGCAAGGCGATCACGGCCATTTACGCGACGCCGCCCGCCGAGCGCCGGCCGGTGCCCAAGCGCTGGTATGTGCTGATCGGCGTCATCGTCGCGTTGCTGATCGGTGTGATCCTGGGCCTGGGCTTTGTGCTGATCAACGCGCTCGGGGCCGGCGCGCGCTGAGGCCGTCGGCGCCCGGGTCTGGGCGCTGGCCCACAGCGCGGGAACGAAAAACAAAGACGGCGTCGGAAAACCGACGCCGTCTTTTGGGTTCGAGCGGTATCCCGTTTAGCGGGAGATGCCTTCGCCGAAGTAGCGCTTGCCCTGGAAGTCGCCGTTGCGGTGATCGGTGATCGCCCGGGCGAGGTCGTTGGCAAACTCTTCGCAGATCTTGGCCAGCTTCTCGACCTTCTTCTTGATCAGTTCGAGGTAGTTGGCGAGCGCCGCGCTGGTGCCGAGGCTGAAGAACGCCGTCGCGCGCAGCACATTGATGAGCACTTCGAGAACCTTGCCGACCCCGGTCAGGGTCTGCTTCGCGGTGTTGAAGCCATTCGAGACGCGCTGGATGGCTTCATAATCCATCTGAACAACTTGACCAGCCATGTTGTATATCCTCCTAAAGGGTGATCGCTGACCTAGATGCGGCCAAACACGTCACCAAGGTTGTTGGCGATGCCCTGGGCGGCCTTGTCGGCGTTGTCGACGATTTCGGTCGCCTTGGTGAGGTTGAGGTTGCAGCCGGCGATGGCGGCAATCAGCTCGACGCAGGCCGGGATGACCTTGCGCATGACATCCGCTTCGAACTCGTCGGCGTCACCACCGATCCAGGTCTGCTTGACGATGCCAGGATACGACTTGAGCGTCTGCATCACGTTGTCGGTGATGCCTTTCTGCTGCATGATGCCCGACATGACGTTGCCAACATCCGGGCGAAGGAATTGAAACAGGGACATGATTGATGACCTCCAGGTGATTTACTTGAAGCGGCTCTGAGCGGTCTTGACGCCGTCGCGCGTCGCGGAAACCGCGCCACCGATATCGCCCGCGAGCTCGGTCATCTTCTCGTTCAGGACCTTCAAGCGGGGCATCAGCTTCGAATTGATGGCCTCGACAAACGCGTCGCCGGCCATCCCCTGCAGCGCGCCACCCTGCATCATGCGCCCGATTTCCTTGGCGCTGCGGGCGGTGTTCTCGATGGTCTGCGCAGCCTGCTGAAAGGCCTTCTGCATGCGCTCCATCGAGCTGTAGTTCATTCGGACATCGATTCCAGACATGGTGTTTGCCTCCTAAGATGGGGTGAATGCAAAAGGGCTAGTGCGCCATCCGCAGCGAGCCCGAAGCCTCGTTCTCCGCGTTCTGCATGGTCTGCGAGATCTGGTTGGTGACCTTGGCCGCCTCACCCAGCGCCGACGCAAGGCGCTTCAGGCTCGGCATCACCTGCCCATCCATCTCGGCATAGAACGCCTTCGCGCCCTGACCGATCCAGTCCCCGCCCTTCAACGTTTCAATGTTGGAGTTCAGGTTCTGGTTCATCTGATTGACGGCCTCAGCCTCGGAGCTGAACTTCGACGCAATTGTCTTCAGCTCGTCATGGTTGGACCGCACGATGTTGTTTCCCATGGTTGTCTCCTTTTCAAGTTTCGCTAAACGTTCGATCTGGCAGGAACAATAGCGCCAAACAATCCCGCTGTCATGGGGGGTTTTCCCGTTTTACCGGGAATCCATTCCTGAATACACCGGGATTTAGCCGCTTCCGTATAATCGCCCCTGACCGCCGTTTGCGCAACCCCCTCCGCCGCCATGACTCAGCCTCAGGATTCAGCGCCCCCCGGCGCGGCCGCCGCCCGCGTCCGCCTCTTTGCGCTTGGCCAGCGCCTCTCGGCCACGCTGGACCCCGACAAGGTCCTCCCCACGCTCGCCCAGACCATCGCCGAGGCCCTATCGCTGCCTTATGTCGCGGTCTACATCAACCGCCAGGACTCGGGCGAGTTTGAGCTGGCCGCGCAGTTCCCGTCCGGGCTGGGGGAGGACGACCCCACGCGCTGGTCGATGTCGCTCGTCTCGGGCGCCCTCCCAACGGGCGAGCTGCCCATGGGCGGCTACGAGATCATCCCGATCAGCCTGGACGAGCAGCCGCTGGGCTACTTGCTGACCGCGCCACCCGGCCCCAACCGCGCCCTGTCGCCCGCCGCGAAGGACGCCTTGCGTGAGCTCGCCCGCGCGGCGGCGCCGGCGGTCGGGGTGGTCCGCACGGTCTTCGACCTTCGCCGCACCTGCGAACGCCTTGTCCTGGCCCGCGAGGAGGAGCGCCGACGGCTGCGGCGCAACCTGCACAACACGATTGGCCCGACCCTGGCCGCGTTGAACCTGCGCGCTGGCTCGGTGCGTTCGCTGATCAGCCGCGACCCGGCCGGCGCCGAGCACGAGATGATCGAGCTGCGCCAGCAGATCCGAAACGTCATCACCGATATCCGCCGGGTGGTCTACGACCTGCGTCCGCCGGTGTTGGACGAGCTCGGGCTGCACTCGGCGCTGCGCGAGCAATGCGCGCGTTTCACGGCCGAAGGCCTGAAGGTGACGCTGGATGGCCCGGAGACCTTTCCGCCGCTTCCGGCCGGCGTCGAGGTGGCGGCCTATCGCATCGTGCTCGAAGCCCTGTCAAACGTCGCGCGGCACTCGGGCGCGTCGCTGGCGACCGTGAACATGGCGTTTGGGGATGGCTTCCTGCGCATCGAGATCACCGACGACGGCGTGGGCGTGCCGCCCGACCAGCGCGCCGGGGTGGGGGTGTCTTCGATGCGCGAGCTGGCGCTGGAGATTGGCGGCGCGTGCGTGCTCGAGCCGGCCCCGGGGCGCGGCTCCCGGGTTCGCGCGATGCTGCCAATGGATGCCGCGGCGTTGCCCGAGCGCCGCCGGCCGTTGGAGACCGGGGGTTCCGCATGACACAGACTCATATTCGTGTGCTGCTCTGTGACGACCATCGCTTTTTCCGTGATGGCGTCCGCACGCTGCTGGCGACCATCCCGGACATCGAAGTGGTCGGGGAGGCCAGCAATGGCGAGGAGTGCGTCAAGGCCGCAGCCGAGCGCCGCCCGGACGTCATCCTCATGGATGCGCAGATGCCCGGCCTGAACGGTGTCGAGGCCACGCGCCGCGTCGTGCGCGACAACGCCGAGGTCGGGGTGGTCATGCTGACGATGTTCGAAGACACCGACTTGATGCTTTCCGCGATGCGGGCCGGCGCGCGTGGCTACATCCTCAAGGACGCGGACGAGGAGGAGCTGGTGCGCTCGATTCGCGCCGTTGCGCGCGGCGAGGCGCTGTTTGGGCCGGCCGTCGCGCGGCGCCTGCTGAGCTATGTCACCGATGTGATCCCGGCCAGCAAGCAGAATCCCTTCCCCGAGCTGACGGACCGCGAGCGCGACGTGCTGGCCAGCCTCGCGCAGGGCATGAGCAACCAGGATGTCGCGGATCGCATGGACCTCAGCCTGAAGACGGTGCGCAACCACGTCTCGAGCATCCTGACCAAGCTGCGCGTCGTGGATCGGGCCGAGGCGATTGCGCGCGCGCGCGACGCCGGCCTGGCCGGCTAGCCGATGTCTGACCGCGGACGGCGGAC
>JAIBCK010000162.1 GCA_019694215.1 Thermoflexales bacterium
TCGGTCATGCGGTTGATCAGGTTGACGACGCCGTTCTCCAGGCCGCCGACGTCGAAGCGGTAGACGACGTGGACGGCGAGGGGGCGGGGTTCGGCGCGGTCGTCGCTCATGCCGCGCGCGCCTCGGCGAGCGCGTGGACACGACTCACTTCATCCCGATCAACCCAGGTGACGCTCGACATAGTGGTTCCAGAAGTGATGGCGCTGCGCGTAGGGATCGTGCACGTGGGCGGCGCAGACACGCAGCACCTTGTGCCTGAGCGCCCGGTCCTGCAGGACGGCCGTGCGCAGCTGCGCCCAGTCCGCGCGCTTGCCGCGCGCGATCACGTCGTCGATGGCAGCCAGGCTGTAGGACTCGTGGGTCAGGTGGCGGTGACGCATGAGGCTTGAACGCTTGCATGACACGGACGAGGCGGCGCGAGGCCCTGGGCGCCTGAGCCGGGCTGTGCACGCCCTGGCCCGCCCTAGCCTTCGCGGCTCGCACCGGGCGTCGCCCGGTGTGTCGAAGGCGCCCATTCTCGCGCCAGCGCGGCGCCGCGCAGTTCGCTCCGCGAGTTCGGGTCGTCACTGGACATGAAGGTGCTACCTTACCAAGTTGGTAGCTACCCGGCAGCTTTGGATTCCGTGGTCTTGGGTGAGGCGCGAGGCGTTGCTGGCCACTTGACTCGACGACTTCCTTCGAGTGAAACCGCACAAACTGACATTCTGGTCGCAATGACTAGAATCGCCCTATGGGCAAGACCATCAAATCACCGGCGAAAGGCCTTTCGGGACATTGGGCGCTGCAGGACGCCAAGGCGCGGTTCAGCGAGCTGGTCCGCCGCGTTCGCAGCGAAGGCCCTCAACACGTCACCGTGCACGGCCGCGATGAGGTCGTCATCATTGCGGCGGAGGAATTTCGGCGCTTGCGGGGCGACCCACGCGGCCACGCTCTGGTGCAGGCGCTGCAGTCATCGCCGCACCGGGACATCGAGCTCGAGGTGCCGCGCGCAACGATGCCCGTGCGGGACGTGGCGCTGTGACCGGCTGGCTTCTCGACACCAACGTCATTTCGGAACTGCGTCGCCCGCATGCGGACAGGAACGTCCTTGCGTTCGTCGCGTCGCAGGCGCTGGAGTCGCTGTTCATCAGCACGGTGACGCTGGCCGAGATTCGATTCGGCATCGAACTCGTCGCCGACGCGAGCCGGCGCGCCGACCTGACGGACTGGCTGACGCACAAGGTCCGGCCACTGTTCGAGCAGCGCGTGCTGCCCGTCTCCGAAGTTGTCATGCTGAAGTGGCGACTGATGGTCGAAGAGGGCCGCAAGGCGGGCCATACCTTCTCGCAAGCTGATCTGATCATCGCCGCCACCGGCGCGCATCATGGGCTGACCGTGGTCACGCGCGACGTGTCGGACTTCGAGCGCGCCAGGGTTCCTTGCGTGAATCCCTGGGCCTTCGCGGCGGACGAGAACCGGAGCTGAATCCGGCACTCCCGTCTCGGCCGATGGGAACCCGGGTTTCGCCACCGTGCTCGAGGTGGCCAGGGCCCTGGGTCGTCGACCACAGGCTCAGACGGCAGAGAGAGGCCTCGCGCGAACGGGGACTCGGGATTTCCCACTTGGGGTCGGTGCCGGAACGTGTTGCCGCGCGAATGGCGGCGACGGTCATCCCAATCCACGCCGCGCTGACGACACAGGAGGCTGCCGACGTGCTCAACGTCTCGCGCCCTTTCCTCGTGCAGTTGCTGGAGAAGGGCGACATGCCGTTCCACAAGATCGGCACGCATCGCCGCGTGCGCTACCAGGACGTGATCGCCTACAAGAAGCGCATCGATGCCGACCGCCGCAAGGCCCTGGATGAGCTGGCCGCGCAGGGCCAGGAACTCGGCATGGGGTATTGACTGGATGAAGATGCCAGAGGTGAAGCTCGCCGTCGCGCTGGATCAGCCGGAGGGCGCTGGCGACGAGCCTGCGGGCACTGTCCTTCGGCTCAAGCCTCGACGCGCTCGAAGACGAGGTGCGCCAACTCGGCACGATTCTTCGCATGCTCCACCGTCAGGCCCACGAGCCGACCCTCGGCGTCGACATCGATCAGCGTGTTCTCGTCGAGGTCACGCGTCTCGCAGACCTGCGCCTCACGCAACTCGATGTAGAGCGTGTCCGTATCCTCGAAGTAGCGCAGTCTCATGCCGTGAAGCCCCTGTCGAAGAACGCGTTGTGGATGGTCTGCCCATCCTCCAGCAGGATGACCCTCAGAACCCGTCCGCCCGCCTCGGCAATCGGCGCCCACCGCCGGATACGGCCATCGGCTTGTATCACCTGCTTGATGGGAGCGTGAACGACCTGCAGGACCCAGGCGTCGAGTATGCCTTGGCGATCTGGCCGTTGCCGCATGGCATCGAAGTAGCGGGTGGTCTTCATGACAAGCGAGCTGCCCCCCACGGGCCGAAGCGGCAGACGAAGTGGACAGCGCGCGCAGTGATGGCGTCCCTATCGTGCCCCATCCTTAGCCAGCGCGCGCGCCACTTCGCCCATGGCGATGCGCACTCCCAGCGCGTTGAGGTGGCCGTCGTAGGGGCCGACGTCGAGTCGTCGAGGTGAACGCGCGGCGTGTGCCGCGTAGACGGGTTCGAGATCGATCACTTGCGCACCGCCTTCGCGCAGGCGGCGCCGCACGGTGTTGCGCGAACAACCATCCTGAATCCGGTACTCCCGTCGCGCTCATCCTTGGCCAGCGCGCGCCCGGCCATCAGTCACTCCGAAACGGCCCTGCCTTCCTTCTCCTGTTCGGGCCTTGCCGATGGCGGGCGGGGTCGAAGCCGCTGCGCTGGCCGAGCAGCGGCGGCCCATCGATCCGCTCGGCCAACTGCTCGATGTCGCGCGCGGACACGCCCGTGTGTGCGAAGTGCGCTCGCCAGCCATCGACGACTTCGATGGCGGCGGCGACTTCGGCCGCAGCCTGTTCGGGCCGCAGGCCGAACGCATCGCATTGCGAGAGCGCGTTGTCGAGCGTCGAGTCGCGTCCGTGGGCGCCGCAGATGAACTCCTGCAAGCCCTGCCCGGTATTCGTCGGCAGCACGTCATAGGCCGGCGCCAGCCGCAGACGGCCGTTGGCCCAGGGATCGACGACCAGCAGGGCGTGGTTCTTCTCGTGATCGTCGGTGTTGTCGATCAGGATGTTGAAGACCATGCGACGGAAGAGCTCGCGCGCGTCTCGCTCGTTCGCCTCGTCCTGCGTCACGCCGATGCGGCGCAGGATGCGCGCCAGCTCGGGATAACCCATCTCGGGATCGGTGCCGGACGGCGTTGCCGCGCGAATGGCGGTGCCGGCCGAGAGGCAGTGAATACGCCTGCCACCGACGCGATCGAAGCGGCGGATGGCAAGGGCGTTGGCGCCGACCAGGCGGATGAGCTGCGTCTGCGCCACCCGGATGCCGGCACGCCGGGCCAGCGTCAGGCTGGCGTGCTCGATCAGCGGCGCATCCACCGGCTCATGATTGAAGAACTTGACGACCCATTGTTCGCCGTCGATGGCGATCAAGGCCTTGGGTTTGGCGCCGCCGAGC
>JAIBCK010000063.1 GCA_019694215.1 Thermoflexales bacterium
CTGCCACGACAGCCCCTGCGGCGACGGCGGCCTCCGCCGCGACGACGCCACCGACCGCAACGGCACCGGCTGCGACGGTGCCCGCCCCGACCGCAGCGCCCGCAGCCGCCACGAAGATGAACCTGAACACCGCCAGCGATGCCGACCTTCTCAAGAACATCCCCGGCTTTGGCAACAACATGCTGCGCGAATTCAAGGAATACCGCCCCTATACCTCCATCACGCAGTTCCGCCGCGAGCTGGGCAAGTACGTCGATGCCAAGCAGGTCGCCGAATACGAGAAGTACGTCTTTGTGCCGATTGACATCAACAAGGCCGACGCGGCCACGCTGCAGCAGTTCCCCGGCGTCGATGCGACCGAGGCCGCCGCACTCATCGCCGCGCGACCCTTTGCCAACGCCGATGCCTTCCTCACCAAAGTCACGCCGATGGTGAGCGCCGCCGAGCTGGCCGCCGGACGCGCCTATCTCGCCCCGTAGGCCCGCTTGATCTGAAGACCATGAAAACAACGTCCGAAACCAACCTGCACTGGCTGCGCCGCTTCCTGATCGCCTTCGCCGGGCTGATCTTCCTCGTCACGCCCGTGGAGTTGCTGGCCTCCGGGCACACCGGGAGCCCGCCGCAGTGGATCCCCTTCATCCTGTGCGCGTTGGGGCTGGGCGGCGCGGTGATGATCTGGCGCGACCCGGCCCTGCGCGCAAGCCGGCCGGTCCAGATCGCGTTCGCGGTGATCGGGCTCGGCGCTGCCTATGGCACGCTCGAACACATCGAGAAAAACATCGCCATTGCGCTCGAGGTGCACCCTGACCTGGGCGGGCTGGCGCTGATCGGCAAGGCGCTTGGCGGTGCGAACCCCCTGCTGGCACCGGGGATTCTGGCGATCGGCGCAGTGCTGGTCCTGGCAGCGGTGCGTAGCGCACCGGAGCGAACCTGAGGCGCGGGCCCGTCATCACGGGCGTGTGGCACTGCCCGCGCAAGCAGCGCGATTGTGAGAGGCGGGGGGCATTTCGCGAGGGCCCAAGTGATGCTAAGCTGGCACCATGAGAACCCATCCCTCGCCTGCCCGACTGCTGGTGGCTCTGGTCCTCCTCGCCGCCGGGATGGCGGCCTGGCCTTCGCCGACGCGGGCCGCCGTGCGCGCGATTTATGTCGTCGACCGCTCGGATGACGTGCTGGGGGCCAACGCCTGCACGGTGCTGCCGAATGACTGTTCGCTGCGAGGCGCAATGATCAACGCGAACGCCAATCCAGGTTCGTTCATCTTTTTTGATGGCCCTCGCGACATCACCCTGCTGCGGCCGCTGTCGATCAACGGGGCTGGGACGGTCGTGGATGGCGGCGGCAATGACGTCAGCGTCCACCTGTCCGCGACGCCGACCACCGCCGGCAATGTCTTCAAGATCAATGCGGCGGACGTGCTGTTGCAGGGCCTGAAGATTTGGGGTTCGAGCGCCCTATGGGGCAACGTCTGGATCGATGGGGCGACGACGAAGAACGTGCTGCTGTCGGGCAACACCATCGGCCCCTATGACGCGGCTACGCAGGGTTGCACGGCGCTGGAAGCTTCTTCGGATGGCGTGTATATCAGCGCGACCGGTGCGCCCGGGGTTGGTGAGCACACTGCGGTGCTGGATCAAAACACGATCGCCTGTATCACGGCCGGGGATGGCGTCGAGACCTCGCATGTGAAGGACGTCGTGCTGTCGCGCAACACCTTCCGCCGCAACATCACGGGCGCGCGGCTGACGGTCTCGCAGTATGTCACGGTGACGGCCGGCGAAATGCTATTCAATGATCTCGGGGTGCGGATCACGGGAGATTGGACCAATGCGTTGGCGACATCATCCACCGGCAATTGGATTGCGGGCGTTCGGATCTTTGGGAGCGGCGCGTACAACTTCGATTCCGGGCCGAAGGGCGGCGTGCTGATCGAGTCTGGCGCGCCAATGAATCGAATCACGGACGCCAATGCGATTGCGGCCAGTCACGGGTTCGGGATTCGCATCGTGGACTCCGACTTCAACACGGTCATGGGCAACATGATTGGCACCGATCCTCTTGTTGGCCCCAGCGGCAACTGGAATGGCATCGAGGTGGTCAACGCCGCCTTCACGTCGATCGGCAGACTCGACCCGGGGCCAGGGAACAACATCAGCAACAACCTGGGGGATGGCGTTCTCATCACCTCGGGATCGCATCACACCACGCTCTACTCGAACACCATCGGCGTCGACCAGGACCTGTTCATCAAGCGACCCAACACCGGTGTCGGCGTTCGTCTCACCGACGGTGCACGCTTGAACTGGGTCGGCTTTCCGCAGCCTTCCGACGAGCGCAGCCCCCTTTCGAGGCCGCTGGACAACATCATCGGATCCAACGACGGGGGCGGCATCGTGATCGAAGGCGCAACGACGGTATCCAACACAATTGGAAACAACCAGATCGGCTATGCGGATCGGTTGGGGCTCTACACCTTGTATTTCAACGCCTCGCCCGGGATCGCCTTCTACGGCGCGGGGAGCGACAATCTGATTCAAGGTGCGAGTGCGGTGTCCAACTTGTATGGCCTGTGGATTGAGAACACCTCGGGCCTGGTTGTGGATGGTGCCAATCTCTCATTCAACCAACGCCACGGCGTCGTCCTCACCGGCTCACAGAGCGTGGGAAACAGTTTCGCCACCCTTTCAGTCGTTATCAACGGATGGGATGGCATCAATGAGAACGGCACCCTGGTGGGCAACTTCTGGGTCCCCTTGAGCGTGTATGCCAATGGGGGGCTTGGCATCGATCGGATGGCGCCCGATGATGCGCTGAACCAGGTGTCGACCACGCTGATTCCCACCATCACCCAGTACAGCGCCGCCACGGCGTCGGTGTCGGGCGTCGGTCTCGCGCCGTTTGAGTTCGGGTTCGCCCTGGTCACGCCCACTGTCAGCGTCTACGGGGTCGCGCCCACGGATCGTGACCCGAGCGGCTACGGGGAAGGGACGTACTTGCTGTCAACCACGGCGGTCGATGCAGTTGGGAATTGGAGCCTGGCCTTGACGCCGGACCAGCGCCACGACTATCCCTGCTACTCCGCCATCATGCACGTGCCCCTGTACGGGTCCTCGGAGTTCAGCAAGGTCTACTGCCGCTTCGATGCCTTCTTGCCCGTGATCCGGCGCTGAGGGGCCGCGGCTCAGGCCCGCCGAGCCACCGCCCGGCTGAGGGCGCGTTCCGCGGCCCGGATGACCGGCCCATCGATCATTCGTCCGTCCAACGCAAAAACACCTCTTCCGGCGGCGCGCTGTTCGGCGGCCGCCTCGATGATGCGGCGCGCCCGGGCGAGCTCGGCGGCATCCGGCGTGAAGGCCGCATTGATCACCTCGAGCTGGCGCGGATGAATGGCCATTTTGCCGACATAGCCGAGTTGCCGACCAAAGCGGCACTCGTCGGCCAATGCCACCAGATCGTTCAAATCGAAGCGCACCTGATCGATGGCATCCAGCCCACAGGCCGCCGCGGCGGCGACGACGGCGCTGCGCGCCCACAGCACCTCGGTCCCGGCTTCGCTGCGTAACGCCCCGACGCTGGCCGCGTAATCCTCGGCTCCGAACAGCAATGCGGTCAGGCGCGGGCTGGCCTGGGTGATCTCGCGCAGGTTCATCACGCCGGCTGCGGTCTCGATCGTCGCCCACAGCTGCACCGCGACGGCGGCCGGCCCGGCCGCGGTCAGGGCCGCGTCCACGGCGCGCACATCATCCGCGCATTCAACTTTGGCGAGGATGTATCCGTCCGGCCGCGCGGCGAGCGTCGCCTGCACATCGTCGGGCATCCACCCGCTGGCGACGCCGTTGACGCGGATCACGCGCTCGCGCCCGCCAAAATCCAGCCCGGGCAATGTCTCCGCGACGCATCGCCGGGCGTCGGCCTTGCGTTCGATCGCAACGCCGTCCTCGAGGTCGATGGCCACGCAGTCGGCGGCGCTCTCGGCCGCGCGCGCCATCTTGCGGGCCTCATCGCCGGGCAGGAAGAGGACGCTGCGTCTGGGTCGACTCATTCCGTTGGCCGCCGCTGCATCAGACAGCTGCGCTCGAAGGTCAGCACGACCTCGCCCTTCTGGTTGCGCGCCTCGTGCCGCAGCCGAACGATGCCGTTGCGCGGGTCGCTGCGCGAGGGGCGCTTTTCAAGCACCTCGCTGCGCACGTAGAGCGTGTCGCCGTGAAAGACCGGCAGCGGATGGCGCACCGTGTCATAGCCAAGGTTGGCGATCAGCGTGCCCTCGGTCAGGTCGTGCACGGTCAGCCCGACCGCCAGCCCAAGGGTGAACAACCCGTTGACGATGCGCGTGCCAAACCGCGTCTGCGCGGCGTAATCCTCGTTCAAGTGCAGCGGCTGCGGGTTCATCGTCATCGCGCTGAACAGGATGTTGTCGGTCTCGGTGATGGTCCGGCCGACGGCGTGCTCGATCAGCGCGCCCACTTCGAGATCGTCGTAGTACTTCCCCGCCATGGCGATTCGATTCTACAGCCCGGCTGCCGCTAGAATCGACGCGCCCATGCGGACAGAGCTGCTGCCCCTCGCCTCGCACGACCCCGCCGAACCCGGGGTCCGACAGGCACTGCAGCGGGCCGCCGGGTTGATCCGCGCCGGCGGCCTGGTCGCCTTTCCCACCGAGACCGTGTATGGCCTGGGGGCGGATGCCCTCGACGCCGCCGCGACCGCGGCGATTTTCACGGCCAAGGCGCGCGCGTTGAATGACCCGCTCATCGTCCACGTGGACGCGCCCGACCTCGACGCGCTTGGCGCACGCGGTGTGATCGGCCCGCTGACGGCCCGCCAGCGCCAGCGCGCGCGACGGCTGATCGACGCCTTCTGGCCCGGCCCCCTCACCCTTGTGCTGCCACGCGGCGCGCGCGTGCCCGCCACGGTCACCGCGGGCGGCGACAGCGTGGCCGTGCGGATGCCGCGCCATCCCATCGCCCTGGCCCTGATCGCTGCGGCGGGCACGCCCATCGCCGCGCCAAGCGCCAACCGCTTCGGCCACGTCAGCCCAACGACCGCAGCCCATGTGCGGGAGGATCTCGACGGCCGCATCGACCTGATCCTGGATGGTGGGCCGACGGATATCGGCGTCGAGTCGACCGTCGTCGATCTGCGGGAAGATGCCTCGCGTCTGCTCCGCCCCGGCGGCGCGGCGCGTGAGGACATCGAGGCCGCGCTCGGCCAACCCCTGCTGCGCCCGGAGGCCCGCCGGGTGGCCGCCTCGCCCGGCCTGCTCGACAAACACTATGCGCCGCGCGCGGCGCTGCGCTCGGCCCAGGACCTGGACGGGTTGCGGGCGATCGTGGCCGAGGAGCGCGCGCGGGGGCAGCGGGTCGGCGCCCTGCTGAACGCGCATGATTTGGCTGCGTTGGGCGATCCAGCCCCGGCCTATTGCCTCGGCGATACGCTGGAGGCGGTGGCGCGCGGGCTGTATGCCGGGCTGCGCGCGCTGGATGCGGCGGGCGTGGACGTCATCATCCACCGCAGCATCACCGGGCCCGGGCTGGCGGAGGCGCTCGCCGACCGCCTGCGACGCGCAGCCGCCCGTTAGGCGTTACGGACAGGCGTCCTGACGCAGCGCGGGGTCGGCCAGCAGCGCGCAGGCGCGCGCCCGCAACGCCGCCGGATCGAGCACCCAGCGCGCGCCGTGGCCCAGCGCATCCAGGCTCTGATATTCGCCCGCGACCTGGCTCAGGGCGAGCACCGCCGCCGTGTGCCGACGAATCACCCCGCTGATCACCGTGGGCGAGCCGCGCGCGTCGAGCGTCGCCAGCGCCACAGCGCCATCCGCGCCACCGACCATCAGCGTCCGGCCGTCCGCGCCAGTTGCCAGGGCCGTGATGCGGGTGCCCAGCGCCAGCGCGGGCTTGTCCAGCGCCACCAGCCCGGCATTCCCCACCGCCAGCGGATGGACGACGCCCTGAGCGCATGCACCGGGCGTTGTGCGGATGCACCCGCCGGCGTAGAGGGTGCGCCCGTTGCTCGACCAGGCCAGCGCGCTCAGCGCGCCAGTCACGACGGTGGGGGCACCGAGCGGGGCGCCCGTCTGCGCGTCAAAGCGCACGATCTGGCTGCGCGGGCACGCCCCGCTTGCCGTGGGCAGACATTGCGCCGCAGCGAGCTGGCGGCCATCCTCCGACAGGGCGAGGGCATCGATGGGGGTGCCATAGCCGGCATCCAGGCTCAGCGTGTCGGACGGCGTCGCGCTTCGCACAACGATGATCCGCCCTCCCTGCTCGCCCACGACCAGGGGATAGCCGCGCCTGGCCAGCGCCGCCGTGCGCGCGGTGGTGGAGACGCGATCCAGCAGGGTGGGCGCGCTGCCCATCAACCCGGTCCGCATCCAGGGCGCGCCGCGCTCGACCGTCAGCAACCAGCCATCGCCGTTGATCGCCGCCCCCGCCAAGCGTGTGTTGGCGTCGGCGGGTGTCCTCGATGGGGTCGCGCCGACCTCCCAGACCAGCGCAAGCCGATCGAGCCCACCACTGACCAGCACAAGCGGCTGATCGCCCGCAGCGCGCGGCAGAAAGGCGACGCGCAGGCTCCCGTCCCGATGGCCGTCGAGCACCCACGCGGGGCCGAGGGCGTGCCCGGCGCTGTCCAACGACCAGACCCGCACCAATCCGCTCGATGATGTGGCCGCCAGCCAGCCCGCCTGGGTGTCGAGCCCCCACAGCGTGCCTGCTTCGGCAAGCGTCTCCGTCTCGACCGCGGTCGTGGAGAACGTCGCCGTGTCCCAACGCAGCAGCAGGCCGTTGATGTCGCCGCTGAAGGCGCTGTGACCATCGGGCGAGAAGGCCAGGCTGGTGACGGTGCTGGCATGCGCGCCGGGGGCCTCCACCGTCTCCAACGTGCGCGAGATCGAATTGATGCGCCACCAACGCGTGTTGTCCGTGCGGCCCTGGCCCACCGAACCGGCCAGGTTGCCATCGGGTGAAAACCCAACCGCCCACACCCAGCCGGAATGGCGCGTGCGTTCATCCAACAACACGGCCTGCCCGCCGCGGGTGTCCCACAGCCGCACTGCGCCATCAGCCCCGCCGCTCATCAGCATCCAAGGTTGGGTGGGGTTGAAGGCGAGCCCAAACGTCCCGCCGACGTGCGCGCTGATCACGCCGCGCGCGGTGGGCGTCACCGTCGCCGTCGAGAGCGACCACAGCGAGATGTCGCCATCGCCCAACCCCACGGCCAGCGTGGAGGCATCCGCCGAGACGGCCAGCGCGTAGACAGAGGCTGATGCGCCTGGCAGGGTTGCGACCGTTGTGCTGGTCCGCACGTCCCACACCCGCACGGTGTGGTCCTCGCCCCCGGTCAGGACATGCGCGGGATCGCCCGGCAGGGCGGCCACCGCCCACACGCTGTCGCGGTGGCCGGCCAGGGTGCCCAGCCTTTCGGAGGGGAGTGAGTGGACGGCATCGAAGAGCGCGCCCTGCGCGTCGGCGTCACCCGGGGCGAGGGCGGCGGCGCGGAGCGCGTCAAACAGGCGCTTGTCGTCGTCGGCGCTGCGCAGGGCCTGGGCGGTGAGCTGTCGGCTGCGGGCCAGATCGGCCTGGGTCTGCGCCTCGCGCAGCGCGCCGTCGGTTCGGCTGGCCTTCTCCAGCGCGGCTTCGGCGCGCGCCCGCTCCTGCGCCACCTGGCCGGCCAGCGCCGTCGTGGCAAGGAGCAATCCGGCTGCGACGATGAGGGTTGCCAGCAGCGCCAGGTTGCGCCGGCGGACCTCGCCGGCGCGGCGCTTTTCGAGCGCGTTTCGCGCTGCGCCGGCCTCGCTCAACTGCTGCGCGGTCTGCTGCTCGCGCGCCCGGTGGGTCGCGCGGGTATCCGCCTCGCTCCGTTCGGCCGCGGCGCTTTCGCGCACAAACTCGGCCTCCAGCGCGGTGAGATCATCAAACCGTTGTGCGATGGCCAGCAGCGCGCCGCGCCGCAGGGCGCTGGGCGGCCGGCCGAGGCGCTCCCACTGCTGCGCGGCCAGGCGCAGGCGGGCGCGTTGATCGAGCCCTTCGCGCACCGCCTCCAGCCAGGCCTGCATGGGCGGCCAGTGGCGGGTGAGGGCGGGCTGCGCGAGCTCGATCTGGGCGGCCTCGTCGCCGCTTGCCGCGCGCACGCTCACCCAGCCCGCGTCCAGCATGCGCTGCAGCGCGCGGTTAAGGCATTCGCCGTCCGCGGCCGTGTCGGCCGGCCGATCAAAGGCGGCGCGCAGGCGCGGGATGAAGATCAGGCGCACCGGAGCGGCGCCCGGCCGCGCAGGCGCGGCGAGGGTCTCGATCACGCGCCGGGCCATGGCCTGTTCGTCCATCGGCCAACTGTCGTAAGCAATCTGCGCGCTGTCGCGCAACGATGGCGCGTCAAAGGGCAGCAGCGAGGCGTCGACATAGTCCGCGCCCGCCCGGTCCAGCACATTGGCCCAGTAGTCGAGCAGGGCCTGGGCGGCGGCGCGGTCGGCCTCGGTGTCCAGCCGCGCCCCGAGGGCCGTGCCGCGCGCGAGCAGCGCCGCGGCCTCCGCTCCGGAGCGGCCCTCCGTCGTCCGACGCAGGACGAGCAGGCGCGCATGTTCGCTGCGCAGCGCGTCGAGGGATAGGAAGGGGCCAGCGGCATCCACGCGGATCATTCTAAGACGTGTGGCAGGGATGCGACGCGGGCCGTAAAATCCCGCCGCATGGACAACTTGATTGCGTGGCGGGCCTGGGGCGAGGCCGCCTTTGATGAAGCGCGCGCCCTCAAGCGCCCCATCCTGCTCGGGATCAGCGCTGTGTGGTGCCACTGGTGCCACGTCATGGACCGCGGCGAGCCGGGGCATCCCGTGCACACCGGCACGTACCGCGATCCCGAGATCGCGGCCCTGATCAACGCCCGCTTTGTCCCGATCCGCGTCGACAACGACGTCCGCCCGGATGTCAATGCGCGCTACAACCAGGGCGGCTGGCCGACGACGTGCTTTCTCACGCCGGATGGTCAGGTGATCTACGGTGGCACGTATTTCACGCCCGCCCAGATGCGCAGCCTGCTGGTGCAGATCGACCGTTACTGGCAGCAGAACGGCGAGGCGCTGTTGGCCGAGGCCCCGGACCTCGCCATCGTCGAGAAGGGCAGCGCGGGCGCGCTGGACGCCGGCCAGGTGGTGGCCGACACGCTCAATGCCATCGCCCTGGCCTATGACCCGCGCAACGGCGGGCTGGGCGACGGCCAGAAGTTCCCCATGACCGAGGCCTGGGAGACGCTGCTGCTGGGCTATCACCAGACCCGCGACAACAGGTTGCTCGAAAGCGCGGTGCACACCTTGATCGCGATGGGTACCCAGGGCATGTATGACCGGACCGAGGGTGGCTGGTTTCGCTACTCGACCACGCCCGATTTCAGCGTCCCGCACTTCGAGAAGATGCTTGAGGACCACGCCCGCCTGCTCACGCTGCACGCGCATGCGCTTCAAACGTTGGACGGGCATCCCGGGCGGGCCGCCCAGGCCGCGACGCTGCGCGGCGTCGTCGAGCAGGCGCTGGGCTATCACATCGGCACCTGGCTGCGCGAGCGCGGCGGGCTGACCTGGTTCTGCGGCAGCCAGGACGCCGACGAGGCCTACTACACCCTCTCGCGCGGGGAGCGCGCCGAGCGGCAGGCCCCCTTCATCGATGAACGCCTGTATGTCGAGTGGAATGCGCAGATGGCCTGCGCGCTTTTTGCGCTGGATGAGGCGCTCGACCGACCCGACCTGCGCGCGCTGGGACAACGTGTGATTGACACCCTCGTGCGTATCTGTCTGCGGGCGGATGGCGCGGTCCTCCACGGTGCCACCCTCGATGCGCAGGGCGGCTGGGCGCCGATGGCGCTGGTCGGCGCGCTGCGCGATCAGGCCGCGCTGGCGCAGGCGATGCTGCAGGCCGGCCGGCCGCGCGAGGCCGTGCTGCCGCTGTTCGACTTCGCCCAGGGCGCGTTGTCGGCCGAGGGAGGCGGCTTCCATGACGTCCCGCTCGATCCGGCTGCTCTGGGCCTGCTCAAGGCGCGCCTGCGGCCGATCTTCGAGAATGCGGCGATGGCCGAGGCGCTGTTGCTGGCCGGGCACCTTTGGGGCGAGCCCGCGTTGGTCGAGGAGGCCCGTGCCGCGCTGGCCGTCTTCTCCGAGCAATACAAGCGCTACGGCAGCCATGCCGGGCCTTTCGCCCTCGCGGCATATCGCGCTGCGAGCGAGCCGGATGAGTTCGTCGTCGTCGGCGCGCCGTCCGAGACCGCGCCCTTTCTGCGCGCGGCGGGCCGCCGCTATCACCCCTGGCGGATGATGCGCGCGCTCGACCCGGCACACCCGCAGGATCGCGCCGCGATCGCCGCGCGCGGATTTCCGCTCACGCGCCTGCCGGCGGCGTTCATCTGCCGCGGCACAGCTTGCAGCGCACCGTTGTACGAACCGCCTAGCGCCTGAGCACCCACACCGTGACCGCGGCGCGGGGGGTGCCCATGTGGCGCTGCCAGAAGCGGAAGCCGGCGGCCTCGAAACGCGCGCGGGCGGCTTCGGCGATCCCGGCCTCGTCGCGTTGGCCGGTCAGGCGATACGCGAGCCGCAGCAGCCGCGCGAGCGGGTCATTCCCGATCAGCCGCGCCCCGGGGACGACGACCATCCGGCCGCCGGGCGCGAGCACCCGATGCAGCTCGGCCAGCGGCCCCGGCTGAAAGATGAAGTCGGTCGGGAAGGTGCTGACGATGCAGTCGAAGGCGGCGTCGGGGAAGGGCAGGCGCAGGACATCCGCTCGCGCGAGGCGAGCCGACAGTCCGCGTGTGATCAGCATCCGTTTGGCCCGTCGGCCCATCTGCGCTGACTGATCGATGCCGATGGGCGCGTGGCCGAGCGCGCCCATGCGTGCGTGCAGGTGGCCGGGGCCATGGCCCACTTCGAGCACCCGCGCGTCATCGGGGATGAAGGTGAGGGCCATCTCGCCCCACTGCTGCCATTCGCCAAACGAGACCAGGCGGGCGATGAGGTCATACAGCCCGGCGAAGCGGGTGTAGAGCAGGGCGAACCCGGCGCGGAGGAAGTCGTTCACGGCGGGGAGTGTAGCGTGCGTGGCCGTGGCCAAACGGCCGACCGCCGACGGCCGACCGAAGACGGAGGACCGGAGACGGAGGACCGAAGCAGGTAAGGGCGTGTCATGGCAGCGCCACCGAACGCGGGAGCCTCCCATGCGGGAACTTGCTTGCCCAAGCCGACCAACGCCAATCCATCTGGGCCCGCTTCCGTCCTCGGTCGTCGGTCTCCGGTCCGTAGCCCGCCCTTGCCTGCTGCCGTCGGCGGTCCGCCGTCTGCGGTCCGAGCGAGCCTGCTTCCGTCCTCGGTCGTCGGTCTCCGGTGCCTTGCCCGCCCTTGCCTGCGGCCGTCCGCGGTCCGCCGTCCGCCGTCCGGGCCAGCCTGCTTCCGTCCTCGGTCGCCCGTCTTCCGTCCCAGTCCGCCGTCACCCCCGCTCCATCGCCAGCGGCGCGCGCGAAAACCCGGCCGCGCGCAACAGCGCCTCACCCGGGCCGCCCAGCACGGGGACACCATTCCACTGCGTCACCCGCACCCGACGCGGCGCGCCCGGCCGCGCCAGCCAGACGCTGAGCGCACGCGCCACGAGGTCGCCATCGACGCCGTCGGCGACCGTGATGCGCTCGCCGTGATCGGCGAACAGCACGAAGGGCCGGCCCCCCATCAGCGCGACCTGCGTCGAGGCCACCCGCGCAAAGGCCGGCGCATCCAGGCCCTGGCCGCCATACACGCAGGCCGGGTCACTCGCCGCGATCACGACCACGCTGGCATCTGGCTGGGCCGCCGCCTCGCGCAACGCCTCGACCGCGGCCGGCAGCGCAAACTGCGCGCCGGACAGCCCCGCGACGAAATACCCGCGCCGCAGCTCGCCGCGCATCTCCATCCGCTCGAACAACGGAAAGAGCTGATCCCACGACCAGGGCACGGCCTCCCGCCCGACGCCTTCGCGCGTCAGCACGCCGTGCCGGGCAAGCAGCGCCCGCGCGAGGCCCTCGGCCCGGGCCGTCTCGTCCTTGAGTGGTCCCAATACCCCGGCGCGATGCAGCATCGCCCAACGTTCGTCACCAATCTTCAGCGGCAGGGTCTCGACGCGCAGCCGAGCGCTGACCCGCTGACGCGCCTCCCGCATCCGCGTCGAGGAGGGCCGCAGCAGCCGCCCGCCCATCGCGACCTCGGAGCGTCCCTTCAAGCGTGCCGCAAGCTCGGCCTCCAGCGCGCTTACTGGCGCGCGAGGGCGCTCGTCGGGATCGCCGCCTTCGCCGCGCCGCCACGGTGCAAAGCTGTCACAGGTGATCGCGCCGGCGTCGCTCAGCGTGCGCAGCGCGGCCGCCAGCGTCGCTGCGCTCACCCCCAGGCCGCGCAACAAATCGACTTCATATGAAGCCCCTTCGGCGGCCAGGTAATCGAGCAGCGCCTGGGCGGTGGCTTCCAGCCCGGCTGGATCGAAGGGGCTCAGAAAGAAGCCACCCTCGCCGCGCCGGAAGAGCCGGCTGTTGCCGGACCCCGCGCCCGCCCAGACGATTTCGCCGCGCAGGTCGTCCAACTCGTGCCCGTAGCCGGTCACCCGCGTTGGCAGCAGATCCCGCTCCCAGGCCGCGGTGGGTGCGACAAGGCCGTTGAGCACACCCAGCGCCGCCCGCGTCCCTTCCAACCCGCGCAATTGCGTGGCGGGATGTGCATGCTGCCAGCGCAGCAGAAACGCCGACCAGGCCGCGCGCGGAACCGCCTGGGTCTCCTTGCGCAGGATCGTCAGGGTGCGCCGATGTATCTGCTCGAACAGCGCCACGTCGCAGTATTCGTCGCGGTCGCGCGACGTAATGGCCCCCCGCACGAGCGAGCCATCCGCCACCCATGCGTCCAGCGTTTCCATCAGCCAGGGGCGCGGGACTGCAAAACGGTTGATGAGCGCATCCACGGTCACGGGCCCGGCGTGGCGGAGGTGCCGCCGCAGCGCGCGCGCCCGGGCCGTCGCATCGCCGTCCTCGAACGCGGCGCGATACTCCGCGCTGAGCTCACTGGGGATCCACCGTTGGGTTCCGGCCACCGTCACCAGCCGGACACGCTCGCTTGCCGCCAGCGCCGAGAGCCAGGGCGGGGCCTCCGGCGCGCGGGCGGCGAGCTCGGCCTCCTCCAGGTCGCCCAGCTCGCGCAGCAGGAAGAGCAATTCTTCGGGCGTGCGCGGGCGCAGCGACGGGTCCCGCCGGGCCGCCCGCTGCGCCACATCGCGCACAGCTTCGGGCTTGAGCAGATCGGCCAGCGGGGTGCCAGCCAGGACCTCGGCCAGCGCCGCGCGCGGCAGGGCCAGCGCATTGAGCGCGCGCTCGGCCTTGGGCGCATCCCACTCGTACAGATAGTTTGATGTGAAGCGGTACAGCAGCGCGGCCGCGGTGGGCGAGGGGACGGCGGTCTCCACCGTCACGATGTGCATGTCGCCGCGGTTGATCCGCGCAAGGATCTCCTCGAGGCGCGGCAGGTCGAAGACATCCCGCAGACAGTCGCGATAGGTCTCGACGACGATGGGGAAGTCCCCCATCCCGCTCACCCGCGCCAGCAGGTCCTTGGCGCGCATCCGCTGCATCCAGAAGGGCGTGCGTTTGACACCACCGGGCTTGGTCAGCAGCAGCGCCCGCGCGGCGTTCATGCGGAACTGCGCGCCAAATGCCGCCGAGTCGGGCAGGTCGCGCAGCAGCCGCTCGCGCGCGGCATCCGGGGTGAGCGCCGTGGCGAGGTCGAGGGCCTGGCCGCGCTGGTCGCCGGCGAAGCGAAAGAGAATGCCGTCGTCACCGACCTGCATCTCCGGCGTGACGCCGAGGCGTTCGCGCAGCAAATCGCGCAGCGCCAGCGCCCAGGCTCCGTTGACGCGACCGCCAAACGGCGAATGAACACACACGTGCGGATCGCCGACGTCGTTCTCGAAGGCCTCGACGATGAGCGTGCTGTCGGTGGCCAGCGCGCCGATGGCATCCAGCTGCTGTTGCACGTGCGCGACCAGGTTCCAGGCCGAGCGCGCGTCGAGGTGATAGTCCGTCCGCAGCCAGGCCTGCACGCCGGCAGGATCGGTGGCCAGCCGCTCGACGACGGCGCGCCGGATGCGCTCGATGCGCACGCCGAGTTCGTAGGGCCGGTGGGCATACTCGCCGCGCCAGAAGGGCATGCGCGGCGTCGCGCCCGGTGCCTCGCTGACGACAATGCGGTCGTCGCGGATCTCGGTCACGCGCCAGACATTGCTCCCGAGCAGAAAGGTGTCGCCGGGGCGCGTCTCGAAGACGAACTCCTCGTCCAGCTCGCCCAACTTTGTCTTGCCATCCGCGAGCCAGGCGGTGTACTGGCCGCGGTCACTGATCGTCCCGGCGTTGCTCATCGCCAGCAGCCGGGTGCCGGGCAGGGCGACCAGCTCATCGCGGCTTTTGTCCCAGGCGATCTTGGGCCGCAGCGCGGCCGCGCCCTTGCCGCTCGCGTCATCGAAGAAATATGCGCCGCTCAGCATATCGAGGACGGCATGAAACGTGCGCTCGCTCAGGGCGTGATACCCGCGCGCACGACGGATCAGGTCGAACAGCGCGCGCACGGGCCACGGCTCGACGGCCACCATCGCGACGATCTGTTGCGCCAGCACATCCAGGGCGTTCTCGATGACGTGGGTGGGCTCGACATCCTGATCGAGCATGCCGCGCGCGATGGCCGCCGCGGCGACGACGTCCTCGCGGTGCGTGGCGTAGATGCGCCCGCGGCTGGTCTGCCCAACGAGGTGACCCGAGCGGCCGACGCGCTGCAGACCCTGCGACACACTCGACGGCGACTGAAGCTGGACGACGGTGCCGACGCTGCCGATGTCGATGCCGAGCTCGAGCGAGCTGGTGCCGACCAGGGCCGGCAGCTTCCCGGCCTTGAGGTCCTCCTCCAGCTGCCGACGGGCCTCCTTGCTCACGCTGCCGTGATGGGCGCGGAAGGGTCCCTGCGCGCCGATGGCGAACATGCCGCGGTCGCGCGTCACCCCGCCGGGTGCCAGCGCCGCGATGTCGCCGGGCGGCAGCGTCTCATCCCGCTCGGCGTTGAACTGGGCGTTGAGACGGTCGGCTGTGCGCTCGGCCAGCCGGCGGTTGTTGGCGAAGATCAGGGTGGTGGTGTTGCGATACACCTCGGCCAGCACGCTCGGCACGATGGATGGCCAGACTGAATCGGCGGGCAGCGCCGAAAAGTCATCGACGGCGGTGACCACCTCGAGATCGAGCGCCTTGGGCGTCTTTGCGTCGATGACGGTGACCGGGCGATCGCCGCCCAGAAAGGCAGCCGCTTCCTCGACCGGGTGCACGGTCGCCGAGAGCGCGATGCGCTGCACCGGCGCGCGCGCGACGGCCTCCAGCCGCTCCAGGCTCAGCGCGAGGTGCGCGCCGCGCTTGTTGCCGACCAACGTATGAATTTCATCGACGATGACCGCCCGCGTGGTGCGGAACATCTCACGGCCCCGTGCGCTGGTGAGCAGCAGATACAGCGACTCGGGGGTGGTGATCAGAATGTGCGGCGGCTGGCGGGTCATGGCCGCGCGGGCGCTGGCCGGGGTGTCGCCGGTGCGCACCGCCACCCGCACCGTCGGCGTGTGGATGCCCTGCGCGTGTCCGGCGGCGTGAATGCCCTCGAGCGGCGCGCGCAGGTTGCGTTCAACGTCGTTGTTCAGCGCCTTGAGGGGCGAGACATACACCAGCTGCACGCCGGGGGGCGCATCGCCCGCCAGCAGGCGGCGCTGGATCTGATCGATCCCCCACAGAAAGGCCGCCAGCGTCTTGCCCGATCCGGTCGGGGCCAGGATGAGGGTGTGCTCGCCACGTTGGATGGCTGGCCAGCCCAGCGCCTGTGGTGGCGTGGGCGCGCCAAGCGCCTGCTCAAACCAGGCGCGGGTGGGGGCGGAGAACTGATCGAGCGCCACGATGCGATCATTGTAGGGCGGATGCCACTACACTCGCGGCATGGCAGCACCCCTCACCCTGACCTTTCTCGGCACCTCGGCGGCCAACGCCTATCCCGAGCCTTTCTGCCAGTGCGCGAATTGCGTCCGCGCGCGGGCGTTGGGCGGGCCCAGCCTGCGCAAGCGCAGCGCCGCGCTGGTCAACGATGACCTGCTCATCGATCTCGGCCCCGATCTGCCTGTTGCCAGCCAGCAGCATGGCATTGCCTTGACCGGGGTCCGGTTCTGTCTGCAGACGCATCCGCACGCCGACCATCTCGATGCCTCGCACCTGCTCTCGCGCACCGCCGACTATGGCACGCGGGGCGCGCCGCCGCTGGTGTTCTGCGCCTCGCCGCCGACGCTCGACCGGCTGGCCTGGGCGCTCGCGCGCGACTTCGCGCCGGCCAGCGCGCTGGACGCCCGCTCCGCGGCCTGGCTCGATGTCACCTGGCGAGCCATCCAGCCATACCAGCCTTTTACGTTGGGCGACTACACCATCACCGCCTTTCCCGCCAACCATGACCCGGCCATGGGCTCGCTGCTGTATGCCATCTCGCGCGGTGGCCGCACGCTGTTCTACGGCACCGACACGGGCGCGCTGGGCGAGGAGGTGTGGGCGGCCTTCGCCCGGCTCGGGGCGCGCTTTGACGTGGTCGTGCTCGATCACACGTATGGCCCCGAGCAGGTGGGTGGCGATCACCTCTCCGCCCGGGATGTGATTGCGCACGCCGCGCGAATGCGGGCGATGGGCGTGCTCGGCGCGCAGGGCCGCGTCTTTGGCACGCACATCGCCCACGAAGGCAATCCCCCGCACCCCGAGCTCTCGGCGTGGGCGGACGCGCACGGGTATGCCATCGCCTGCGATGGGTTGCGAATCGACGTTTGATCAGGCGATCGTTTCGACCCAGTACTTCGACCCGGTCGGCGTCCGACGCAGGCCGCCCTCCTCGATCAAGGCGCGCCGCAGCGTGACGGCATCGATGCCAAAACGGCCCTGGCCGGGCGCGATCCAGCTGGCGATGAGCGCGGTGATCTCCTTCTCGGCGTAGTCGCGGCCGGGGGCGATCTTGCCGAGCAGGTAGGCCAGCACCGCCTGCTGCTCGCCCAGCCGGGTCGAGAAGTGCGTGACGCGGCCCTGTTCATCCAGAAACGGGCGCAACGTGCGCGGGTAGGGCTCCAGCGCCGCCGCCCGCGCCGAAGCCTGTCGGGCCTGAGCGCGCGCGGCCCGCGCATTGGCCGGGTCGAGGGCCAGCTCGACCTTGAACAGTGCGGCGCGCACGCCTTCCGGGCGCAGGCGATAGCGCTTGGCGGCCCCGCCGGCCCGTCGCTCCTCCACCAGCCCGGCCCCCACCAACTGCTTGAGATGGCGCGAGACATTGGGCTGACTGACCTGCAGGTCGTCGATCAGCTCCTGCGCGCTGCGCTCCTCGCCCTCGGCCAGCGCTTCGAGGAGGCGCAGGCGGGTGTCGTCGGCCAACGCGGACAACGGTCCAAGCAGTTCTGCCGTCCGGATTGCGGCCAGACGCAGCATGTCGGTCTCGAAACGGAAGAACACGCAGGTTTGCGCGCGCTCGCCCGTCCCGAAATCGGCCACCAGCAGCTCGACGCGCGGCGAGGGGATGAAGACCAGCGCGCGCGCATCGGCAAGTGCCGCGCAGGCGGGCTCGGGCAGGCGCCGGCGCAGGACCGTGCGCGCGACCTCGAGTGCGGGCGCGTTGAGCGCGCCGTGTGTCTGCGCCAGCGCGGCCAGGGCCGGTCGCTGCGCTGCCAGCGTGCGCGGCCATTCGGGAGCCAGGGCCGCCCAGCGTTTGGAGAGCGCCTCGACCAGGTGGCGGCGCAGCGCGGCGGCATCGTCGGTCAGCGGTTTCGCCGCGGCGGCGACCTCGGGGTCGAGGCCGGCCGGGGCGCTGCCGTGTGCGCGGAAGTGCGCGGGCGGGGTCTGCGCCAGCGCCGGCAGGAAGGCCGGCAGGTCGGCGTCGAGCGGGGCGTCGATCGCGGCGAGGGTGCCCGCGAAGCGCTCGAAGACCACCCGGTGCGCGAGCAGGTCCTCTGGTGCCGCGGGGGGCGTGGCAGCCATTGCGACCAGGGCATTCCGCGCGGGGGCCAGGCTGAAGACCGGTGTCAGGGTGCGGCGGGGCGGGGCGAAGTGATTATCCATTTATGCGTTGATGCGAATTATAGCATGG
>JAIBCK010000064.1 GCA_019694215.1 Thermoflexales bacterium
TCAACGCTGGGCAACGGCAACGACCTGATCAGCGGCATCCCGATCACGGTTGCCAGCTATGGCCGTGACTACAACTTCGGCGAGCTGTATCCGGCCCAGATCTACGGCATCGTCTTCCTCGACCTCAACGGCGACGGCTACTACGCCTACAGCGAACCGGGCATCGTCAGCGCAACCCTGACCCTGTCCGGGACCAACGATCGTGGCCAACCCGTGCTGGTGGTCACCTACACCAATTCGACGGGCAACTTCACGTTTGCCAACCTGCGCCCGGGCACCTACACCCTGAGCGAGACCCAGCCCAGCGGGTATCTGGATGGACAGGAGCGCTCCCCGGCCGGCACGCTCAGCGTTGTAAACGACACCTTCTCGGCCATCAGCGTGGTGGCCGGGAACAGCTATGGCCAGTATCAGTTTGGCGAGTCCGGCAGCTTCCTGAGTGGCTATGTCTATCAGGACCGCAACAATGACGGCATTCGCTCGGGCTACAACGAGACGGGCATCTCCAACGTCACAGTCTATCTGACCGGAACGCGCAGCGACAACGGCACGACGGTTGGGCGCGTCTCGACCACCGACAGCGCCGGCGTGTATCAGTTCACCAATGTGCCCAACGGTGTTTACACCATCACCGAGGTGCAGCCTGCCGGCTACTTCGATGGGCGCGAGACACTGGGGGTCGGCGCGGGTGGCGTGATCTCAAACAACGACCGCTTCAACCTGATCACCATGAGCGGCCCTGGTGGCACCAACTACAACTTCGGCGAGATTGGGCCCTCGACGTTCGGCGGCGTCGTGTTCTTTGACATCAACGACGACGGCAACCGCGATGGCAACGAGCCCGGCATCAGCGGCGTGACCGTGTATCTGCGGGGGACCGACTATCTGACCCTGCCGGTCTGGATGACGACCACCACCGATGCGAACGGCAGCTTCAACTTCACCAACGTTCGGATGGGCGTCTACACCGTGACCGAGGTCCAACCGGCCGCGTATCTGGATGGCAAGGACAAGGTGGGCTGCTGTGGCGGGGGCACACTGGGCAACGATGCCGTCTCCTCGGTGACCGTGCTCGGCGCGGACACGCTCGCCTTCTTCTATTTCGGCGAACGCATCAGCGGGTTGAGTGGTTACGTGTATCAGGACAACAACAACAACGGCCTGCGCGACGATTCCTATGGCTCCTACGGCGGGGTGAGTGGCGCGGCGATGACGCTGTATGGCTTCACCACGCTGGGCCAGGCCGTCACGCGGACGACGACCAGCGACAGCTACGGCTTCTATTACTTCAACGACCTGCTGACGGGAACCTATCGCCTGTCCGAGACGCAGCCCTCGCCCTGGCTCGATGGCCGCGAAGCGGCCGGCGGACTGGGCGGAACCCCCGGCCCCAACGATGTCATCGACAACATCGCCTTCATCCCCGGGCAATACGGCAGCGACTACAACTTTGGTGAGTTCTATGCGTCCAGCCTGTCCGGGATCGTGTACTGGGACGTCAACAACGACGGCCAGAAGCAGCTCAACGAGGCCGGCATCGTCGGCGCCACCGTGGTGCTAAGCGGCACCGATGACCTCAACCAGGGCGTGCGACTGACCGTCACCAGCTCCGGGGGCGGTGCCTACGGCTTCAGCAACCTGCGTCCCGGCACCTACGCGCTGATCGAGATCCAGCCCGGCGACTATACCGATGGTCTTGATGCGGCCGGCACCGTCGGCGGCACGCCGGATGGTCAGGATGCCATCACCGGCATCGTCGTGGCGCCCGCGTCCTCGCCAAACAACTATCTATTTGGCGAGCGAAAGCTGGGCATCACCGGCTACGTCTACCAGGACATGAACAACGATGGTGCGCGCGCCCCTGCCAGTGAGGGTGGGATCGCCAACACGCTGGTCACCCTGGACGGGACCTCGCTGCTCGGCGACGCGGTTAGCCGCGTCTCCGTGACGAATCTGTATGGCTTTTATACGTTTGGCGACTTGCCGGCGGGAGCCTATGTCATCCACGCCTTCCAACCATTGGGCTATCTCGATGGCCTGGAGGGGATCGGAAGCCTGGGTGGCCTGGTCGGCAACGACACGTTCACGGTGACCTATGGCGCCGGCCAGTATGGCTCGGAGTACAACTTTGGCGAGCTGCCACCAGCCAGCATCCAGGGCACGGTGTATCTTGACATCAACGGAGATGCGCAGCAGCAGAACGGCGAGCCCGGCCTGCCCGCGGTCACGCTGTCGCTCGTGGGCGTCAACGACCTGGGCGCGACGGTTTCGGCGATGGCGACCACCGGCGGCTATGGCAGCTTCAGTTTCAGCGGCCTGCGCCCGGGCACCTACACCATCACCGAGAGCCAGCCCGAGGGCTACACGGATGGCAACGAAACGTTGGGCGCGCTGGGCGGCAGCGTGATCGGTCCCGACACCATCGCGGCGATCCCACTGGGGGTGGGTGCCACGGCCTATAACTACCGCTTTGGAGAATCGCAGATCGGGCTGGGCGGTCTGGTGTATCGCGACACGGATGGCGACGGCTTCCGCGACCCGTTTGATCCGGTCCTGCCCGGCGTCACCCTGATCCTGACCGGCACGCCGACAGTGGGCGCGCCCATCACGCGCACGGCGCAGACCGACGTGTTCGGGTTCTATCGTTTTGGCGATGTCCCCGCCGGCACGTATCGCATCCGCGAGATTCAGCCGCCGAACCTGCTCGATGGCCCTGAGCTCTCGGCCAGCCCATCCGGCACGCCCGGCCCGCTGGGCGAGGACTTCATCGACATCGCCTTCACCGGCGTCGGCTTTGTCGATGGTTTCGACTTCACCGAATACTCGCCCAACCTGTTGCGCGGCTACGTGTTCTTCGATCTCGACAACGACGCCCTCTTCAGGTGGGCGGCCTGCGGCTATGACACCTTCTGCGTGTGGGACCAGAACCGCGCCGAGGTGCCCGTGGGCGCTGGCGTGCGCATCGTGCTGACCGGGCGCAACGACCTCAGCCAGACCCTCTGGATGACCGATGTCACGAACAGCAGCGGGCAATACAGCTTCCCGCTCCTGCGCCCGGGCACCTACACCCTGACCGAGGTGCAGCGCGATGTCGACGTCGACGGTCTCGACCAGGCCATGTTCGCGCCCGAGGCGATCGTGGCCAACGATCAAGTCCGAGCCATCTCGCTCACCCTAGGCGAGACCAAGGGGGCCAACTTCGGCGAGAAGCCCAGCCTGATGGGCTATGTCTTCCGCGATGACAACGAAAACGTCATCTGGGAAGCCAGCTCCGCCACCGGCTGCAACTCACCCGAGTTCGGCATCGGCGGTGTCTCGATGGCGCTCACCGGCGTCGATGTCTACAACAACAATGTCAACCTCGCTGCGACGACCTTCACCCCGGCCGGGACGCCGCCCTGGCGCTGCCAGGAGGGCATCTTCTTCTGGGGCGGCCTCGTGACCGGCACTTATTCCATCCACGAGACCCAGCCGGCCGGCTATCTGGACGGGCCGGAGATCGTCGGCACGGCCGGTGGATTGACGACGACCAATGACATCATCGCCCGCATCGTCTTCACACCCGGGATCGTAATCACCGGCTACGGCTTCTCCGAGCAGCGCAACGCCATCGCCGGCAACGTCTTCGTCGACACCAACGACAACGGCCTGATGGATGGCTCTGAAGGGGGCCTGGTCACGCCGGCCGTCATCACGCTGCAGGGCATCAACAACCTCGGGCAATCGGTCAACCTCAGCATCACGACCTACGGCGCGTATCAGTTCACGGGCCTGCGTCCCGGGACCTACACGCTGACCGAGAGCCAGCCCGCCGGATACGCGGATGGCAAGGAACAGTTGGGCATCGGGGCCGGCGGGGCGCTCGGGGTGAACGACCAGTTCATCAACCTCGTGCTGCCGCCGGGCACGGCCGCCACCGGCTACAACTTTGGCGAGCTGACCAGTGGCAGCATCGGTGGGCGCGTCGCCTATGTCTGGTATCCCAATGGTCTGACCTGGTTGGGTGCCGGCATCGGCGGCGAGACGATCCGCCTGAACGGCACGCTCAACGCTGGCGGCACGGCGGCGGTCACGACCACGACTGACGCAAGCGGCTACTACCGCTTCAACGGGTTGGCACCCGGCGTCTACACCGTCACCCACGCCAGCTTCCCGACCGGCTACCGCGACTTTGGCGTCGTGCCATGCTCGGGTCTGGCGGCCGGCCGCAGCATCACCAACGTCGTCCTGCAATACGGCACCGACCAGAGCTACTGCGACTTCAAGCTCGGCCCGACGCTCTCCGGCTACGTCTTCGCCGACCACAACGCCAACGGCGCGCAGGAGTCGGGTGAGCCCGGTCTGTGGTCGGTCGGCCTGACGCTGTTTGGCGCCTTGAATGGCGGCGGCGCCTTCACCCAGAGCGTCGGCACCGACGCAACTGGTTACTTTGCGTTTGGCGGTCTGCTGACCGGCACATATCGCATCATCGAGTTCCAGCCAGATGGCTTCTTTGACGGGCTCGACACGCCCGGCAGCTTTGGCGGCCTGACCGGCACGCTGGGCGCCGCGGCCATCCCGCCGGGATCGCTGGTCATCACGAGCGACCTCATCGCGGGCATCATCTACACACCGAACCTCATCGGCGTGAACTACCGCTTCGCCGAGCTCAAACCCGCCAGCTTGAGCGGGCGCGTGTTCTTCGACATGAACGACGATGGCATCTACAGCAGCCCGCCCGATGGGCTGGCCAGCCCCGTCGACGTCTATCTCGATGGCACCAACGACCTGGGTGAACAGATCCGCATGACCAACACCGACCACGCGGCGGTGTTCAACTTCACCGGGTTGCGGCCCGGCAGCTACACCCTGACGGAGATCCAGCCGCCCACCTACACCGACTGGATCGACATGGTCGGAACGCAGGGCGGCGTCCTGACCAACGATCTCATCCGATACATCCCGCTCGGCTGGGGCGATGTCGGCACCGACTACAACTTCGGGGAGCGCAAATACGGCCTGGTCGGCTATGTCTACGCGGACAACGACAACAACGGCGTCTACGAGCCGCCGCCCGGCGTCGACAACGGCATCCCGGGCGCGGTCGTCTGGCTGAGCGGCACCACCAGCCTGGGGGCCCCGGTGGCCTTCTCGACGACCACCTTCAACAACGGCCTGTTCAGTTTCCCCGAGCTGCAGCCCGGCGTCTACACGCTCACTGAGATGCAGCCGCCCGGTTACGCCGATGGCATCGACGCCTTGGGGACGCTTGGCGGCGTCTTGTCCAACGATCAAGTGAAGCTCATCGCGCTGGGCGACCATGCCTACGGCGAGGGCTATCTGTTCGGCGAGCTCGCGCCCAGCTCGCTCTCCGGCTATGTCTATGTCGACCTCGACAACGACGGCTATCGGGCCGGATATGGCGAGCCCGGCATCGGTGGGGTGACGATCACCCTGCAGGGGACGTCCTCGCTGGGCGATCCCGTGCTGATGGTCACCCGGACCAACGCGTCGGGCGCTTACCGCTTCAACGCCATTCCAAACGGCAACTACTCGCTGCTGGAGGCCCAGCCCGCCTTTGCCGATGGCATCGACCGGGCCGGCTATGGTGGTGCCGGCGGTGTTGCGCTGGACGACCTCATCGTCGGGATTGGCTTCAACCATATCCTGAACGCGACCGAGTACAACTTTGGCGAGCGCCCCTCGGCGCTGTCAGGACGCGTGTTCTGGGACGAGAACGGCAACGGCACCCGCCAGATCACCGAGACCGGGCTCAGCCCGGCGACGCTCAAGCTGCATGGCGTTGACTTCAACGGCCAGCCCGTGCTCAAGACCGTCAAGACCGGCTTCGATGGCTACTACGCCTTCGAGGCCCTGCCAGGCACCTACTGGATCGAGGAAATCCAGCCCTTTGGCTATCTCAATGGCGTGGCCCTCCCCGGCAGCCTGGGTGGCGTGATCGCATCGCCCAACGTGATTACGCAAGTTGTCCTCGGCATCGGCGGCTCCGGGCAGGACTATGACTTCGGCGAGGTCGCCCCGACGGCGGTCAACCTCGTGCAGGCCATGGGCCTCGACCTGAGCGCGCTGCAGGGCGCCTCACTGCGCACCGACCTGATCAACAAGGCCGGCGTGGGCGGGCTCGGCACGCCGACCGTGGCCGGCTTCCCCACCGAGGGCGCCACCTTCGCCTACCTCGGAACCGGCAACATGCTCTTCGCCGACCAGCCCAACAGCAGCCCCAACACGTTCGGGCTGGGCGACTTCGCGCACCTGACGCTGACCGTCACCGTCCCGACCACGGCGACGTGCCTGTCGTTTGACTTTGCCTTCTTCTCAGAGGAGTTCCCGGAGTTCGTCGGCTCGGCGTTCAACGACGGCTTCGATGCCTTTGTCGACGGCCGGCCGGTCGCGCGCGACCTGAACGGCAACCGCATCAGCATCAACTCGGTGTTTGGGGCGACGCCGGCCAACGCAGCAGGTTCAACCTACGACGCGGCGACCCCGCGCCTTCGCGCGCAGGCCGAGCTCACCCCCGGCGCGACGAGCGTGATCAGCTTCACCATCGCCGACGTCACGGATACCGCCTACGACAGCGCCGTCTTCATCGACAAGCTGCGGTTCTCGCGGCCGGGCGGCCAGGGCTGTGCGCCCGGCGCCAACCTTCCGATCTCAGTCGCCCTGACCAAGACCGTGAGCGTGTGGCCGACCGTGGGCAACCCCGTCTGCGGCGTCACAGACACTATCACCGTGACCGCGGGGACGGAAGTGGCCTACTGCTACCGCGCCACCAACACCGGGGAGTACACGCTCACCACCCACACGCTGGCGGACACCGCGTTTGGCACGCTGTTCACCGCCCTCCCGCAGGAGTTGTTACCAGGCGAGACGTATGAGTTCATCACCAGCCGCGTGCACACCCAGTCGCTGGTCAGCGTCGGGTCATGGACGGGCACCTACAGCGGCACCTTCAATGCCGTGGGCAGCGCAACGACGACGGTGACCATCCCGGGCCCGGCACCGACGCCGACACCGGTTTCGCCGGGCAGCGGCTTCGTGTCGCTGCAACCCATCGTTGTGCAGACCTACCTCACCGCGCCCGTGACGATCACCGTGATGATCTCCGGCGTGACGCATCTGGGCGGCTACGAAACCGCGCTGCGCTTCGACCCGGCCCAGGTCACCGTCACGGCGGTGTCGCAGGCCGAGTTCCTGACCTCGACCGGGCGCAGCCTGGTGGCGCTCTCGACGCGAACCGGGCCCGACTATGTGCGCTTCGGGGCCAGCACCGTGGGGGCCGCAAGCGGTCCCAGCGGGATCGGTGCGCTCGCCCGCGTGCGCGTCAGCCCACGCACGGTCGGCACGATCACGCTCATCCTGAGCGACACCCTGGCGACCAACGAAGCAGGTCAAGCCATCTCGTTGAGCGTGCAAAACGGCGCCCTCTACGTCATCAATCCGGGGAAGGCCTATCTCCCCCTCGTGATCCGCTAGCGATGAAGACGACCATGACCCAGACATCCCCTTCGGCCACTCAGACCCTGGTGCGGGCGCTGCTGTCCGGCGCGTTGCTGGCGACCGCGCTGCTGGCGCCCCTCCGCGCCGCCGGGCCCGCCGCTGCCGCCGCCGCCGCCCAGACCCCGACGCCGCTCGCAATCGCCGCGGCGGAGCCGCTGGTGCAGCGCCTCCTGCCCGAGGAATTCGAGATCAAGACCGGCGAAGAGGCAGGCGAGCCGGCGGGCGAAATGCCGACCTTCGCAGATCGCGCCGCGGCGTTTCGGCGGCTGCAGATGGTGAATGAGGATGGCGTGATCCCGGAAGGCGCGCGCGAGAAAGCGTTTGCACAACTCGATCGTATGATGACCGAGCGGCGTAACAGCCCCGCCCCCGCGGTCGGCGGGATCTCGCCGGCGAGCTGGACTTATCGTGGCCCGGACAATGTCGGCGGTCGCATCCGCGCCATGGTCATCCCCCCCGCGCATCCGGACTGGAAAATCGTCGGGAGTGTGAGCGGCGGGGTCTTCCTGGACAAGAACAATGGCTTCGGCTGGCAGGGCTCGGGCGCGCCCGGCAGCGCCAACTACCTGGCCAACCTGGCCGTGACGGCGCTCGTCGCCAATCCCATCACCGGGAACATCGTGTATGCCGGCACGGGCGAAGGATTCTTCAACGCCGATGCCGTCAATGGGGATGGGCTTTTCGTCTCGACGGACTCCGGCCAAACCTGGTCACAAATCGCCTCGACGGCATCGGGCGGCGCCGCGCCGATGCCGACCGTCAATCGTCTGGCCATGCTGTCGGATGGACAACGGTTGTTCGCTGCCACCAACACGGGCTTGTATGCCAGCGACGACGGCGGCGCCACCTGGTGGAACTCCATCCTCAGCCTGCGCACCCTGGATGTCATCGCCCACCCAACGGTTGTCACCCAGGTCGTGGCCAGTGGCAGTGGCTGGGTGCGGGCCTCGCAGGACGGCGGCCTGAACTGGACGCTCTCGGCGGGCATTCCTGTCGGCACGGGGCGTATCGAGGTCGCCATGTCACGCGTTTCGCCGACCACGGTGTATGCATCGCTCGACCGCAATGGCGGCGAGCTGTATCGCAGCACGGATGGCGGACTGAACTTCGCGGTGGTGAACAACGTACAGAACATGCTCGGCGCGCAAGGCTGGTATGGCAACATGCTGTGGGTCAATCCCGTGAATGTCAACGAGGTCATCGTCGGCGGTGTCGATGTCTATCGGTCGATCAATGGCGGTGTCTCGTTCACTCAGATCGGCAACTGGAGCGCGTACCAGAACAATGCCGTCTCGGTGCATGCCGATCATCACGTCGTCATGACGCCGCTGGACTTTGACGGCGTGCTGACCAAGACCGTCTGGTTTGGCAATGATGGCGGCCTCTTCCGCGTTCCCGATCTTGCGCTGGCCACCGTCGCCAGCGGATGGATTCATGAGACCGGGCTTGGCATCACCCAGTTTTACGGGGTCGCCGTCAGTGATGGCGGCGGCACCCTTCGCATCGTCGGCGGCGCGCAGGACAACGGCACGCCGCTCTACAAGGGTGACGCGAACTGGGGCTACATCTACGGCGGCGACGGCGGCGCCGTGGCGATCGATCCCACCGATTCGAACTACGTCTACGGCGAGTACATCAACCTGCTCATCGTGCGTTCCAAGAATGGTGGTGCCACCCAGGGCCTCCCGATCGACAAGTCCAATGCCCCTGGCATCGGTTCGATCACCGATTCGCGCACACCGACCAATGCCCTGTTCATCGCGCCCTTCATCCTCGATCCCAACCAGAGCAACACCATGCTGGCCGGTGGCGCGTCGTTGTGGCGGGCCAACGATGTCCGCACGGCAGTCAACCTGCCGAACTGGGCGGCCATCAAGGCACCTTTTCTGACCGGTGTGGTCACCAACCTGATCAGCGCCATCGCAGTCGGTCCGGGTGCCTCGAATGTGATCTGGGTCGGCCATGCCAATGGCGCCCTGTTCAAGACCAGCAACGGCACCTCGGCCACGCCGACCTGGACGCAAATCAGCGCCGTGGGCCTGCCATCGCGCTACGTCTCCCGCATCGTCTTTGATCCAAACAGCACGCAGGTGGTGTATGTCAGTTATACCGGTTTTGCATCGCCCAATGTCTGGAGGACTACTGACGGTGGGACCACCTGGTCGCCGCTGAACGGCAGCGGCGGAAACACCCTGCCGGCGGTGCCGGTGCGTGCATTTGCCGTCCATCCGGCCAGCCCCACGCGGCTGTACGCCGGCACCGAGCTGGGCTTGTTTGCCAGCGATGATGGTGGCACGAATTGGGGGCCGACCATGGATGGCCCCGTCAACGTCTCGATCGACCAGCTGGTCTGGCATGGCAACACCCTCTACGCCGCCACGCATGGACGTGGCATCTGGTCGGCGTATCCGAACGTGCCCGGGGCCGGCACGCCAACCCCCACCCCGACCCCGACGCCGACCGCGACGCCGCCACCCCCCGGTTCCTGCACCATCCCCTCGCCTCAGGGCAACTACAGCTTCACGCTGGTGGCCCGCACCGGTGACAACGGCGTGCTCGAGATTTATGACGGTATCTCGCTCAACGAAAAGGGCAACGTCGCCTTCACCGGCCGCCTGGCCAGCACCGACGCCATCATCGTCGGCGACTACTACACCAACGTACGAAAGATCACACCGACCGAAGGCTACTACACCTACTTCTGGCCCTCGGCGCAGATCAACAACAGCGACCAGATCATCGCGCGCGACTATGCAAACGGGTTCCGCTACAACCGCATCTGGGAGGGCGCGCCCGGCAAGGAGGGCATGTTCACCCTGATGCCGGGCGGCTCGACGCGCGACATGCTCGCCTACGGCAGCATCAACGACAACGGCGCCGCGGTGTACCCCTTCCTCTTCAAGAACACGATCAATGGCGGGATGGCCAACTATCCCGGCAACAATGAAGTCGGTATGACCACGGGCGCGCTGCGGCCGGTCATCGCCAACGACGGCAACGTCGTCGTG
The DNA here is from genome assembly GCA_019694215.1 of Thermoflexales bacterium. Taxonomy (GTDB): domain Bacteria; phylum Chloroflexota; class Anaerolineae; order J036; family Brachytrichaceae; genus Brachythrix. Next base: position 10,506 of record JAIBCK010000064.1, read on the forward strand.
CGCATGGGCGATACGAACGGCAGCCCCATCGCAATCTTCTCGCCCGACCTTCAGGGTGTGACGTCCATCGCCGGAAACGCCTTCAGCGCCAAGGGCCGCCGCCCGAGTGTGACCGGACAGTCCGAGGCGGTCAGCTTCTACGGAAATCTGAGCGACCTGAACGGCGCGGGCGGCGGACCGGGAGGCCTCAACACGGGCGAGGGCACCTTCGTCACGCTCGACCGCAACAAGATCCCGGGCTGGGTTGGCGGGCCGAGCCTGCAACGCGTCACGGGTCAGGCTTGTAATGGGCAGCTCGATCCAGGTGAGGCGCACAACGATCTGAATGGTGACGGCGTGGTCGATCCCAACGAGGATGCCGGCTTCCTCTTTCAGTACGACATCGAGAAGCGGGTGGCGATCAACCGGCAGCTGATCGGCGACAAGCACCGCATGAACATCGCCTTCGTCGCCAATGATGCCAAAGGCCAGGCCGTGTTCGAGAGCGACCTGCTGATTCCCTACACCAATGTGTCCAACGGTCCTTTGACGACCACGGCATACACCTATCGTGTGCTGGGCGTGGGGGATACCGTCCCCGGCGTCGGCGGCACCATCGTCGAGGTCAACATCGGCGAGCGTCTGACCAAGCGCGGCGAGGTCGCCATCTGGTTCCGCACCGACAGCGGCCAGCAGGGCATCGTGCGCGCGGCCCCGCAATACCGCCGCCCGCTCGTGCTGGTGCCCGGGTTGATGGGCACCGGCCCCAAGCCAGGTGATCAGAGCTGGTTCTCGCAGCGCGGTCTGCCACCCGAGGCGCTGGCCATCGACCCCTTCCTGGGTTCCTTCGACGACCTGATCGAAACGCTCAAGAACGCCGGCTATCAGGAAGGCCGCGACCTCTTCATCGCCAAATACGACTGGCGCCTGCCGCCCGTCATCGCCGATGGCGGCAACGACGGCTACCTGCTGAATCTGACGGCGGATGACATCTCGGATGCCACGTATCAGACCGGCGTCGACTACCTGGGCCAGGCGTTGCGCGCGGCCGCCGATGCCTGGAAGCTGCGCTACGACACCGAGCCCGACCTCGATGCCGTGGATGTCATCGCCTTTGATGCCGGCGGTCTGATCGCGCGGGCGTATCTGCAGAGCGACGCCTACGGCGGCGCCATCACCCCCAACGCTGGCGGCGCGTCGACGCTTCCCAGGGTGCGCAACCTGATCATGGTGGGCACGCCCAACCTCGGCGACCTGCGCGCCTTCGAGGGGGCCAGCGACAACTGGCGCGATGATGCCGTGGCCCGCTACCTGCTGGGGCGCCTGGTCTACGCCGAGTATCTCTTCACCGAGAGCAATCCCGGCAACACCATCGCCGGCCCCGACTACGCCATCACCTCCGGCGCGCTGGTGACGGATGCCAGCCTGCGTCACCGCGACTTCATCAGCCGCTACGTGCCCAGCCTGAATGCCATGCTGCCCACCTTCCCATCGGTCAGCGACTACTCGACCGGGGCCGGGCTGCGCGCGCTGACCACGCTGACGGACGGTCTACGTTATGCGAATCCAACCCTGCTTGACCTCAACGGCGGCAAGCTCGTGCCACCGGTCAGCGCCCCGGCCAACGTCGTCGCGGCCTCGGTCACGGGCAAGGTGCATGTCATCGCCGGCTCGCAGGTCAACTCGCCGCTGTGGGCGCGTGCCAATGGCGCCCCCAGCGCGGCCTGCCTTTCCTTCGGCGCGTCCCCGTCCACGCTGGGCTCGGTCGAGACGATCCACGCCTTCATCGATGCCTTTGTCACGCCGGATACCGCCGAACAGCTCGCCATCGTGATCGAGCGCATCGCCTTCATCCTCAACGCGGTCGGCGTGGATGGCAGCGCGGGCAAGGCCGGCGCCGCGGACATCGTGCCCTTCAACGACTTCGTCGGCCGCTGTGCGGGCGTGGGCGAGGCCTGGACGGCCGTCCAGCGCAGCGTCCCCGCCGATCTGAGCTTTGACATGCGCTTCGGCAAGAAAGGTGATGGGGTTGTTGCGTTTGGCTCTGCGGCCGGCCCGTTCGCCTCGGCCGGTGGAACGCCCATCAGCAGCAAGGTGATGGTCTCGGAGTTCGTCGGCGTGCATCACACCGGGCTGCTGTGGGATGCCAACACCCAGATCGCCATGCTGCGTACGTTGGGCATCCCCAACCCGGACCCCGCCAAGGTCTCGACCAGCAAGCACAAGACCGCCTCGGCCGCCTACACTTCGACCTATCAGATGGCCGGCGCGTATCTCTTCAATGACGGCATCTTCAGCGATCAGAACCTGAATCCCATCCAAAGCGCCGCGGTGCAGGCGGCGCTGGCCTATGCGCGCGGGCTGTATCAGAACGCGCTCAACAACAGCGGCTGGTGGGCGTCGATCATCTTCGATCCCGTCGACGGCTATGTCGTCGATGAACACGGCCGGCGGGTCGGGCAGGGTGCCGTGGAGGGCCCACTGCAGGAGATCCCGGACAGCCTGTGGATCGGTGACGGTGCCGGCTCGGGCATCGCGCTGATCAACGGACACCGCCCGCAGGCGCTCACCGTGAATCTCGTCGGTCGGGGCCAGCCCTACCGTATCGATGCCGCGATCCGCGGGCCGGGCGGCTACACGCAGACCGTGACCACGGGCACGCTCGGCGTTGGGCAGCCCCTGTCCTTCACGCTCGAGATCCCGGCCGAGGTTGGCGCATGGGACGCGACCTGGCCAACGATGGAATATCTGACGCCGACCGACGGCATTACCGTCCCGCTGTATGGTGATCTCGACGTGGGCCTGCATGTCGTGGATGACAGCGGCGCCGTCGAGACGCTGCTCTTCTTCGACCTGGATGGCTCGGGCGTGCTGACCGGCGAGCGCGAGATTCAGCCCGCGACGCACGGCTACAGCGACACATTCACCGGCCGCTTCACCACGCTGTCCGGCCCGACCGGGCCGCGCGAGCTGGTCGCGCTGGCCCGTGATCCGTTCGGCAACACGAATCTCTACACGCGCACCGTGATCGTGGTCGATGCACTCGGCCCGCCGCCCACGCCGACCCCGACCCAGACCTCCGCGCCGACCTGGACGTCGACGCCGACGCAGACCCCCACGCCGACGCCGACGAGCACGCCCACGCGCACCCCGACGCCGACGCGGACCAATACCCCGACCCGCACCGCGACACCCACCCCGACGGCGACGGGCACCCCGGTGCCGGGCTGTCAGGGCGACTTCGTCGCCAATGGCTACATCCAGATCGATGATGTGCAGACCATCGCGTATCACTGGGGCACCGAGCCCGGCGATGCGCTGTGGTCGGCGATCTACGACCTGAACGCCAATGCGCGCGTCGACATCCTGGACACGCAGTGGGTGGCCGGGCGCTGGAACACCGACTGCAACACCCCGCTGCGCCCGGCGGCCCCGACCACGGCGCCGCTGCTTGCGCTGCGCGGGTCCGGGCCGATCCTGGCCGGTCAGCCCTACACCGTCACGGTGTGGGCGAACGAGGTGGTCAACCTCGGCGCCTTCCAGGCCTCGCTCGCGTATCCGCCGGGGCTCGTGCCGCAATCTCTTACGTTGGGCAATCTGCTCACCGCAAGCGGGCGCTCGTTCCAGCTGCTCAGCGCCGACGGAACCGGCGCGCTGACGGTTGGGGCGTATTCGTTGGGCGCAGAACCGCAGGGCCCGGGTGGAAGCGGCCCGCTGGCGGTGGTGGTGTTCGCCCCGGCCGCCGATGGCCTCGCCGCCCCGAGTCTGACAGGCGGGCAGACCATTGACGTGAGCGGTGCGCCCATCGCGCCGCTGCGGGTGTATCTGCCCGTGGTCGGGCGCTGACGGATCCTGGCCATGGTTGCGCCGGGACTACACTTCGGCAACCATGGCCAAGATCACCTTTGTTGGCGCCGGCAGTACCGTCTTTGCCCGGGCGCTGCTGACCGATATCCTGAGCTTCCCTGAGCTCGCCGATGCCGAGATCGCGCTCTTTGACATCGACGCCGAGCGGCTGCGGGTGAGCGACATCGTCGCGCACAAGGTGGCGGAATCACTGGGCGCGCGGCCGACCCTGACCGCCACGCTCGACCGCGCCCGCGCGCTCGATGGCGCCGACTACGTCATCAGCATGATCCAGGTCGCCGGCTACAAGCCCGGCACCGTCACGGACTTCGAGATCCCCAAGCGCTACGGCCTGCGCCAGACCATCGCCGACACGCTGGGCATCGGCGGCATCATGCGCGGGCTGCGCACCATCCCGGTGCTGCTCGACCTGTGTCGCGACATGGAGCGCCTCTGCCCGGATGTGCTCTTCCTGCAATACGTCAACCCGATGGCGATGAACTGCTGGGCGATCAGCCGCGCGACGAAGATCAAGACCGTCGGGCTGTGCCACAGTGTGCAGGGCACCGCCGAGCAACTGGCGTATGACATCGGTGTGCCGATCGAGGAGATCAACTACCTCGCGGCCGGCATCAATCACTACGCCTTCTACCTGCGCTTCGAGCGGCAGGGCGAGGACCTCTACCCGCGGCTCCATCGGGTGATGGCCGAGGGGCGCGTGCCCTACTCAAACCGCGTGCGTTACGAGATGCTGCGCCGGACCGGCTACTTCGTCACCGAGTCCTCCGAGCACTTTGCCGAGTATGGCCCCTGGTTCATCAAGCGCGACCGGCCGGACCTGATCGAGGACTTTAATATTCCGTTGGACGAATACATCACGCGTTGTGAGAATCAGATTGCGGGGTGGGGCAAGCTGCGCGCGTATCTCGAGGCCGGCGGCGATCTCGTCTCGCAGCGCAGCCACGAATACGGCTCGCTCATCATCCACAGCCATCAGACCGGCCAGCCGCGCGTGATCTACGGCAATGTGCCCAACGTAGGATTGATAGACAATCTCCCGGCCGGGTGCTGCGTCGAAGTCCCGGTGCTGGTGGATCGCAACGGCCTGCAGCCGACGCGGATCGGCGCGCTGCCCCCGCACCTCGCCGCCATGATGCAGACCAACATCAACGTCCAGGCCCTGACGGTCGAGGCCGCGCTGACCGGCAAGCGGGAGCACATCTACCATGCGGCGATGCTGGATCCGCACACCGCTGCCGAGCTGGACCTCGATCAGATCTGGCACCTCGTCGACGACCTCATCGCCGCGCACGGCGACTGGCTGCCGGCGTATCACTGAGCCGCGGCCTACGAGGCGGCAGGGTCGGTGGGTGGGGCGGCCCGGGATGCCACCTGCCGCGAGACCCAGTACGAGTAGCCCAGCGTAAAGAACGTCCAACCAAAGACCAGCACCATCAGCACGATGAAGCCGGTCTGTTGCGGCAGGACGATGCCGGCCAGCGCGGACAGCAAACCCGTCGCCACCATGGCGCGCCCGCCCACACGGTGGCTGATGCGCCACACTTCTTCGTTGGCCAGCGTCCACGGCATGCGGATGCCGGCGAAACTGTTGCGCTTGAGCCGGCCCATCTCATTGCCCAACGCTGCAAAGAGAAAACCAATTGCCACCATGATGGCGTTCCCGATCTGAATCGGCCAACCCATCGCGATGCCCAGGGTGATCACATGAACCACGGCCATGAAGATCATCATCAGGCTGCCATAGCGCAGGATCGTGTCCATGAACGGCGCATACGAGAACCGCTCCGGGCTGGTGATCGTCAGCGGGTCCAGCCGCGGCGCAACCATGAACAGCGCCCACAGCAGCGCGCCCAGGAGCGGCGTGAAGAAGATGGCCATCTCGCGGCTGCCCCAGTTGTCGGCGACGCCGTTGACGTTCCAGTGGATCGGCACGCGCTCGGGCAGGCTGGGATACACGATCAACCCGTAGACGAGCATGGCGATCAGGATGAGGGGCCCGACCCAACGTTGCTTCAACATGATTACTTGCCCTCCTGCGTGCTGCCCTGGCCGATCCGGAGCAACGCCATGACCGAAGCCACCGTTTCCTGTGCGACCGTGGCATTGAGTGAGTACACGATGTTCTGCCCGCGACGCTCGGCGCGCACCAGCTCGGCGCGCTTGAGCACCCCGAGGTGATGCGAGACGCTGGGCGCGGACATGTCGAACCCGGACGCCAGGTCGCCGGCCGTCAGATCGCCCTCGCCCAGCCGGCGCAAGATCTCGCGCCGGGTCGGGTCGCTCAGGGCTTGCAGGGTGAGCGAGAGTGCGGTTTCCATATTTAGATAATTAGCCTGATGTCTAAATATTACGCCAAAGGCCCCGCCTTGTCAAGCCCCGGGCGGTGCCTTTAGCCGTGGCCCAGCACCCGCCAGGCCAGGCGGTCGGCGTCGGGGAGCGCGCCCGCGCACGCCTGTCCGGCGTGGTGGAGCGCGAGCGCCGCATCGCCGTGCGTGGCAAACCCGTGGGCGATGCGCGGGAGGAGAATCGCCGCGGCCGCATCGGCGACCGGCCAGCGCGCGCTGAGAGTGGCGCGCGCCCCCGCCGCGAGCAGGGCGGTCTCCAGCCCGATCCGCTCCTCCCCACCCGCGTCGACGTGAAAGGCACCCTCGCAGGCGGCGACCACGACCAGGCGCGCGTCCAGCGACCAGCCCAGAATCTCCTGCAGGGTGAGGTCGCCATCGCGCAGCGCCAGCCCGCTCATCCGCGCGTGTTCGCCGTCGGCGATGCCATGCGTCGCGAAATACAGCCGGTCGAAGCGGGCCAGCGCGCCCTGATCGGCCAGCCCGCGCAGCGCGCCCAACGTGGCGTGTTCACCGCGCAGCACGGTCGCGCCCGGCCAGGCCTCGGCCACCGCCGCGACCTCGGCGGCGCTCTCCGGCAGCGGGCGATGGCGGCCCTCGAAGTCCAACGGACAGACAATCAGCGCCGGCCGGCCCGGAGCCGGTGCCGGCCGTGCGCACAGCAGCGCCGCAACATTGAGCGAGGGTGCAAAACGCAGGATGGCCCGCTCTCCCAGCCGTGCGCCCGATCCGATGGGCAGGGCTGCGAAGGGGAAGGCGGCCAGGCCAGCGGCGTCGGCGATCAACAGCGTCGAGGGCGTCGGTGTGTCCTGCGCCCAGGCCGACGCCCCCAGCCAATCCGACAGGCGGGCCAGGGCGCGGTCGCGCACGCGCGCCTCGCCAAAGAAGCGCCGGCGGAACGCGGGGTCCTTTGCGGCGAGCGCGCGCAGCAGCGGGCGTTCATCGGTGCCCGCCTCGAGCACGCGCGCGGTGAGCGTATCCCCGGTCAGCCGTATGAGCTCCCACCGTTCGCCTGTCTCATCCAGCGGGTCGAGCGAGACCGCCGCCCAGGCCGGGCCAAAGGCCGCGCTGAAGGCGGCGCGCAGGCCGGCCGGCCCCGCCAGAGGCCGGCTGTCGCGCAGCGTCCCCGCGTGGGCGGGATCGAACATCGTCTGTGCATCCAGCGTGGCGTAACGCCGCTCGACCTCCTCCGTGGCGCGCCGGAGCGCGGCCAGGCCCTCCGGATCGATCTCCGCGCCGGGGGTGTGCAGGCGCTCGGCCATGGCCCGACGCCGACGCAGCAACTGGGAGAGTTCATCCAATTCCGGGCGCACGGCCGGGCGGCCGGTCTGCGCCGTCAGCCCGTGGGTGAGCCACTGGGCGCGGCGGTGCTCGGAGAAGCCGAGCGCGGCCCCGGCGTCGCCGAGCTCGGCGGCCAACGCGAGGCCGCGCCGATACACCGCCTCGTAGGG
>JAIBCK010000065.1 GCA_019694215.1 Thermoflexales bacterium
TGCAGACGTCAGCCGCCTGCGGTCGGCCGTCTGCGGTCGTGACCGCGCATGCTGCGACACTGCGGCTCGTGCCGGGCGGACGGGCGGGCGAAGCAATCGCCGATACGCTCGGCCGGCCTGGGCTCTGAGGCGATCGCTTCGCCCCTACGGAACGGGGCTTCCCCCGCGGCTCGAGGCAGCCTGAACAGAAGAACGAAGGGGTGAAGGATTTCTCCTTCTTCGTTGATCTTCGTTTCTTCGTTCTTCTGTAATCCGCCTGAGCCTGCAGACGTCGGCGGTCAGCGGTCGTGACCGCGCATGTTGCGACGCCGCGCCTCGTGCCGGGCGGACGGGCGGGCGAAGCAATCGCCGATACGCTCGGCCGGCCTGGGCTCTGTGGCGATCGCTTCGCCCCTACGGAACGGGGCTTCCCCCGCGGCTCGGGGCAGCCTGAACTGAAGAACGAAGGGCTGAAGGGTTTCTCCTTCTTCGTTGATCTTCGTTTCTTCGTTCTTCTGTAATCCGCCTGAGCCTGCAGACGTCGGCGGTCAGCGGTCGTGACCGCGCATGTTGCGACGCCGCGGCTCGTGCCGGGCGGACGGGCGGGCGAAGCAATCGCCGATACGCTCGGCCGGCCTGGGCTCTGTGGCGATCGCTTCGCCCCTACGGAATGGGGCTTCCCCCGCGGTTCGGGGCAGCCTGAACTGAAGAACGAAGGGTCGAAGGGGAACGAAGGGTTTTTCATTCTTCGGTTGCCTTCGTTTCATCGTTCTTCTGTGATCTGCCGAGCCTGCGGCCGGACCGTCGTGATGCAAAATAGGCGCCCATGAGCCACCTCGAGCCAAGACGCTCGGAACTGCTTCCGGCCCTGCAGGATCTGCAACAGGCCGAAGGTTATGTCTCCGAGGCGGGTGCCACCCGCATCGCCACCGCCCTGCATGTGCCCGTCTCCGACGTGCACGGCCTCGTCACCTTCTACGACTTCCTCCGCACCGAGCCACCGCCCGACCTCATCCACCACATCTGCGTGGATGCCGCCTGCACCATCGCCGGCGCGGATGCACTGCGCGAACGGCTGCGCGCGGAAGGCGCCATCGTTCACGACATGCCCTGCCCCGGGCGCTGCAACCGCGCCCCCAACGGCATGCTCGAACGGCGCGGCGTGATGATTGGTCCGCTCGACGAGGACCAGCCCAACGTCTACGACCACGTCGACGGCGACATGGACTGGCTGACGGCGTTGTGCAGACGCCCCCGCCCCGCCACCCTGGCCGACTACATCGCCAGCGGCGGCATGCGCGGCTTCGAGCGCGCCCTGCGCGAGCCACCCGCGCGCGTCATCGCCGAGCTGGACAAGGGCGGCCTGGCCGGCCGCGGCGGCGCGGGCTTTGCCGCGGCGACGAAGTGGCAGGCCGTCGCCAGCGCGCCAGGCAAGACAAAATACGTCATCGTCAACGCCGACGAATCCGAGCCGGGCACCTTCAAGGATCGCATCCTGCTCGAACGCGACCCGTGGCGCCCGCTCGAAGGCGCGCTGCTGGCCGCCTATGCCGTCGGCGCACAACGGATTTACATCTACATCCGCGGCGAGTACCCGCGCGCCATCGCCGCCGTCCGCGCGGCGGTTACCACCCTCGAACGGGCCGGCTATCTCGGCGACGACGTGCTCGGCTCCGGCCTGCGCTTCGAGATCGAGGTACGGGCTGGCTCGGGGGCGTATATCTGCGGCGAAGAGACCGCGCTGATCGAGTCGATCGAGGGCAAGCGCGGCCTGCCGCGTCTCAAGCCGCCCTACCCCGTCACCGCGGGCCTGTTCGGCGCGCCCACGGTCGTGAACAATGTCGAGACCCTGGCCGCGGCACAGGTCATCGTCGAACGCGGTGCGGAGGCCTATGGCGCCTATGGCACGCCGCGCTCACCGGGTCCGAAGCTGTTCTGCGTATCCGGCGATGTCGCCCGCCCCGGGCTGTATGAGATGCCCTTTGGCGTCACCCTGCGCGCCCTGATCGAACGCGCAGGCGGGGTGAAGGGTGAGCTTCAAGCGTTGCTCATCGGCGGAGCGGCCGGCGCGCTGGCCGGCCCCGAGGTGCTGGACACGCGCCTGAGCTTCGAGGACATGCGCGCAGCCGGGCTGCCGCTCGGCTCGGGCGTGGTGATGGCCTTCAACACCACGCGCGACCTGCGCAGCGTCGTGCGCGGGATCGCGCGCTTCTTCGCCCATGAATCGTGCGGCAAGTGCTACCCGTGCCAGCTCGGCACGCAGCGCCAGCGCGAAGTGATCGAGCGATTGATGACGGGCAAGGCCCTGCCCGGCGACCGCGAGCGCCTGACCGACATTGGCTGGACGATGACCGATGCCTCATTGTGCGGGCTGGGCCAGACCGCGGCCTCGGCCATTCTCAGCGCCCTCAAGCGCTGGCCGGAGATTTTTGCGTCATGACCGATTCCCTGAAGCTCACCATCGACGGGCGGGAGGTACTCGCCCCGGCGGATGCCACCCTGCTCGAAGCGGCGCAGGCCGCCGGGATCGACATCCCCACCATCTGCTATGACCCGCGCTGCACGTCCAACGGGCTGTGCCGCATGTGCGTGGTCGAGGCCCGCGGCGCGCGCACCCTCGTCGCCGCCTGCGTCACCCGCGCCGCAGAAGGCATGACCATCGCAACGCACAACGAACGTGTGCTGCGCAGCCGGCGGACGACGCTCGAGATGCTGGCCGCGACGGTCGACCTGAGCGAGGCGCCCGACATCCAGGCGCAGATGGCGGAGGCAGGGGCGGACGCGGCGCGCTTCGCCGACGGCGCGACACGCCAGCCGGAGATCATCCGCGACAACCCGATGTATGTGCGCGACTACGCCAAGTGCGTGATGTGCTGGCGCTGCGTGCAGGTATGCGCCGAGGATGCCCAGTACACGTTTGCGCTGACCGTGGCCGGGCGCGGCTTCGACACACACATCGGCACCTTTCTCAACAAGCCCATGCCCGAGACCACCTGCGTGTTCTGCGGCCAGTGCGTGGGCGTCTGCCCCACCAACGCCCTCAAGCCGGTCAAGGCCTGGGAGCTCGAACAGGCGGAGGCCACAGCATGATTACGCCCGACCGAACCGTCACCACGACCTGCCCCTTCTGCGGGGTGGGCTGCAAGCTCAACCTGCACCTCAAGGGCGAGCAGATCTACGCCGTGACCTCGCCGGCCGACGCCGTCGTCAACCACGGCAACCTGTGCGTCAAGGGCCGCTTTGGCTGGGACTACGTCTATCACCGCAAGCGCATCACCACGCCGCTCATCCGGCGCGAGGCGCAGGCCCCCGGCGCGCGCAAGCAGGCCTTTGATCGGTCGGCCTGGCGTGAGGCGAGCTGGGATGAGGCCCTCGACCTGATCGCCGACCGGCTGACCGCGCAGTTCCGCGCGCATGGCCCGGATGCGCTGGCGGCCTTTGCCTGCGCCAAGGCGACCAACGAAGACAACTATCTCCTGCAGAAGCTCTTCCGCTCGATCTTCCGCATCAACAACATCGACCACTGCACGCGCCTGTGCCATGCCGGCTCAGTCGTCGCGTTGCAGCAGGCGATGGGTTCCTCGGCGATGTCGAACACGGCCTCCGAGGTCATCCACAACGATGTCTTCATCGTGACCGGGTCCAACACGGCGGAGACCCACCCGATCATCGCCATCCAGATGAAGGCGGCGATCCGCAAGCACGGGGCCAAGCTCATCGTCATCGACCCGCGCCGCGTGGAGATGGTCGACTACGCCACGCTGTGGTTGCCGCTTCGGCCGGGCACCGATGTGCCGCTCTACTCCGCCATCGCGCACGTCATCGTGCGGGACGGCCTGACCAATCCCGACTTCATCGCCGCGCGGACCGAGGGCTACGAGGCCTATGCCGCCTCGCTCGCCCCGTTCACGCCCGAGTATGCCGAGTCCGTGTGCGGCGTCGACCGGCGTCTGATCGTCGAGGCCGCGCACCTGTATGCCAAAGCGCAGAACGCTGCCATCTACTGGGCGTTGGGCATTCCCGAGCACACCCACGGCACCGACAACGCCTCCTCGCTCATCCACCTCGCCTTCCTGACCGGGCACATCGGCCGGCGAGGAACAGGGCTCAATCCGTTGCGCGGGCAGAACAACGTGCAGGGTGCCTCCGACTGCGGCGCGATGCCGTGGCACTACCCGGGCTATCAGGCCGTCGACGACGAGCGCAACGCGCGCTTCTTCGAGGAGGCCTGGGGCATCGAGCCGGGCGGCCTCGACCGCCGGCGTGGCCTGAGCACGACCGAGATCGTCGGCGCGATTGGCAAGGGCGGCCCGGGGCACGGCCCCGTACGCGCGCTCTACGTCATGGGCGAAAACCCGATGATGTCCGAGCCCAATCTGAATCACACCCGGCACCAGCTCGAACAGATCGAGTTTCTGGTGTGCCAGGACCTGTTCATGACCGAGACGGCGGCGTTTGCCGATGTCTTCCTGCCGGCGGCGACCTTCGCGGAGAAGAACGGCACCTTCACGAACACCGATCGCCGCGTCCAGCGCGTGCGGCAGGCCATTGCGCCGCGCGGCCAGGCCCGCGCCGATTGGGAGATCGTGTGCGATCTGGCCCGCCGGGTGTGCGCGCGCCTCGGCCTGCCGGACACGGCCTGGCAGTTTGAACACCCCGGCCAGGTGATGGTCGAAATCGCGCGGGTGATCCCGGACTATGCCGGTGTGCGTTACGAACGTCTGGAGGGCGAGGGCCTGCAGACGCCGGTCGCCGACACCGCGCATCCCGGCACGCCCTTCCTGTTCGAGGGGCGTTTCCCGCGCGGGCGCGGCAAGTTCCGCCCGCTCGAGTACCGCCCGGCCGCCGAGCCGACCGATGCCGACTTCCCCTTCATCCTGACGACGGGGCGCGTGCTGGAGCACTGGCACGGCGGGTCCATCACCCGCCACAGCCGGTTGGATGAGCTCTTCCCCGAGCCGCTCATGGAGATGCACCCCGACGATGCGGTGCGCGTGGGCGTGGGCGACGGTCAGCCGGTGCGGGTGGCTTCCCGACGTGGGGCGATTTCGCTCAAGGCCAAGGTGACCACCAAGACAACGCCGGGCGTGGTGTTCATCCCCTTCCACTTCCACGAGGCAGCGGCCAACGTTCTGACACTGGATGCGGTCGATCCGATGGCCAAGATCCCGGAATACAAGGCCTGCGCCGTGCGGGTGGAGCCCCTGGCGGAGGAAGCGAAGCCAAGCCGACGCGGCCGGCGCTAGGCGTCAGGCCTTGCCCCAGGGGTTGTCGTCGCTGAGCGACACCCCTGTGGTCGGGGCCGGCGCGGGCTCGGTCTCTGGCGCGGGCGAGGGTTCGGCTGCCACCGCTTCGGGAGCCGCCGTTGGCGGCGCCGCAAGCGGGGTGTCGTTCACGGGCGCGAGCGGGACGCCGGCAGCATCGAGCGGGCCGGCGTGCGCGGCGGGCTCAGCCGCGGGCGTCGTCGTGGCGGGCGCGGCCCCGGTCTCCAGCGACAGGCTGGGGAGCAGGTTCCCAACGTTGGTCACCTCGCGGATGCTGTTGATGTCCTCACGCAGCTCGCGGGTGGCCTCGTTGATTTCCTTGGCGTAGGGGCCGAGCTCCTTGTTGATCTCCGCCGAGAGCGTGGCGTAGATCTCACGCATCTTGCGCACGCTGCGGCCAAAGTTGCGCATCAGGCCAGGCAGACGATCCGGCCCGAACACAAGCAGCGTGAGGATGGCGATGGCGAGGACCTCGGGCAGCCCCATCCCGAAAATCGTTCCGTTCATGCCGGTTCGGCACCTTCCACGGGGGCGGTGGATTCCGTCGGTGGCGGCAACTGCGCAACGATCGATCCCAACACACCATGCGCAAAGCGCGCTGAGGCATCGGCGCCGTATAGCTTGGCCAGCTCGATGGCCTCATTCACGATGACCTTGACCGGGGCCAGGTTGGCGCGCAGCTCGAAGATCGCAATGCGCAGGATATTTCGGTCGATGGCCGCCAGATCGGCCACGGGGTGCTCGGGCGCGCAGGCAGCGAGCCGCGCATCGATCTCGGCCCGCGCCTCGGTCACGCCGCTTACAAGCACCGAGGCGTAGGCGACGACGTCCGGGGCGGGTGGCAGGGGCGCGGCGTTGTCATCCCCGCCCGTGGCAGCCTCGTCCGTGTCAACGGGGGCGCGCTGATGCAGGTGCCGCGCCAGCGCATCCCCGACAGGATGGCCGGCCAGATCGGCCTCAAAGAGGGCCATCAGGGCGAGCACGCGCGCGGCCCGCCGGTTGCGGGGGGATCGTCCGCTCACGCTGCGTTCCGGACGTCTTCGAACGTCACATCGACGGCGACCACGTCCATGCCGACGATTTCCTTGACCGCCTCGGCAACTTCGGCCTGCAGCTTCTGCCCCAGCGCGATGAGCGAGACATCGGCGGCGGCCACCACGCGCAGGCGCAGGTGGGCGCGGTTCTCGCGCACGGTCACCTCGACGCCGCGATACGGATCGTTGGCCACGGCGGGCGCGCCGGGCTTCGCGACCAGCGCCAGGACGCCGGGCATGGCAAGCGTTGTGACGCGGGCCACTTCGCGGACGACATCGGGGGAGACGGTCAGCGTGTTCTTCATGGGAAACGGTCTACTGCATGACCAGGCCGCCATCCACCGACAGGACTGCCCCGGTGATATAGCCGGCCAGGTCGCTCGCAAGAAATGATACCGCATGGGCGACATCTTCCGGCGTGCCAAACCTGCCGAGCGGCGTGGCCTTGATGGCGGCGTCCTTCTGCTCGGGGGTGAGCACCTCGGTCAGCGCGGTGGGGATGAAGCCCGGCGCAACGCAATTGACCGTTATGCCGCGCGAGCCCAGCTCCTTGGCCAGCGACTTGGTGAAGCCGATTACGCCGGCCTTGGCCGCCGCGTAGTTGGTCTGGCCGGCCTGCCCCGCCAACCCGACCACCGAGGTGATGTTGACGATGCGGCCGCTGCGCTGGCGGATCAGCCCGCGGCTGGCCGCCTTGCAGCAGTTGAACACGCTCTTGAGATCGGCGGCCACGACGTGGTCCCAGTCCTCCTCCTTCATCGACATGAGCAGCATGTCGCGGGTGGTGCCGGCGTTGTTGACCAGAATGTCCAACCGTCCATACGCATCTGTGACCGCCTTGACCAGGGCCTGGGCGGCCTCGAAGCGCGAGACATCGGCCTGGATGGCCATGGCGCGTCCGCCGGCCGCGGTGATGGCATCCACCACCTCCTGGGCTGCGGCGGCGCTGGCGTTGTAGTTCACCGCCACGGTCGCCCCGCGCGCGGCGAGGTCGAGGGCGATGGCGCGGCCGATCCCGCGCGAGGCGCCCGTCACGAGGGCGATCTTGTTCTCCAGTTTCATGGGGTCATCCATCCCTGTGGCGCAGCGCGCGTGGCGCCCCGCGCCCTAGCCGACCGCCATTGTCTCGGCGGCGGGGTCGATGCGCTTGATCAGATTGCCCAGCACGTCCTTCGGCCCGAGCTCGATGAAGCGCGCCACACCGGCGGCGCGCATGGCGCGGACCGAGTCCGTCCAACGCACGGGAGAGGTCAGTTGTGCGGTGAGCTCGGCGCGGATGTCGTCCGGGTGCGTGATCGGCCGCGCGGTGGTGTTGGCGATCACCGGCACGCGCGCCGGTGTGATGGGCGTCTCGGCGACGCGGCGGGCAAAGGCGCCCTGCATCTCCGCCATGAGCGGGGAATGCGAGGCGATGCTGACATTGAGCGGCACGACGCGCCGGGCCCCGCGCGCCTTGAGCGCGGCAACGGCGGCGGCGACCGCTTCACGGCCTCCCGAGATCACGAGCTGGCCGGGGCAGTTGTCGTTGGCCGGCACGACGCCGGGGCTGATGCGGGCCGAGACCTCGGCGCAGACTTCCTCGATGACCGCCGTCTCGACATTGAGCACGGCCGCCATCGCGCCGGGTGCCTTCTCGCCCGCCGCCTTCATCAGCTCGCCACGCGTGCGCACCAGGCGCACGCCATCCTCAAAGGCCAGGGCGCCGGCCGCGCACAACGCTGAGAACTCGCCCAGGCTGTGGCCGGCCATGAACGCGGGCGCGGCGAGCTCGCCGGACATCTCGGCCATGGCAAAGGCGGCGATGCTGTGGGTGAAGATTGCCGGCTGGGTGTTGACCGTGTCGGCCAGCTCGGCCTCGGGGCCCGTCCAGCACAGCGCGCTGAGGGGGAAGCCGAGCGCGGCGTCGGCGCGGTCAAAGTGGCCGCGGAAGATCGGGCGCATGCGGGCCAGCTCGGCACCCATCCCAACGAACTGGGAGCCCTGGCCGGGGAAGACATAGGCGGTGGTCATGCGGATTTGCCGAAAAATGAAGAAGGGCGACGCTGGTCGGCGTCACCCTCCTGTTGGTGTCAGCGCTTGGTGTTGTCGTCCTTCTCTTCCGGCTTCCCAATCGCCACCACGGCCTGGCCGCGGTATTCGCCGCAGTTCGGGCACACGATGTGCGGCGGCTTTGGCTTCCCACAGGTGGGACAGGCCGCCAGCGCGGTGGGGGTGAGGAAGTCGTGCGCGCGGCGGCGATGCGTGCGGCCAACCGAGAACTTCCGCTTTGGCAATGGACCCATGACTCGATACTCCTTGCGTTGCCACAGCGCTCGGCGCCGGGCCTCTTACATGAAAGACGCGCCAGCAGGCGCGCCGCTTTCCGTGAATTTGCGAGGGGTGATTTTACCACTGCCGACCGCCCGGCAATGGAATCGCCCTCAGGCGGACGCGGACAGGGCCACGATGTGCGCGGGCGAGGTGCCGCAGCAGCCGCCCAGGATCGTCGCTCCCTGCGCGCGCCAGCCCCGCGCGACCGCGGCGTAGGCCGCCGGGGAGACGGCGTCGGTCAGCGTCCAGCCCACCTCATCGTCGACGTGGCCGACATTGGCATACGCCCCGAAGGCGACCGGCCAGCCGCCCCGCGCGGCGCTGAGCGTCTCGAGGGCGCCGGCGACCTGCGCGACGGGGATGCAGTTGACCAGCACGGCCTGCGGGTTCAGCGGCCGGACGGCCGCGAGGGCGTGCGCCAGCGTCTCGCCGCTCAACAGGGCGTGGTCGGCGCCCAGCGTGAAGGACACCCACAGCGGCAGGCCGGTTGCGGCCGCGGCCTCGGCGGCGATTTTCGCCTCACGTACGGTATTCATCGTCTCAACCAGGATCAGGTCGCAGCCGGCGGCGGCCAGCGCCGCCGCGAGCTCACCATGCTCGGCGCGCAGGGCGGTTTCGTCGGGCACCAGGCTGGGGGTATAGCAATCCTCGACCGGCGCCATCGAGCCGGCCACACGCGCGCCGAAGGCCGCCTCCCGCGCGAGGCGCACCGCGCGGCCGGTCAGCGCGGCAACCTGATCGCCCAGACCGGCTTTGTCCAACGCACGCCGATTGGTTCTGAACGTATTGGCCGTCAGCACCTCGGCACCGGCGGCGCGGTAGTCGGCGTGGATCTGGGCGACGACCTCGGGCGCATCCAGCAGGGCGCGCGCCGACCAGAGCGGCAGGCGCGTGTCGCACCCGCGGCGGGTCAGCTCCGTGCCGAGCGCGCCATCCAGCAGCGTGAAGGCGCTCATGCCGCCTCCTCGCCCTGCGCCCGCCGCAGCCCCGCGGCACCGCGGAAGGCATCCAGGTTGGGCAGCACCGTCGAGATCAGGATCAACACCATGCCCACCAGTTGTATCGGCTCGAGACGATCATTGAGCAACACAAAGCTGATCAGCGCCGCGACGGGCACCTCCAAGACTGAGATCAGACCGGAGATCTTGCCCGGGATGTAGCGCAGCGAGAGGTTGAAGAGGCCATACCCGCCGAGCGTGGGGCCGAGCGCGATGAAGACCAGCAGCCCCGCCACGCCCGCGTCGCCCACCGCGGTCAGGTCACCCGGCGCGACGATCAGGCAGATCACGAAGAGGGCCAGCGCGCCAAATCCCATCAGCCAGGCCAGCGTCACCAACGGGGCGTGGGTCTTGATGAAGCGCTGATTGAAGAAGACATACACCGCCTGCGCCAGCGCCGAGGCCAGCCCGATCAGCGTGCCGACGGCGCCCAGGCGTAACGTTTCAGGATCATATGCGCGGACCGCCAGGATCAGGCCGAGGAAGGACACGACCAGGGCGAGCGCCTGCAGCGGGCGGATGGGCTCCTTGAAGAAGAGACGCGCCCCGAGGGTGACAAAGGCGTTGTAGGTGTAGACGAGGACGACGGCCATGGCCGGCCCGTTGTAGAGCACTGAGTACACCCACAGCGCGTGATAGACGCCGACCGAGATCGCACCGGCGATGGCCATGCGTTTGAAGGTGACGCCATCCATGCGCAGCGCAGCCGGGCGGATCAGGGCGATGCCGGCGAACAGGGCGATCGCGATGATCAGATCGCGCCAGAAGGCGATGGTGAGGCTGGGGACATGCGCGCGTTGGAGGTAGCTGATGCCGGGCGCGGTGCCAGCCCAGACGGCGGCACCAATGACGCTGATGAGGTAGCCCTTGAGGGCGTTTTCGCGGGAGGGGGTGTTCATGCGGCGGGGGCGAATTGTAGAATGATTGGATGAAGGCCCCTGCTCGATGGCTCCTTGCCCTCGTCATCGCCGTCACCGCCCTCGGACAGCCGCTGCCCGCGGCCGGCGGACCGCCGCTGGTGCGCGCGGCGCGGCTCGCGCCGGCGCTTGCCGAAGCCTTGGCGATCAGCGCGCCGGACGCACAGCTTCCGGTGCTCATCCACTTCGTTGGCAGGGCGGACCTCGCCCGCGCCACGGCGACGCTGGCGGCGGGGGACCGACGGGCGCGCGCCACGGCCGTCGTGGGGGCGCTGCGCGAGACGGCCGCCCAGGCCGAGCGCGCGCTGGCGATCCAGCTGGCCAAGGCGGCGGCGAAGCGGCGCGCCAGCGGCGCACGCTGGCTGTGGATCAACAACGCGCTGGCGTTGCGGGCGACCCCGGCGTTGATCGCCGAGCTCGCCGCGCGCGATGACGTGACCGTCATCGCCCCGGACAGCTTTCGCGACTATCTCCCGGCCCCCGACCCCGGCAGCAGCGCGCAGGGCCTCGCGGCCATTGCGGCGCGGATCGCCGATCAAACGCTCGCAGTAAACCCACCCGGAGACGGCGCGAGCACCTGGGGCATCGCCAGGATCCGGGCCGACGAGGTTCAGCGTGCGCTCGGAATCGATGGCAGCGGCGTGGTCGTAGCCAACATCGACACCGGCGTGGACTGGACGCATCCCGCGTTGCAAACCCGCTACCGCGGCTACGGCGTGGTGAGCGATCACCTGCACAACTGGATCGACACGACCGATGGTGAGGCGCAATATCCGTTTGACGGCCACGGGCACGGCACGCACACCATGGGCACCATCGTTGGCGGTGAGGGCATCGGCGTCGCCCCCGGCGCGCGCTGGATGGCCGCCCGCGGGCTGAACAGCGCCGGCCAGGGCTACGACAGCTGGCTGCTGGCAGCGATGCAGTTCGTGCTTGCCCCGGGTGGCGAGCCGTCGTATGCGCCGGACATCGTCAGCAACAGCTGGGGGAGCACCGACGGCGGCAGCACCACCTTCGCCGACGCGATCGCGGCCTTGCAGGCGGCCGGCATTCTCGTCATCTTCTCGGCCGGCAACAGCGGCCCGCTCGCGGCCAGCGTCGGCTCGCCCGGCAGCAACCCGGGCGTCCCGGCCATCGGGGCCACGGACAGCGACGACGACGTGGCCTGGTTCTCCTCGCGCGGCCCCTCGCTCTGGGATGAGATCAAACCGTTGGTCAGCGCCCCCGGCGTCGGGGTGATTTCGGCCTTTCCGGGCGGGGTGTATCGCAGCTTCAACGGCACCTCCATGGCGGCACCGCATGTGGCCGGCGCAGCCGCGCTGATGTTGAGCGCCGCGCCCGGCCTGTCCGGGCCGGCCGTGCTCGAGACACTCACCCGCACCGCGGTGCCGCTCTCGACGACGCTGCCCAACAACAACACCGGGTGGGGGCGCATCGATGCCTTCTCGGCGACGCTCTCCGTCGCGCAGACCGGCCTTTTCACCGGCACCGTGCTGGATGGCGGGCTGCCCGTTGGCGACGTGCTCATCACCGCGCATGGCGACACCGGGAGCAGCGCGATCGTGGCGAGCACGCACACCGATGCACAGGGCCGCTACGCCTTGCCCGTCCCGGCCGGCCTCTACACGCTGACGGCCGAGGCGTATGGCTACGTGACGGCGACCAGCATCCCACGCCTGATGGTGACGCAGAAGGTGGTCGCGGTGTCGTTCACGTTGAGCCAGGCCCCGATGGGCATCGTGTATGGCCAGGTCACGGATGCCGTGAGCGGCAAATACGTCACGGCCACGCTCACCGCGCTCGAGGTGGGACGCAGCACCACATTCAATGGCAATTGTGCGTTGTGCGGCTACCTGCTCAGGCTGCCACCCGGCCAGTACACGCTGGAGGCGCGCGCGCTGGGGTATGCGGTGCTGACGCGCACCGTCACCGTGACGCTGGATGCGGCACCGCAGGTCAATTTCGCGCTCTCCCCCACCCTGCGCATCGCGCTGGTAGACACCGGTGCGCCGTATTACGCGAGTGCCCTGTCGTATTACCGCGCGGCGCTCGCGGCCTATGGCACGGCCTGGGACGAGTTCAGGGTCAAGCAGATCCCGCGCGACACGCCGACGCTGACGACGCTGCTGCGCTACGACGCCGTGGTGTGGTCGGCGCCATTTGATTCACCGGGCTCGATCGGGGCCGGCCAGGCGCTGTCCGGGTATTTGCAGGCGGGGCGCGGGCTGGTGCTGAGCGGCCAGGACATCGGCTACTGGGATGGCGGCTGGTTCGGCGCGCAGCCGTACTACGACAAGCTGAACGTGGTGTGGCGTTCGGACAACGCACAAAGTAAACACTTGATCGGGACCGGCAGCGTATGGGCGGCCCGGCCATTCACCCTGACCGGCGGGGATGGCGCGAACAACCAGTACTACCCCGACCAGATCGACATCCTGGACGGCGACTACTCTACGGCGCTTGCGCGCTACGAGGCGCCGCTGTTCCCGACCTGGGACACGGCCGCTGTGCTGACGGGGCAATGCCGCGACTACCGGGCCGCCTACCTCGCCTTTGGGTTGGAGGGCATCAGCCGGGCCAGCGACCGCAACGAGATGCTGGCGACGCTCTTGGATGCCCTGCGCGCGCCGCGTCCAACGGTCGGGGTCGGTCTCGCGGTCACGGACGGTCTGCCGACCGAGGATGCCATCGGCGTGCCGGGGGAGACGCTGACCCGGGTGCTGCGGGTGCGCAACACCGGCGAGGCCGGGATCACGCGGACGCTGGCCTTGAGCCTGTCCGGCAATCTGTGGGCGGGGCAGATCAGCCCGTCCTCCGTCACGCTCGGGCCGTGTCAGGCCACGACGGTCACCCTGACGGTGTCGATCCCGCTCACCGCGACCGGGACGACGAGCGACGTCGTGCAGGTCAACGCGGCGCTGCTCGGCAACCCCGGCGCGAGTGGTCAGCTCACGCTGCGGACGCGAACGCCGGCAGCGGTGCTGTTCATCGATGACGATCGCTGGTATGACCGCGAGGTCGCCTACATGGAGGCGCTGCGGGCCGCGGGAATCGCCTTTGACCGTTGGTCGACGCAGTGGATGGCGCCCATCACGCCGCTGACGCCCCAGCCGCGGCCATCGCCCGAGTTCCTGTCGCGGTATCGCGCCGTGGCCTGGTACACGGGCTACGACTGGTTTGCGCCAATCAGTGCGGACGAGACGGTGACGATGACGCGCTACCTGCAAGGCGGCGGGCGGCTGCTCTTCTCCAGCATGAGTGCGCTGTATGAGCTGGATGTCAGCGCCTTCAGCCAGAATTACCTGGGCGTGGCGGCCATCCAGTGGAACGACGCAATCACCTCGCTGGCCGCCGAGCCGGGCAACCCCGTGACCGGGCGGGCGTTCTCGACGGCATCGCTGCTGCCCTGGCCGAGCGGCTACAACTGGAATCTCACTTCATCCGTTACGCCGATTGGTCCGGCGCGGGTGATCGCCCGGAATGCAAGCGGACAGCCGGCCGCGCTGGCAAACCGCGGGTCGGGCGGCTGGAAGAGCATCTTCCTTCCCTTCCCGCTGGAGGCCGTCACGGACACCCAGCGCAGCCTGCTGATGGATCAGATAATGGGCTGGCTGTCTCCGTTGGGCGACAGCACGCTGGTCGGTGACCGCGAGGTCGCCCTGCCCGGCGAGACGGCGGACTTCACCCTCACCCTGCGCGCCGACGACGTCCTGCTCCCGACCGGGACGCTCACGCGCGCCGTCAGTGTGACGGTCTCGGTGAATGGCATGGATGCGGTGGTGCCGATGTTGACGAGTTGGGCAGGCGGGCTGGCGGCGGGCGGCAGCCAGGTTTTGCGCTTTGCGGGTCAGGTGCCAGCACAAACACCGGTCGGCACGCCGATGACGGCGACGGCGCGCATCGTCATGCCGGAGCTGGGCTGGGCGATGACGCGCCAGTGGCCGATCCGCGCCGGCGCGCCAGCGCTGACGGTCTCGCTGAGCCTTTCGCCCGAGGCGCTGCGGCCGGTCACGCAGACGTTGCTGACGATCGTCGTGTCAAACACGTCGGCGCTGACTGCGTCGGGTTCGCTGACGACGGCGCTCCCGCCGGGCCTGGTCGCGCTGACGCCGACGCTGTGGTTGAGCGGATCGGGCGCGATCACCTGGACGCAGACGCCGGACGCGCTCTCGCGCCTGATCTGGCGTGGCGAGCTGGCCCCCGGCGCGCGGGCGGAGCTGCGGATGAGCACAACGGTTACCTCCTACCTGTCAACGCTGGCGGGGGACCCGGTGCCGTGGTTGATTGGCGTGCGGGCCGACGAGTCATTTGGCGGTTGGTGGGGGGCGACGCGCAGCCTGGCCCCGCTGGTGCGCGTGCGCTACCTGCCGATTGTGCGGCGATGAAGGTGGTCGTCATGCGTTAGGGGTGTCTGCGTGGCGGCGTGGCGTTCGTCAACAGAAGAACGAAGGGACGAAGGGGTTTGAGGTGATCGGCGGTCCAGCGCCGTTTGCGTAGGGGCGAAGCGTTCGCCACGGCACCATCGCATTCGCGTACGTTGGGCGAACGCTTCGTCCGCCCGTCCCCCGGCGCGAGCGTCGGCGTCGCCGGGCGCGGGGCCGTCCGCCGTCCGCGGTCGGGCCGGTACGGCCGCCCGCCCGTCCCCCCGGCGCGGGCGTCGGTATCGCCGGGCGCGGGGCGGGCGAAGCAATCGCCGTTACGCGCTCCCGGCCGCAGCTCGGTGGCGATCGCTTCGCCCCTACGGGATGGGTACGTCCGTGCGGGCGTCCGCCTGTCACACCGGCGCGAGCGTCGGTATCGCCGGGCGCGGAGCCGTCCGCGGTCAGCGGTCCGATAGGTACGTCCGTGCGGCCGCCCGCCTGTCCCCCCGACGCGAGTCGGCGTCGCCGGGCGCGGGGCCGTCCGCGGTCAGCGGTCGGGCCGGAACGGCCGCCCGTCCCCCCGGCGCGAGCGTCGGCGTCGCCGGGCGCGAAGCCGTCCGCGGTCCGCGGTCAGCGGTCCGATAGGTACGTCCGTGCGGCCGTCCGCCCGTCCCCCGGTGCGAGCGTCGGCGTCGCCGGGCGCGGAGCCGTCCGCGGTCAGCGGTCAGCGGTCCGATAGGTACGTCCGTGCGTGCGGCCGTCGGCGGTCAGCGGTCGGGCCGGAACGGCCGGCCGGCCGTTCCGGCCCTTGACAATAGAACGCATGTTCGATTACAATTAGAACATGTGAGCTAGAAGCCGCGGGCCAATGAGGGCGTGCGGCCAAAACGCGAGGCATCATGGCACGACAGACGCAAGGCGCGCAAAACGACGGACGACAACGGGTGCTGGATTTCATCACCACCTACATCACCGACAACAACGTGCCCCCCACCATCCGCGAGATCCAGGCGGGTGCCAAAATCAGCTCGACGTCCATGGTGAGCTATTACCTGAAGGACCTCGAAAAGGCCAACCTGCTCGACCGCTACAAGCGGCGCTCGCGCGGCGTGGTCATCAACGACCCGCACCGGCTCTCGGTACGCGACATGTTGAGCATCCCCATCGTTGGGCGCATCACCTGTGGCGCCGGCCCGATGCCCACCCCGGACGCCGATGTGCTGCGCAGCGCCGAGGACCGCGTGCAGATTGCGCGCGCGATGGTCAAGGAGGGCGACGACCTGTTCGCCCTGGTCGCGCAGGGTGACTCGATGATCGATGCGCTGATCAACGACGGCGACATCGTCATCATGAAGAAGGACAGCGACGTCAAGAACGGCGAGCTCGCGGCCGTGTTTCTCACCGACAAGAACGAGAGCACGCTCAAGCGCGTCTTCAAGGAAGGGCGCCGGCTCAAGCTCAAGCCCGAGAACCCGACGCTCAAGCCCTTCTATGTCGACGCCCGCCACGCCCAGATCCAGGGGCGCGTCGTGTGCGTGATCCGCCAGGCCTGAGCCATGCCGGTCCCCGCCTTTGGCTACGCCCCGGTCTATGAGGGCGAGTTGCTCTATCAGGTCGAGGGCGAGGGCCCCGGCCTGGTGCTGATCCACGCCGGCGTCGCCCACCTCGGGATGTGGGACGAGCAGTGGCCGGCCTTCACGGCGGGGCATCGCTGCCTGCGCTACGACTGCCGCGGGTTTGGCGGCTCGCGCAGCCGCCCCGTCACCTTCAACAACATCAAGGACCTGCTCGACGTGATGGACCACGTCGGGATGGGCCGCGCGGCGCTGGTCGGCTGCTCACGGGGCGGCGAGATCGGGCTCGATGCCGTGCTCGAACACCCGGACCGCTTCAGCGCCTTCGTCTCGGTGTGCGGCGGCGTGAACGGCTACAACGCCTATGACGGCGTCGAGGTGCCCCCGGTGGCGATGGCGCTCGTCGACGAGATCGAGAAGGTGTGGAAAAAGCGCACGCCCGAGGAAGCCCGCCAGCTGTGGGAGCTCGAGGCCCGGCTGTGGGCGGATGGCCCCGGCCAGCCCGAGAATCGCCTGCCGCCCGCCGTGCGCGCCCGCCTGATGGCCCTGAACTGGGTGAACATCCAGCGTCAGAGCGAGGGCGCGCGGGCCGAGGAGATGCCCATCCCCAGCGCGCTGCGGATGTGGGACATCCGCGTGCCGGTGCTGGCCATTTCCGGGCGCTTTGACGAGCTGTTCTGCCAGCGCTCGATGGCCTACCTCGCCCGCGAGGCCCCCGAGGGGCGGCTGGTCGAGGTCGATTCCGCGCACCTGCCCAACGTCGAACAGCCAGAGTGGTTCACCCGGACCGTGCTCGACTTTCTGGCCGGCGTCGGCGCTTGACGGCCGCGTGCCGCGGGCCGCGTGTCGCGCGTACACTGCGCGCATGGCAGCTCCGAGCGAACACCCAATCGCATCCGACGTGATCGATCTCGCCCCCCAGCTTGCAGCGTTGGACGGAGCGTCGCGGGTCTGGCTGGGTGAGGGCCGCGCGCCCGCCGCAGCGGGGCACCCCCTCCTGGCCGACCAGCGCGCGGACGGAGGCTGGCAGCCCCCCTGGGCGCAACGCGCCGCGTCGTCGGGCCTCGACGCGACCTGCCATCGCCTGTTCCAGGCGTATGCCGCCGGCCTCCCGCTCGACACCCCCGCCCTGCTCGCCGCGACGGAATTTTTGGTCCGTGCCGTCACCGCGGAGGGGCCACTGCGCGAGAACGCCACGCTGCTTGCCGAAGCCCCCGCCTGGCTCGCCGCCGAGGATCCGCGCGCTGCGCGCTATCTTGCGGCGAGTGCCGGCCTGTGGCTCTCCGTCTTCGGCACCGCTGACGCCGCAAAACGCGCCCTGGCCCAGAGCCGCGCCTCCGACGAGATGGAATTTGCGCAGACGCTGTGGCAGCGCGCCGCGCTCGCCGCGCGGCTGGGCGCGCCCGGCGCAGCCGATGACCTGGCCCTGCTCGCAACTCGGCTCGATACGTTGGCCGTTGCCGAACTGGCCTGGATGCTCCACGCCCTGGCGTTGGGTGGCCTGACGAGCGGACACCCGCTCATCGACGCGGCGGCGGCGCGCGTGCTGGCGCAGCGCGATGCGCCGGGCTGGGCGACGCCCGCAACGCTGGCCGCCC
>JAIBCK010000163.1 GCA_019694215.1 Thermoflexales bacterium
TACCGCGCCGTCCAGCCCAGGTCCAGCATGTGCGCGGCGCCGGTGATGATCGCCCCCGCATCCGAGGCGAGATACACGACAAAGGCAGCGATCTCGGCCGGCTCGATCAGGCGCTTGATCGCCGCCGGGCCCAGCATCACCTTGTCCACCACCTCGGCTTCCGGGATCCCCAGCGTGCGCGCCTGATCGGCAATCTGCTTCTCAACGATCGCCGTCCGCGCATAGGCGGGGCAGATCGCATTCACCGTCACGCCGTGCTCGCCCGCCTCGAGCGCCACCGTGCGCGTGAGCCCGATCACGCCATGCTTGGCAGAGATGTAGGCGCTCTTGAACGGGCTGGCCACCACGCCATGCAGGCTGGAGATGTTGATGATGCGACCCCAACGGTTCGCCTTCATCGCCGGGAGCAGATACTTGATCAGCTGAAACGGCGCCGTGAGCATGACCTGGATCATCTTGTTCCAGGTCTCCTCGGGAAAGGCCTCGACCGGGTTGATGCTCTGAAACCCCGCGTTGTTCACCAGGATGTCAATGCGCCCACCCGCGACACGCAGGGCATCGGCAGCGAGTTGGCGCGTGGCGGCCTGATCGGACAGATCCGCCTGCAAATACGACGCCCCCAGCCGTGCCGCCACGGCCGCGCCGCCCGGCGAGACATCATGCACGATCACGCGCACGCCTGCCCGGGCGAGCGCCTCGGCCGCCGCGAGCCCCAGCCCGCTGGCAGCCCCGGTCACGAGGGCGGTCTTGTTTTCAAGGCTCATGGTTTGTCTGTTTCAACGTTGGGCGGGCCATACGACTCGTCCAACAGCTCGACGATGTAGCGCACCTTCTGCGGCGCGTGGCGGCGGCCCAGCTCGGTCTCGAGCTGGATGGCGCAGCCGGGATTGGCGGTGACGACGATCTCGGCCCCCGTCGCCAGCGCGTTGTCGACCTTGCGTGCGCCCAGCCGCCCGGCCATCTCCGGCTGGGTGATGTTGTAGACGCCGGCGCTGCCACAGCACAGCGCGCTCTCGGCCATCTCCAGCACTTTCAGCTGCGGGATGGCCGCCAGCAGCTTGCGAGGCTGGGCGGTGATGCGCTGCGCGTGGGCGAGGTGGCAGGGCTCCTGGAACGTCACCGTGCGCGGAAGCGGGCGCAGGTCGCGGGTGTTGAGCGGGATGGACGCCAGGAACTCGTGCACGTCGCGGACCTTGTCGGCAAAGGCCATTGCCCGCGCCGCCCAGGCCGGATCATCAGCAAGCAGGTGGCCATACTCCTTGAGCGTGCTCCCGCAGCCCGCCGCGTTGATCACAATGGCATCCAACGTATCGAGCCCTGCTGCTTCAAACGCCGCGATGTTGGCCCGCGCCAGCGCGCGGCCGCCATCCAGATCGCCCCCGTGCGTGTGCAGGGCGCCGCAGCAACCCTGCCCGGCCGGGAAGACAACCTCGCAGCCATTGCGCTGGAGCACGCGCACCGTCGCGCCGTGCACATCGGCAAAGGCCGTCGCCATTACGCAGCCGCTCAACATCGCCACGCGATACTGGCGCGCGGCCGGGGCGGGATGCGCCTGACCCCTGGGCACGACAAAGCGCGCGCTCATCCGCGGCAGCATGTGCTCCATCTCCGCCATGCCCAGCAGCTTGAGCACGCCCAGCTTGCGCGCCAGCGCCTGCAGGCCACTGCGCTGATAGAAGCGCAGCAGCCCCGAGAAGGCGCGGAAGAGCCCCATGTCGCGGAAGAGGCGGCCGAAGACGAAGCCGCGGACCAGCCGCTCGCGCGCGCCCATGCGCGGCCCCGCGGTCCCGGCCGCGCCCTCGGCCCGCAGGCGCTGCACCTGGACGCGGCTGGCTTCGAGGATGCCGCCGTACTTCACGCCGCTCGGGCAAACCGCCTCGCAGGCGCGGCAATTCAGACACAGCCCCATCTGATCGACAAAGACGTCCGAGGCCAGCGAAATCGCGCCATCACTCACCCCGCGCATGAGGTAGATCCGGCCGCGCGGCGATGCCATCTCCAGCAGGGTTTCACGGTACGTTGGGCAGCTGGGCAGGCACAGGCCGCAATGCACGCAGCTGTTGATGACGCCCGGGTCCGGGCTGTCCGCGCCGGAGAAGCCGAGCAATACGTTGTCCGTCATGGCGTCTTCGCCTCCGCATCGACCAGCGCGCGGCCGGGGTTGAGCAGGTTGTTGGGATCAAACTCGGTCTTGAGCGCGGCCATCACGGCCCGTCCGGCCGGTGGAGCCCCGACCCGCAGGGCATCCGGCAGCGCCTGCGCGGCATCCAGCGCCACGATGTTCGCGCCCGGGAGCGTCGCGCACAACGCATTCAGCCATTCAGCGAGCGCATCTCCGGCCACGCGCAGGTAGGCGACCCCCGCCAGCGCCCGCGCCGTGAAGCGCAGCCCGAGCCCGGCTTCCGCCGCGCGCGCACCCGCAACGCCGAGCGCGCGCGCCAGGTCTGCGGGCAGGACGGCCAGACGGATGAGCGCATCGCCCTGCCCGGCCTGGTTGAAGTCGGCGATTCGCGCCCACAGCGCGCCGGCCTCGCCCGCTTCGAGCGTGCGGATGCCGGAAAGCCCGGCCTGCGCGGCCATCGCCTCTAAGGCGCCGCGATGCCGCTCGACGGCGGCTGGCAGCCCCTCGGCCTGGATAGCGATCCGCCACCCCGGCTGCGTCCCCCAGCCGCAATCGCTGAGCTCGCACGCCGTCGGCACCAACGGGCTGGCGTGCAGGGCATCGACCAGCGCAAAGAGCGCGGGCAGGCTCGCCGCCGCTGCGACGACCGTCGTGCTGGCGCGCCCAACGGGCAATAGCTTGAAGTTGGCGGCGGTGATCACGGCCAGGCTCCCGAGGCTGCCGGTGTACAGCTTCATCATGTCGAAGCCGGTCACGTTCTTGACCACGATGCCGCCGGCCTTGCTGCGCCGACCGGTGGCCTCCACGACCTCGATCCCAACCAGCGCGTCGCGGCACCCGCCATAGGCATGGCGGCGCGGGCCGTCGGCGTCCACGGCCAGCGTCCCGCCAAGGGTCGCCCGCGCCGCAAGCGGCACCTCCAGCGGCAGAAACTGGCGGTGCGGGTCGAGCACCGCGGACAGGCCGCGATGCGTCATCCCCGCCTCGACCGAGATGGCCAGGTCATCGGGCGTGTAGTCGCGCACGCGGTTGAGCGCCGTGGTGCGCAGGATGAGCGGCGCCCGGGCCAGCCGGGGGGGCCGGCCGTAGGACTGGCGCGTGCCGCCCCCCCACGGGATGCACGGGACGCCGGCCTCGGCTGCCAGGGCCACGGCCACCGACACCTGTTCGACGCTGGTCGGGGTCGCACACGCGCAGGGACCAACTCCGCCCAACGCATAATTCTGCAAACTGGCTGGATCCAGCGTCACGGTCTCTGCGCCAAGCGCGCGGCTCAAGCGTTCTTCAAAAGTCGTCATGATCCTGTCTGCGCCGCCACCGGCAAGGGCGACCGCGCCAGCCTTGAAGTGTCGCACACCCCGCGCCCGGCGGACTGAAGTTCG
>JAIBCK010000164.1 GCA_019694215.1 Thermoflexales bacterium
ACCTGCGCGGCGAGGCTGGCGCGGTCGCGGGGGCGCGGACCGGCCCAGTTCAGATGCTGATATTGCCGCTCGACCTGTGCGGCGGCGCTGGCACGGGCACGTTGGACAAGCGATTCGGGCGTGGCGGCGGGTTCAGGGCTCATGGCGGGGAAGCGTAACCCAGAACGTGCTGCCCTTCCCGGGCGTGCTGCTGACGCCGATCTGTCCAGCGTGCGCGTCGGTGATGGCGCGGCAGATGGCGAGGCCCAGCCCGCTGCCCCCGGCGGCCCGGGCGCGCGCGTCGTCGACGCGGTAGAAGCGATCAAACAAATGCGGCAGAGCCTCCTCCGGGATCCCGGCTCCGGTGTCCTCGACCCACACGCGGACGTTGCCGGCTTCCGCTGCGGCCCCCAATGTGATACGCCCGCCGGCCGGTGTGTGTTTTCGTGCGTTGTCCAGCAGGTTGACAAAAACCTGCCGCAGGCGGTCCTCGTCGCCGCGCGCCCGCAGGCCATCGGCGACGCGAAGGTCGAATGCATGCGCCGAGAGCGCCGGCGTGTAGCGCTCGGCCACGTTGCGCAAGAGCGCGGAGAGGTCGAGGGGCTGCAGGCT
Source organism: Thermoflexales bacterium (assembly GCA_019694215.1). Lineage (GTDB taxonomy): Bacteria > Chloroflexota > Anaerolineae > J036 > Brachytrichaceae > Brachythrix. Next base: position 592 of record JAIBCK010000164.1, read on the forward strand.
CAGGCGCGGCTGGGCGTCGAGCACGCTCAGGGTGAGGAGGTCGTTGCTCAGCCGCGTCACACGGTCGAGCTCCACATCCAGATTGTTTAGCAGGCGCGTCGTGGTTTGCGGGTCCCCTTCGGCGACGCCCATGCGCAGCAGGTCGATCGAGCCGCTCATCACCGTGAGCGGGGTGCGCAGCTCGTGGGCGGCATCGGCGACGAAGCGCTTCTGCGCGGCGAAGGCCGACTCAAGGCGCGTGACCATCCCGTCAAATGAGGCGCCCAGCCGTCCGAGTTCATCACTTCCGCTCAGCCCGACGCGCTGGCTGAGGTCGCCGCCGGCGATCCGCGCGCTGGCGTTCACGACGCGATCGAGCGGGCCGAGCGCGCGCCGGGTGACGGTGACCCCCAGCGCGGTCGTGGCGATGACGACGACGGCCACGCTGACGGCGAGCGCCAGCGCGAGCGTGCGAAGCGCGCCATCGGTCGCGGACAGATCGGTACCGACCTGCAGGATGGCTGCTGCCTCACCCGGATTGCTTCGCGCGGGCAACAGCATCCACAGCGCATTGCCCCCCGCGCCGCGCGTGACGATTGGCGCGTTGGCGCCACGCCCGGCCCGGGCGAGCTGGTCGGCATCCGGGATGGGCAGGGCCAGGCCGCGCGTGGTGGTGACGATGGGGCTGCCATCCAGGCCATAGACCATCGCGCCAAGATCGCGGTCGGTCAGGTCGCTGACAAGGGTGATGAGGTCGTCGCGGGTGCGGTTCGGGTCGCGCCCCCCGGGGCCACGCGTGGGCGCGTCGATCAGACGTCGATCCATCAACGGCGAGACGCGCTCGATCAGACGGGCAGCCAGGTCATCAATGAGAAAGCGCTCCTGCTGGGCGTAGAGCAGGGCGCTGGCTCCGCTCAGCGTCAGCAGGAGGATGAGGGCGTAGAGGGCGGGGATGCGCCAGCGCAGCGGAAATTGCTTCATGGCTGTCTATCCCCGCAGGGTGTAGCCCACGCCGCGCACAGTGCGGATGAGCTGGCGCTCCGGGTCGCCGATCTTGTCCCGCAGTGATGAGATGTGCACCTCGACGACGTTGGCGTCGCCCACCCAGTCATAGCCCCACACCCGGTTGAGCATCTGCTCGCGCGAGAACACCTGGCGGGGGTGCGACATGAGCAACTCCAGCAGGCCGAACTCGCGCGGGGTGAGGGTGACGGGCTGATCGTTGCGCCAGGCCTCGCGGGTCTCGCGGTCCAGCGACAGATCTCCGACCGTCAGGCGTTTGCGCAGCTGGAGATTCCGCCGGCGCAGCATGGCGTTGATCCGCGCGAGCAGCTCCTGAAAGCGGAAGGGCTTGACCAGATAGTCATCGGCGCCCGCGTCGAGGCCGGCCACGCGATCCTCCAACTCGCCGCGGGCGGTGAGCATGAGGATGGAGACATCGCTGGCGGCGCGCAGCTTGCGGCAGACCTGAATGCCGTCCAGACCCGGCATCATCCAGTCCAGCACGACGACGTGCGGGCGCTGGGTGCGCGCAAGGTCCAACGCAGTGACGCCATCCTCGGCGACGCTGACCTCGAACCCCTCGTAGGTCAGGCCGGTGCGGATGAGATCGGCGAGCGAGGCTTCGTCATCGACGACCAGGACGCGGATTTCGGGACGGGGCTCGGGGTCGCTCATCGGGAGAAGTGTACGACGACAGAGGGTGGGGAAAGGCGAAACCCCACCGGTCCTGTGCATCGGTGGGGTCTCGCGGTCGAGGATTTGTTAAGGCGTCGTCGGGGTGGCGCTGTTCGTCGGCTGAGGCGCCTTGCCGCCGGGCCCGCGTCCGCCGTGCGGGCCGCCCTTGCCACCGGCAGGGGCCGTAAAGACCGTCTCGCCGTTCAGCTTGATGCTGTGGGCGCGCAGGTCGACCGTGCCGTCGCTCTCGGTGTGCTTGTCGCCGACCACTTCGACCGAGGCGCCGACCTTGAACTTGGCTGCCGTGGTCGCATCGACCCTCGGCAGGTGCACGACCGTCTTGTCGCTCAGCGTGATGCCCATCAGGTTGCCGGAGTCGCTCAGGTCGAGCGAGGCGATGGTCGCCGTCACCGTGACGACTTCGTGCGCTGCGGGCGCCGCGCCATTCGCATCCGGCGGCGGCATCTCACCGCGCTTGTCGGGCTTGCTGACCGTGTAGGTGTTGCTGCCGGCGCTGATCGTCCGGGGCAGCAGCACCTTGCTGCCATCCGACTTGGTCATCGAGTGACCGACGAGGGTGACCTGGGTGTTGATCGGGAAGAGCTTCTGCACTTCGGTGACGTCGCCCGGGGGCAGGCGCACCTGGGTCTTGTCCGCGAGGTCAAAGCCGACCGAGACGTTGTTGCTGTCGACGACATACTGCGCGATGGTGCCGGTAACCGTCACCGACTCGCCGCCCTTGAGGTCCATGCCGCCTGGGCCTCCGCCGCGGCCTTCCGGTCCGCCGCGCCCGCCACGTCCGCCAAAGTCGGCGCCGCCGGCCTGGGCGTTGTCGCCGCTCTGGGCCGGTGCGCCTGACTGGGACTGCGAGGGCGCCCCGCCGCCGCGCTGGCGGCCGCCCGACTGCTGCGTCACCGGGGTCTGCGGGGTTGGGGTCTGGGCCATCGCCGACTGCACGGCGACGCCGATGCTGGCCGTTGCGATCATGCCCACCAGGGCCCCGACCGCCGCCAACTTGCCAATTTTCTTGTTCATGTTCTGTCCTCCGAAACTTGTTTTCGCCAAAACCTGAGTGTTTCGGCACGTTTTGGAGGATAGGTCGGCAACTTGAAGGGACGGCGGCCCGAACTTGAAGGTTTTCTGAAGATTTTGGGGCCGAGGGCGCCACCGTGGCCGAACGGCGAGCGCCGTAGGGGCGCATGGACATGCGCCCCGCGT
>JAIBCK010000165.1 GCA_019694215.1 Thermoflexales bacterium
GCCGGTGCTGCGCGAGCCCCCGACCTCGTGGGTGTTCCCGGTGCCCGCGCTCGGCGACCGCCGCGCCGAGGTGTCCGACGGCTGGGGCTCGCCGCGTGACGGCGGCAAGCGCAAGCACCTCGGCGCCGACGTGATGTTCCGCCGCCGCCACGCGCTCGATCAGACCGCGCTGTACCCGCCGGGCACGCCCCACGGCTCGCTGCACTACTTCATGCCCGACAACGTACCGGCGCTGGCCATCGGCCCCGGCCTGGTGACCCAGGCGCGCCACACGCCGCGCGGCGGCACCGTCACGATCCGCCACGCCGACGGGTGGACCAGCTACTACACGCACCTCGCCAGCCTCGCCGTCGAGCTCGGCCAGGCCGTGGCCGCCGGCGAGCCGCTCGGCACCATCGGCGGCGACCCGACCGACCCGCGCCACCTGATGCACCTGCACCTCGAGCTGTGGGCCGATCACCTGCGCTCACGCGCCGTCGATCCCGGCCCCTGGCTCCGCCGCTGGCGCCACCGGACGATCGAGCGCGCCCCGCACCGCAACCGCGGCGCCGCGCTCACGTACCGCCCGGTCGGCGCCCGCGGCGACCGCTACCCCGACTGGGTCCAGGCGCTCCGCGGCAAGTCCGGCGTCTACGTCATCCGCGAGCGCGACGCCGCCGGCGATCCGATCGTCGTCTACGTCGGCGAGAGCCACACCGACAACCTCTACGAGACCCTCACCCGGCACTTCCAGGAGTGGCGCCGCTACAAGGGCTTCTGGCGCGGCCAGTACGCCGAGGGCCACGACCCCGGCCTCACCTACCGCCGCGACCGCGTCGAGGTCGCCGTCCGCGTCATGTCCGGCCCCGCCGCCCTCGATGAAGAGGCGCGCCTGATCCGTCGCCTGCGCCCCCGCGACAACCTGATCGGTCAGCCGGAGGAGGTGCCGTTCTAGAAGTTTGGCGGCGCGCAGACCAACGCCGGACGCAAGTCACTCAACTTGTTCACTTCAACACAGAGTGGCTGTAGTTCACCCGCGGGGTCACCGGGACGCATCTTGAGCGGGCGGCCGACTTCTTCGAAACCAAGGTCGCTTAGGAATCGCCTGCCGACGAAGTCTGGCTCCACCGCGGCGGTGCACAACTGTGCGCCGACAGTTCGCGCGGCCAGCAAGGTGTTCAGCATCAGCGCCCGATACAGGCCAGCCCGTACACGCGTTGGATGTACAGCACCGCGTGTCAGTTCAATGGTGTCATGCCTGACCGGAAGGGGCCATCCGGGCAGCCATCTCGAAAGCGGCCCATGCGGCCCCCTGGTCAGCCGAACAGAGCCAACAACGTGCCCGTCGCTGATTGCGTTGCAATGGGTGCTGAGCGCGTCGAACTCATCTGAAGGGGAGCGGCCTGGGAAGGCCGCCTCTCTCAATGCGATCAGCTCCGCGCATAGCCCTTGAGTGAACACGAGCTCAATCCCCTTCAACGTCATGTTGGCGACGGTACCGCGCCCCCCGTCAGGTTTGGGGCGGGCGCGCGACCGCCAGCAACCTCGTACGGACGCCCCCGCACCGAGAGATCATGTATGGAGAGACAGATCGAAGCCATCCGCGCGGCCGTCAATGCCGACGCTACCGCCGAGCAGAAGCGCCACGGCGCAGCCGCGTGCCGCGCCATCCTGGCCGCGCTCGAAGCCGAAGTCGGCAAGCCGATCACAATGCCGGGCGCGCCGGCCCCGAGCCCGCTCGCGGGCATCGACCCAGGCCAAGCGATCGATCTGCTGATCGCCAAGCTGTCGAGCATGCTCCCCAAGGAGGAGGGCAAGGCGCCGACTGCGACCGCGTCTGCGATGCCACCTAGGCCACCGATGCGGATCGCGTTCGTCGCCCCTCCGGCACGGGCCCCTCGGACTGCGCGGAGGAGGCCATGACCCGCGCCCAGTCAGTACTCAACGTCGCAGGGCGTCGAGCCCTCGTCGCTGAGGTGCACGCACGCTTCGGCGGAAGTGAAACAGTTGACGGTGCCGTTGAGCGAGGAGCAGTACGCCTTGTTCCGGGCCTCGCATGTCGGCTCGGCGCCGCGCACGCCGGTGGCCAAGGCGCGGCAGCGCCCTGGGTCGCGCAGGCAGAAGCCTGCGTCGATGTTGCGATCGACGATCGCGCAGAACCATCCATCGCCTCGGCCGGGTTGCTCGATCCGGACGACATCACCCGCGGCCGGTACATCGAACGCAAAGACCGTCTCGGGGTAGCAGGACACGCGGACGAACCCGGTCGCGCGAAAGCCGCGTGGGCCGTCGATGTACTTCGCGAGCCCCTGAAGTGTTGCCTCGTTGCAGACAGGCAGGTTGTGGACGTAGAGGGTGGTCGCGTCAGGGGGGCCGGCGAACCAGGTCATGCCGCCGCCGTTGTCCAAGGAGCCCTGCGAGATCTGCAGCGCGAGGGCAGTGCGTGTCTCACCGGCGCGAGAGAGGTCGCTGCCGGGCGCGTTGTCGGCCGACTCATCGGGCTGCGGGCATGCTTCGCTGACGGTTGGGCGCTGCGTTGTGCAGCCGTTGCTTCCCATCACCATCCCGGCGGTGAGGCCCCAGAAGACGCGACCAATCGACGACGTCCGCATCGACAACGAATCTCGCACGCCACGCGACCATGGTCTATCGCGACCGTTGACCCTGAGGGCCGGTCGCTGCCGCGGCATGGGGCGGTTGCTTGCGCGGTGCGGATGTCTTACATTCACTCCGATGGAGAAGGACGGCACGCTCACGATTCGCCTGCCGAAGGCGGTCAAGGCAGCGCTGGAGCGGGCCGCGGAAGAGGACGCGCGTTCGGTCTCGTCGTACTGCACGATCGTCCTCATGCACCACCTGGGGTTGCGTGATGCGGCGCCACCCCGACGACCCGCCGCCGGCCGCGGCGCCGGCCGACGATCGCGACCGGCGCGACCGTGAGCTGGTCGCGTACCTGATCGAGCGCGCCTGGGAGCTTCACGCCAGGCCGCAGCAACCGAGCGAGAGCCCACGGGGCGAGGAGTAGGGACATGCATCCGAAGGTCGTGACGGGACGGGTCGCCATCTACGCGCGGTACTCGTCGGAGCTGCAGAGCGAGGCGAGCATCGAGGACCAGGCGCGGCGGGCGCGCGAGGCGATCAAGCGGGCCGGCGGCGATCCGACACGGGCCACGGTGTTCGCCGACTACGCGGTGTCGGGCGCCAGCATGGCGCGGCCCGGGCTCGAGTCGATGATGCAGGCGGTCGAGGCTGGCAGCATCGACGTCATCATCACGGAGGACGTGTCGCGGCTGTCGCGCGACATGGGCGACGCCGCGCACATCTTCAAGCGGCTGCAGTTCGCCGGCGTGCCGCTGGTGAGCCTCGCCGACGGCATCGACACCAGCGCCAAGCACGCGAAGCTGAACTTCGCGGTCAAGAGCATGCTGGCCGACATGTACCTCGA
>JAIBCK010000166.1 GCA_019694215.1 Thermoflexales bacterium
GGCGGAGCCGCCGAGAATGGCGAGGCGGAGACTTCTGAGCCTGCCGGGCTTTCGGCCGGCCCGCGCACGCCCACGGTTGCGATGTGCACGCGGCGCGGGCGGATCAAGCGCGTCGACCTGAGCGCGTTCGCCAACATCCGCGCCAGCGGGCTGATCTGCATGGGCCTGCAGGCCGAGGACGAGCTGACCTACGTCCGTTTGACATCCGGGAGTGAGGACGTGCTCATCGTCACGGCGATGGGGCAGGCGCTGCGCTTCTCAGAGGGCCTGGTGCGCCGCATGGGCCGCTCGGCCGGCGGCGTGCGCGCGATGCGGCTGAAGAAGGACGGCGACTACATCGCCGGGATGGAGGTCGCCGAGGAAGGCGGTTTCCTGCTCACCGTCACCGAGCGCGGCTTTGGCAAACGCACCCCGCTGGACGAATACACCGCCAAGGGCCGCGGCGGTGGGGGCATGCGCACGATGACGAGCAACCTCGATGCGACGGGACGCCTGGTGGCCGCGCGCGTGGTCAAGCCCACTGACGAGGTCACCTTCATCACCGCCGACGGCGTCGCGCTGCGCCAGAAGGTGACGGACATCCCGGCCAGCGGCCGCGCCACCAAGGGCTCGCGGCTGATCAACCCGCGCGAGGGCGACAGCGTGGCCAGCGTTGCCCGCCTGATGCAGGGCTAACGCCCGAAGCTCCGCCGCACCCAATCCAGCGCCTGGCGCAGGGAATCCTCCGCCGGGGCGGCCGCCGAGGTTGCATCGACGCGGCAGCCATCGAAGACGGCCTGCAGACGGGCCGGGTCGAGCGTGCCGTGCGCGCCGATCACGACCAGGCGCGTCTCACGCGGCGCGCCCGCCGCGTCGGCCGGCCACAGCTCGCCCAGGCTGAGCGACGCCCGCTTGCCCACCACCTGCAGCACGACCTTGCGGACGGGGTTCTCGTGCAGCCATACCACGCCCTTGGCGCGATAGATCGTGGGGGGGAGGTTGTCGATCACGCGCTCCAGCGCGGCCTGTCGCAGGGGCGCCGCGCTGCGATATGACCAGGTGCTGAAGACGCTGTCGTGTCCGCTGTGCGCGTGTTCGTGTTCGCCGGCCTCGTGCGCGTGCCCCTCACGGGTCGGGCGGCTGGCCAGGCGCTCGGGGTCAAAGGCGCCCACGCCCAGCAGCAGGGCCAGGGGCGCATCGGCATAACGGACTTCAATCACCCGCGCCTCCGGGCTGACCTCGCGAATCCAGCCACGCACCGCGCCGAGCGCCGCCCGGTCGACCAGATCGATCTTGTTCAGCACGACCAGGTCGGCGGCACCCACCTGATCCATCGCCAGCATCTCGTTGTGCGGGCCGATGTCGCGGATCTGCTCGGCGTCGACGACGGCGATGATCGCATCCAGGCGGGCGTGGCGCTGCAGCGACGGCAGCAGAAAGGTCTGCGCGACCGAGAAGGGGTCGGACACGCCGCTGGCCTCGATCACGATGTACTCGGGCGGGTCCGGGCGCGTCACCAGCGCCAGCGCCGCGCTGAGCAGGTCGTCGCGGATGGTGCAGCAGATGCAACCGTTGGCCAGGCTGACCGTCTCGCCCTCCACGCCCACCACCAGCTCGCTGTCGATGTTGATCGCGCCGAAGTCGTTGACCATGACCGCGATCCGCAGGCCGTGTTCGGCCTTGAGAATGCGGTTCAGCAGCGTGGTCTTGCCGGCGCCAAGAAAGCCGGTGATCAGGGTGACGGGAATCGGAGGCATGCCGTCGCGCAGCTTATCACGGTGCGACGAAGAAGTTGAGCTCCGCGATCTCGCTGCCGTCCGCCGCCTGAGACATGGCCGCCAGCAGCGCGGCATCGTAGATGCCATCCGTGTTGTTGGCGGCGACGCCGGGGAAGTACACCTGCGTGGTCAGTGTCTTTCCGTTGGGCAGCCAGACCTTGACGTGGATGTGGCTGGTTCGCCCGGGATACAAGCCGGGGCGGATGGTCGCCATGCTGTAGGCGCCCACGGCGTCGGCGGTTGTCACGCCGCGCAGGCGATAGCCTTTCAGGTCGTAGGCACCGGCCGCATCGGCCTGCCAGACATCGACTTTGGCACCGGCGATCGGCCGGCATTGCAGGTCAAACACGCGCCCGCGCAGCGTCACCCGTGTGCCCGCCATGCCCGGCTCGACCAACGAGTCCTTGGCCGGGGGATTGGCGAGGTAGTACGGCCCTTCGGTCTGCGCCGGGGTCGCCTTCGCGGCGCAGGCGGTCGGGGCTGCGCTCGGTGTCGATGCCAGCGCAGGCGTCGCCGACGGCGTGGCCTCGGCCAGAGTGGTCGCGGCCAGGATGGCCGGTGTCGCCGGCTGCGGTGTCGGCGCTGGCGCGGTCTGCGTCGCCGTCGGCGCAGGGGCAGCTGCGCGCGTCGCGGTCGCGTTTGGTGATGGTGTCGTGTTGGTTGTGCAGGCGGACAGCACAAACAGGACTGTCACGGCCGCCAGGGTTCGGTTCAGTACTTGCATCGTGCCCCGAGTGTGCCAGATGCATCCGAGTGCGGCCTGAAGCGCCCGTGAGCGTGTGCCGAGCGGTACAATCCGCGCCGGATGCCGATTCTTGATCCGCTTTCCTTTGAGTGCGTCAGCCACAGCGATGAGCAGACCCAGCGCCTTGGCGCGCGCTTCGCGCAGGCCATCCCGCCCGTGTGCGTGGTCGCGCTTCAGGGCGATCTCGGCGCGGGCAAGACCCATTTCGCGCGCGGCATCGGCATGGGCTGGGGGGCGGCCCAGGAGCTGCGCAGCCCAACCTTTACGATGCTGCAGGAACATCACCGCGAGCCCGACGCGGGGGCGCGTCTGTATCACGTCGATTTGTATCGCGCCGAACGCGCCGAGGATGTCGCGTCGACCGGGCTGCTGGAGCTGCTCGAAGACAACGACGGCGTCATTGTCATCGAGTGGCCCGAGCGGGCCTGGGATCAGCTCCCGCCGGAAGCGCTGCGCGTGCGCTTTGCGGTGACGGCGCCGTCGAAGCGCAACCTGACCTTCTCGACCCAGAGCGCCTCGGCCTGGCAGACGCTGCTCAAGTTCCGCAAGCTCGCTTTCGGGGTGTAGCGATATGGGCGACGTCCTGCTGGCCATCGACACCTGCACGCGCCGCAGCGCCATCGCGCTGCGCGACGCGACCACGCTGCGCGCCGAATCCGCCTGGGAGACCGACCGCCACCACACCGCGGCGGTGAGCGCGCGCATCCAGGAGCTCATGTTCGCCTGCGGGATCGGGCCGGCGGACCTGGCCGCGGTGGCCGTCGCCATTGGGCCGGGCTCCTTTACCGGCGTGCGTTGCGGGCTTGCCATTGCCAAGGGGATGGCGGTCTCGGCCGGGCTGCCGTTGTTTGGGGTTCCTGCGTTTGACATTTTGCTCGCCGCGCAGCCCCCGACCGAGCTGCCG
>JAIBCK010000004.1 GCA_019694215.1 Thermoflexales bacterium
TGGTCGGGGAGCTCGACGTCCAGCGCGTTGGCAATCCCGCGGACGCCCTCGATGCGGCGGATCACGCGCTCGGCGGTGGCCTTGTCGGCATAGCTGTCGACGTTGCCGAGCAGCGTGACGATGCCCTTGCGGACGTTCAGGGCGATGCGGGTCTCGTTCAGACTGGGCTCAAACTGAAGGGCCGCCAGCACGTCGCCGTGCAGGGTGGCATCGGACTTCGCGCGCATGTTGTCCTCCTTCCGGTCCCGCCGGGGAGGTGGGGCCGGCATCACTGGTCGGGGCTCACAGGATGAAGGGTGCGCTGGCGGATCACCGCGACGCGGTGTCCTCGCCCGGATGATACGCCGTGCCTGCTGGCGATGCAACGGCCGGGCGGGCAGTTCCGACCTGCCCGGTCGCCGAAAGGGGGAAAAATAATACGCGGACCACCTGGGGGGAAAAGGTGGTCCGCGTGCAGCGCCGGGTCAGGCGCGCTGCAGATTATTTGCGAAGGGCCTTGCGCGTGTCCGCGCCCTTGATGGGCAGGCCGGCCAGCGGGGCAAACAGGCAGTAATCAAAGGCACCCGCTCCGAAGACCACCGCGCCAATCAGCATAACCAGAATCTGGACAATCGAGCTGGTGTTCAGAACAAACACACCCAGCAGGAACAGGACTGCGCCGATCGCCATACGGGCATAGCGCCCGTTTTGGGAGGACATGAATTCAATAAAGCCGCGCATGGTAATCTCCTGCTGAATTTGTCGTGCGTCTGGGTGAAACTGGTGGGCAGTGTATCGGGTTGAAGCGGGGAAGGCACCTCCCAACTGGCTAATCGGGTACTGGCCAACTGGCCAGTGCAATTGCCGCGAAAAGCGCGCAGCGCCGCTCCGATGAGCGGCGCTGCGTCAGTATTGATGCACCCGATGCAGGGCGGTGTTGTTTCAGGCGGCCGTGGACTGGGCCTCGACCACGGCGTAGGCGGCCAGGTTGACGATGTCGCGGACGTGATCGCCGCGGTTGACGATGTGCACGGGCCGGCGCAGCCCGACGAACATCGGCCCGACGATGTCAGCCTGCGCGAGCTCCTGGGCCAGCCGGTAGCCGATGTGCCCGGCTTCGATGCTCGGGAAGATCAGCACGTTGGCGGGCTTGCCGAGCACGCTGAAGGCGTAGTCGCCCTTGAGCAGCTCGGCGGACAGGGCCACGTCGGCTTGCATCTCGCCATCGACGACCAGCCGGGGATCCCGGCGGCGCGCGATGGCCACCGCCTCGCGCACCATGTCCGAGCGGGGATGGCGGGCGCTGCCAAAGTTCGAGAAGCTCAACATCGCGACGCGCGGTGTGATGTCGAACTTGCGCGCCAGGTCGGCCGTGAGCAGGGCGATCTCGGCCATGCGCTCGGCGTCCATCTCGATGTTGACGGTCGCGTCGGCGAAGAAGATCGGGCGGTTCTTGAGGGTGACGAGATACACGCCGGCTGCGGTGCTGACGCCGGGCGCGCGACCGATCACGCGCAGCGCCGGCCGCATGGCCTCGCGGTAGTCCAGCCCGGCGCTGAGGATCAGGCCGTCGGCGTCGCCGGCGTTGACCATCGCCGCGCCGTAGTAGCCGGCGTTGCGCAGGAGCTGGCGGGCACCGCCCAGCGTCATGCCCTTGCGGGCGCGCTGATCGAACAGCCGCTTGGCATACTCGTCGCGGCCGGCAGCCGTCGCGGGGTCGACGATCTCGATGTCATCGAGGGCGACGTGCAGGTGCTCGGCCTTTTCGCGGATGGTGTTCGGGTCACCCAGCAGCACGGGCTTCGCGATGCCGTCCTCGACGATCTGGTGGGCGGCGCGCACGACGTTGTCTGCCTCGCCATTGGCCAGCACGATGCGCTTCGGCGCATTGCGGGCCTTGTTCACCACCACACGCATGATCTCGCGCGACTGGCCCAGCCGCGTGTCGAGCGACTCGCGGTATTCATCCAGGTCGACGGTGACGCGCGCGACGCCGCTCTTCATGGCGGCCCCGGCGACGGCCGGCGACACCCACAGCAGCACGCGCGGGTCGAGCGGCTTGGGGATCAGATAGTCGCGCCCGAAGCTCAGCTCGGTCAGCCCGTACGCTCGGAGCACCTCCTCCGGCACATCCTGACGGGCCAGCTCGGCCAGGGCGCGGGCGGCGGCAACCTTCATGTCCTCGTTGATCTGGCGGGCGCGCACGTCCAGCGCGCCGCGGAAGATGAAGGGGAAGCCCAGCACGTTGTTGACCTGGTTCGGGTAGTCGGAGCGGCCGGTCGCCACGATGGCATCCGGGCGGGCGCTGCGGGCCTCCTCATACGGGATCTCCGGGTCGGGGTTGGCCATGGCCATGATCAGCGGATCATGGTTCATGCTGCGCACCATGTCCTGCGTGACGCAGTTGGCCGCCGAAAGCCCGACGAAGGCATCCGCGCCGACCAGGGCCTCAGCCAGTGTGCGGGCCTTGGTCTCGACGGCGAACTCCTCCTTGTAACGGTTCATGCCCGCCGTGCGGCCGGCATAGACCACGCCCTTGCTGTCGCACACGGTGATGTTCTGGCGCGGGACGCCAAGCAGGACGTAGAAGCGCGCGGAGGCGAGCGCTGATGCGCCGGCGCCGTTGATCACGATGCGCGCCTTGGTCTTGTCCTTGCCCGCGATTTCGAGGGCGTTGAGCAGCGCCGCGCCCGAGATGATCGCGGTGCCGTGCTGGTCGTCGTGCATGACCGGGATGTTCATCTCGGCCCGCAGGCGCTCCTCGATGTAGAAGCACTCGGGCGCCTTGATGTCCTCGAGGTTGATCCCGCCGAAGGTGGGCTCCATCAGTTTGACCGCCTCGATGATCTTGTCGGCGTCCTCGGTGGCCAGCTCGATGTCAATGCTGTCGATGTCGGCGAAGCGCTTGAAGAGCAGGCCCTTGCCTTCCATCACCGGCTTGCCGGCCGCGGCGCCAATGTTGCCCAGCCCGAGCACGGCGGTGCCGTTGCTGACGACTGCGACGAGGTTGCCCTTGGCGGTGTAGCGGTAGACGTCATCGGGGTTGGCGTGGATGGCCAGGCACGGCTCGGCGACGCCGGGGGTGTAGGCCAATGACAGGTCGCGCTGCGTGGAGCAGGGCTTGGTGGGGACGATCTGAAGTTTGCCGTGCGGGGCGCGCTCGTGGTATTCGAGCGATTCGCGCCCGATGGCGCTTCCGTGGGTAACAGATGGCATGTGTTTGCCTCAGGTCTCGTGCGGCCGATGGCATCCAGGCCATCCGCCGCGGCCAGTGATCGCGGTCATTCTCTTGGCTGGGGCAGAAGCAGCTGACGCAGGCGCTCGAGCGCGCTTGCGCACGCGCGCGCCGTGGCGTCGCTGCAGCCCTCCCCAAACGCAAAGTCGCTGCCCGGTACCGCGATCAGTCGGGCGGCGGGTGCGCGGCCATACAACGACTCGGCCAGCCAGAGCAGGCTGGCCGGGTCGCTGACATGCGGGTTGAAGGGATCTGTGCCGGCCCGCGGCGTGAGGACGGTCTCGCGGATCGTCTCATCGTCCGGGGCGGCCTCGAAGGCATCGATGAAGATCGCCCGTTGTGCCTCGCTCAGGCGGGGCGCCAGCTCGGGCATGAGCTGATGGGCAACGAGCACCTGCACGCCGGAGTCGGCGGGCAGGTGCTCGTCGAGCGAGGTTGCGATGCTGGGACCCGCGCCGTCATCGCGGCGAAGGGTGTTGCCGTAGCCGATCACCAGGGTGATGGGCGGTGCGTCCGTGGCGCGGGTCCCGTCTGCGGTCATCGTCAGTCACGCACCTGTTCGGCAAGGACGCGGCCGTCGGCAGCGACGACCTCGACCTTCATCGGCATGGCGCCAAAGGCATGGGTGGAGCAGCTCAGGCACGGGTCGTAGCAGCGGATGCCGTGCTCGACGCGGTTGAGCAGCCCTTCCGGGATCTTGCCGCCCTTGATGTCCTTGATGTAGTGCTGGGCGATTTGCTTGACGGTGCGGTTCATCGCCAGGTTGTTGTTGCCGGTCGCCACGATCAGGTTGACCTTCTTGATCAACCCGTTCTCATCGACGTGGTAGTGATGGAAGAGCGTGCCGCGCGGGGCCTCGCTCACCCCCACACCCTCCAGCTTGTTGATGCTGCCCACGCTGCGCACGCGCTTGGACAGAATGTCCGGGTCATGCAGGAGCATGCCGATGCGCTCCAGCGCGGCCAGGATCTCAACCAGCCGGGCGTAGTGATACATGAACGAGGACGTCACGATGCCGCCGCTGCCGACGCGCTGGCGGAACTCGGCCAGCTCGGCATCGGCCAGCGGGGTGCCGATGCGCGAGCACACGTTCAGTCGGGCCAACGGTCCAACACGATACATGCCCTGCGGATAGCCGAGCGGTTTGTAGAACGGCGACTTGAGATACGAGAAGGGCTCGACGGCCTCGCCGATGATCTCGTGGTAGCGGCGCGGGTCCAGCTCGTCGACCAGGATGTTGCCGTCGCTGTCCACCACGCGCAGATAGCCGTCGTAGTGCTCCCACAGTGCGCCGTCCCGGCTGACCAGGCCGACGAACAGCGAGCGGAAGTTGCCGAAGTGTTCGGTCTCCTCGCGGTGCTTGTCCAGCATGCCCTTGAAGAGGTTGAGCGCCGTCTCCGTGGTCGCGCGCGCCTCGGGCAGCCGCCCGAGGATGTGCTTGTGCGCCTCGGCGCTGAGGGGCTCGCGGACGCCGCCCGGGACCGCCCAGGCGGGGTGGATCTTCTTGCCGCCCAGCAGCTCGATGACTTCCTGGCCGAACTGCCGCAGCCGGATTCCGGCCCGGGCAAGATCGGGCTGCTTCTCGATCAGCCCGAAGACGTTGCGCTTGGCCGGGTCGCTGTCCCAGCCCAACAGGAAGTCGGGCGAGGACAGGTGGAAGAAGCTCAACGCATGCGACTGCGTGAACTGGCCGAGGTTCATCATACGGCGCAGCTTCTCGGCGGTGGGCGGAATCTGCACGGTCAGCACGTCATCGCCGGTCTTGGCCGAGGCCATGATGTGGCTGATGGGGCAGATGCCGCAGATGCGCGCGGTGATGCCGGCCATCTCGCCGATCGGGCGGCCTTCGCAGAACTTCTCGAAGCCGCGGAATTCGACGACATGGAAGCGCGCGTCGCTGATGTCACCGGCGTCGCTCAGGAAGAGCGAGATCTTGGCATGCCCCTCGATGCGGGTGACGGGGTCGATCACGATTCGTTGACTCATCTTGTCTCTCCTTGACGCGCTAGCCGAACTTGAGCAGGTCGCGGCCGATCATCTCGACCGGCTGACCCGCCACCACGCGCTCGAGGACGGCCCGGATGCGCTTCGCCGAGGGCGGGCAGCCCGGGATATACAGATCGACCGGCACGACGACGTGCACGGGCGACACCTTCGGGACCAACGGAGGAACCACACCCTCATCGTCGGGGATCTGAGGGCGCAGCACCTGGCCGTTGCGATACGCGACATCCAGCACGATCTCCGGGCCTCCCAGCGGGTTGCGCATCCCGGTGACGTTGCCCGTCACCGCGCAATCGCCAAACGCGGCCACGACGCGCGTGTTGCGGCGAATCGTGTGGATCAGCTCGAGGTTGTCGCGGTTGGCGATGGCGCCTTCGACCAGGCAGACATCGACGTTCTCGGGGTAGGTCTTGACATCGGCGACGGGCGAGTAGACGACCTCGACCTTGTCGGCCAGGTCGAACAGGAACTCATCCAGGTCGAGGAAGGACATGTGGCAGCCCGAGCAGCCACCCATCCACACCGATGCGAATCTCAATTTGCTCATGCTTGTTCTCCCGTGGCGCTAGAGCACCCACTGCTTCTTGTCGCGCGCGGTCTTGAGGAAGGCCAGCTTGCCGCGTTCCTTCACGCTCTCCTCCACCGTGGAGCCGAGCTTGAAGATTGCGCCCGTTGGGCAGGCCATGACGCACTTGCCGCACGAGGTGCAGCTCTGTGCCTCCCCCCAGGGTTGGTTGAGGTCGGTGGTGACGCGGGCCTTGACCCCCCGTCCGAGGACGTCCCAGGTGTGGGCGCCCTCGATCTCATCGCACACCCGCACGCAGCGCGCGCACAGGATGCAGCGGTTCTGGTCCATGCCATACAGCGGATGTGTGACATCGACCTTGAGATTGGGATACAGGTAGTCGTAGCGCACGTGGTCCATGCCCACCGCGATGCCGACATCCTGCAGCTCGCAGTGGCCGTTGGCCACGCAGGCGGCGCAGATGTGGTTGCGCTCGGCGAAGAGCAGCTCGACCACCATGCGGCGGTATTTGCGCAGCTGCTCGGTGTTGGTGCGCACTTCCATGCCTTCGGCCACGCGCGTCGAGCAGGCGGGCAGGAGCTTGTTCGAGCCTGTCACCTCGACCAGACACATGCGGCAGGCACCGATGTCGGTCAGACCGTCCAGGTGGCAGAGGGTGGGGATTTCGATCCCGGCCTCGCGGGCGGCCTCGAGGACGCTGTCGCCCTCGGCGGCGCTGACGGCCTTGCCATCGATGGTCAGTGTTTTAACGCTCATGGTTGCCGTCCTTCACCAGCTTGCTCTCGTATTCCTCGCGGAAGTAGCGCAGGGTGCTAATCACGGGGTTGGGGGCCGACTGGCCCAGGCCGCACAGGCTGGTCCGGCGGACCATGTCGCACAGCTCGGTGAGCGTGTCGAGGTCGGCCTTGCTGGCCTTGCCGTCGCCGATGCGCGCCAGGATGCCGTGCATCTGGGTCGTGCCGACGCGGCAGGGCACGCACTTGCCGCACGACTCCTCCATGCAGAACTCCATGAAGAAGCGCGCGATTTCGACCATGTCGGTCTTGTCGTCCATGACGATCATGCCGCCCGAGCCCATGATCGAGCCGACCTGGGCGAGGGACTCGTAGTCGACCTTCATGTCCAGGAACTGGGCCGGGATGCAGCCGCCCGACGGGCCACCGGTCTGGACGGCCTTGAAAGTGCGTCCCTCAGGCAGGCCACCGCCGATGTCGAAGACGACTTCGCGCAGCGAGATGCCCATCGGCACTTCGATCAGGCCGGTGTTCTTGACCTGACCGGTCAGGGCGAAGACCTTGGTGCCCTTGCTCTTCTCGGTGCCGATCGACGAGAACCACTCGGCGCCGCGCAGCACGATCGGCGCGATGTTGGCCAGCGTCTCGACGTTGTTGATGAGCGTTGGGCAGCCCCACAGGCCGGACTCGGCGGGGAAGGGCGGCCGCGGGCGCGGGGTGCCACGCCCGCCCTCGATCGAGGCGATCAGCGAGGTCTCCTCGCCGCACACAAACGCGCCGGCACCCAGGCGCACGTCGATGTCAAAGCTGAAGGCCGAGCCCAGGATGTTCGTCCCGAGCAGGCCGGCGCGTTGGGCCTGGCGGATGGCGGCGCGCAAGCGCTTGACCGCCAATGGGTATTCGGCGCGGACGTAGACGTAGCCGCGTCCGGCCCCGACCGCATAACCGGCAATGATCATGCCTTCGATCACGCGGTGCGGATCGCCCTCCATCACGCTGCGGTCCATGAAGGCGCCCGGGTCACCCTCGTCACCGTTGCAGATGACAAACTTGCGCGACAGGATGTCGTCGGGCGTGCGCGGGACGGCGGGAGGCTGCGATTTCGCGACCGTCGCCCATTTCAGGCCGGTCGGGAAGCCCGCGCCACCGCGGCCGCGCAGGCCGGCCCGGGTGATGGTGTCCACCACCTGTGCGGGGGTCATCTCGGTCAGCGCCTGTTCGAGCGCAGCGTAGCCGCCCAGCGCGATGTAGTCGTCGATCTCCTCGGGGTCGACGCGCCCGCAGTTCTCCAGCACGATCTTCATCTGGCGTTGGAAGAAGGGCTGGTCGGTGTCGGCCCGCAGGCGCTCGACGGGTGGGCCATCGATGGCGGCCGCGATGTCGTGCGCGTCCTCGGGCTTGACATACTGATACAGCGTCGCGGGCTCGGTTTCGGCCGTGGCCTTGTTCTCGACCTCGACCAGCGGGCCGAGCGCGCACAGGCCCGGGCAGCCCACGCACTTCACCTTGACGGCCTTGTCCTTGCCGGCTTCCTTCAGCTCGGCCTCGAGGTTCTTGGCAATTGCGGCGCTGCCCAGGGCATCGCAGCTCGTGCCAACGCAGACATAGGCGGTCTTCTCGAAGCGGGCATCCGCTTCCTGGCCGCGTTCGCGGATGGTGGCAAGTTCTTCAGGGGTCATGCCGGTTCCTCCGCCAGCTTGCGCAGGCGCGCAATCAGGGCATCCTTGCCGATCTTGCCCGCCACCTCACCGTCGATGACGGCGACCGGCGCCAGCGCGCACGAGCCAAAGCAGCGCGCCGTGAGCAGGGACAGCTTGCGATTGGGCGTTGTGCCGCCGGCCTTCAGCCCGAGCGTGTCGTCGGCGGCCTTCATCAGGTCCCCCGCGCCCTTGATGTAGCAGGCCGTGCCAAGACAGACCACGCAGGCGTGTTCTCCGGGCGGCTTGAGGGTGAAGAGGTTGTAGAACGTGGCAACCCCGTAGACCTTGCTGAGCGGCAGCTTGAGTGAGCGGGCGACATGGCGCAGCATGCCGTCATCGAGATAGCCATAGGCCTCCTGCGCCGTGTGGAGGGTCTCGATCAGGGCGTTGCCGCGGAAGCCATGCCGGCGCATCGTCGCCTCGACGAGCTTCATTCGCTTGTCGACCTGGGCGGGGGCTGCCTGTGGGGGGGTGGGGGTGGGTGCCTGTCCTGTGGCCGGGGTGGACGCCTTGACGGCGCCGGGGGCCCTGGGACCGGCTGGCCGGGGAGGGCCAGGGGGTCGGGTCATGGAGTGTCTCCTGCGACCGGGTCGAAGCGGATGACAATCCGCTTCGACCCGGCGACTCTGAATGCGTCCGCGTCCGATGAATCGCTCCGTTCGTTGGGCACGCCCAGCGTGCGTCGCAGCGAAGGGCGCACGGCGACCAGCCGCGCGAGCCCTGCTGCGACGTCCTGTGGCTCAGTGAGGGCTGTGCCGCGGGCCAGGAGGTCCCAGCCGGCGATGCGAAGCGTCACTTGCGCACCCTCGCGCAAGTTGCGCCACCACACCCGCCCGGGCATGCTGACCGTCCAGAGCGCATTCCCGTCGCGAACGTAGTTGACGGGGAAGGCAAGAACGCGTCCGGTCCGACGCCCCAGCAGTGTCACGAGCATGACCGAGCCCGAGAGCAGGCCATGCAGGCGTGACCGCAAGAGCGCGGCGACGAACGCGTTCACAAACATGTCGCTACCGCCTACCGTGACATGGCCGTCCCGATCGGGTCGGGCCGCCATGAATCGAGCGCCTTCATGTAGTTGGCGCGCTCGAACATCGCCGGGTTGCGGACGTGGGCCTGGCTCATCGAGCCGCGCATCTGGCGGACGGAGACGTATTCACGCTCCTCCATCCAGCCGCGCAGGTCGTGCAGGATCTCATTGATGCGGCGCGGGCCGTTGCGCAGCAGCTCGCTGGCCATCATCGTCACCGAGGCGCCGGCCATGATGCCCTTGATGGCATCGAAGTGGCTGTGCACGCCGGTGGTCAGCGCCAGGTCGGCCGCCACACGCTTGTAGAGGATGGCGATCCAGCGCAGCGGGAGCCGCAGTTCGTCGGCCGAGCTCAGCACCAGGTGCGGCACGACCTCATAGTTCTCGAGATCGAAGTCCGGCTGGTAGAAACGGTTGAACAGCACCAGCGCGTTGGCCCCGGAGTCCGACAGCCGCTTGGCCATGTTGCCGACCGCGCTGAAGTAGGGGCTCATCTTGACCGAGACTGGAATGCTGACCGTGCGTTTGACATGGAACAGCGTGTCGATGTAGCGCCGCTCGACCTGCTCCGAGGTGACCTTGGGGTCGGCCGGGATGTAGTAGACGTTGAGCTCGAGCGCGTCCGCGCCGGCCTGTTGGATGCGCAGCGCGTAGTCGACCCAGGTCCCATCCGTGACGCCGTTGAGGCTCGCGATGATGGGGATGTGGGTGGCCTTCTTCGCGGCCTGGATCAGGTCCAGGTAGTGATCGGGCCCGGTGTTGTAGGTCACCATCTCCGGGAAGTAGGTGGTGGCCTCATTGAAGCTCTCCGCGCCGTAGCTCATGAAGTGGTTGAGCGAGTGGCTCTCCTGCTCGATCTGCTCCTCGAAGAGGGAGGGCAGCACGATCGCGGGAGCGCCGGCGTCCTCGAGCTTTTTGCAACCGTCCAGGCTGCGCGACAGCGGCGACGCTGACGGCACCAGCGGGTGCGCGAGCTTGAGGCCCATGAACGTTGTGCTTAGGTCAATCATGATTGTCCTTGTCTAGGCCTTGGCCAGCTCCTCGTAGCGCTTCCAGTGTTCGTTGACCGCTTCCTGCGCCATCTTCATCAGTGCATCGGCGTGCTCCGGATGGCTCTGCGCCAGAACGCGGTAGCGCTGTTCGTTGTTGGCGTAGTCCTTGAAGGCGATCTTGGCCGGGCCACTGTCGAGCTGAAGCGGGTTCTTGCCCGCCGCCCGCAGGCGCGGGTCGAAGCGATACAGCGGCCAGTAGGTCGAGTCGACCGCCAGCTTGCTCTGCTTGAGGCTCTGCACCATGTCGATGCCGTGGGCGATGCAGGGGCTGTAGGCGATGATCAGCGCCGGCCCGTCATACGCCTCGGCTTCGGCGATGGCCTTGATGGTCTGTGCGTCGTTCGCGCCCATCGCGATCTGGGCGACGTAGATGTTGCCGTAGGCCATGGCCAGCATGCCCAGGTCCTTCTTGCGCACGGCCTTGCCCGATGCGGCGAACTTGGCCACCGCGCCGAGCGGCGTCGCCTTCGAGGCCTGGCCGCCGGTGTTGGAGTACACCTCGGTGTCCATGACCAGCACCTTGACGTTGCGGCCGCTGGCGAGCACGTGGTCGAGCCCGCCGAAGCCGATGTCGTACGCCCAACCGTCGCCGCCGACGATCCACACGCTGCGGCGGACGAGCGCGTCGGCGACGTCCAGCAGCTCGGTGGCCAACGTGGCGTTTTCATCCTTGCCCCGGGCCAGGTCGGCGAGCGTGAGCTTGAGCGCGGCGACCCGCGCGCGCTGCTCGACGATGCCCTTGTCGTTGCTCTGATCGGCCTCGAGAACGGCCTTGACGACGTCTTCGCCCAGCACCGCGCTCAGACGCCCGAGGTGCTCGACGGCGATCTCATGGTGCTTGTCGAGGGTCAGGCGCATGCCCAACCCGAACTCGGCGTTGTCCTCGAAGAGCGAGTTGCTCCAGGCCGGACCGCGCCCGGCTTTGTTCTGCGCCCAGGGTGTGGTGGGCAGGTTGCCACCGTAAATGCTCGAGCAGCCGGTGGCGTTGGCGACCACGGCGCGCTCACCGACCAGCGCCGAAATCAGGCGCAGGTAGGGCGTCTCGCCGCAGCCCGCGCACGCGCCGGAGAACTCGAACAGCGGTTGCAGCAGCTGCGCGTTCTTGACGTTGCCAAAGTTCAGGCCTTCCTCGCGCTTGATCTCGGGCAGGGTCTTGAAGAACGACCAGTTCTCCGCCTCGGGCTCGCGCAGCGGCCGCTGCTCGGCCATGTTGATTGCGCGGCGTCCGACCGCGGACTTGTCCTTGACCGGGCAGGCCTCGACGCAGACCGCACAACCTGTGCAGTCCTCCACCGCGACCTGCAGCGAGTATTTCTGATTCGGCATCTCCTTCCAGCGCGCATCGGTGGCCTTGAAGGTTTCGGGCGCTTCGCTGAGCAGGGCACCGTCGTAGACTTTGGCGCGGATGACGGCGTGCGGGCAGACCAGCACGCACTTCCCGCACTGGATGCACAGGTCGGGGTCCCACACCGGGATGTCCTGCGCGATGTTGCGGCGCTCCCACTGCGTCGTGCCGGTGGGGTAGGTGCCGTCGACCGGGATCGCGCTGACCGGGAGCAGGTCGCCCTCGCCGGCGATCATCGGCGCGGTCACGGCCTTGACAAAGGCCGGCGCCTCGGCCGGGACGATGGGCGGGAGCTCGGGCCCGTTGATCGGGCTGTCGGCCGGGATGGGCACCTCGACCAAGTACTCGAGCGTGCGGTCGACCGCGGCGTAGTTCTTCTGCACGACGGCTTCGCCGCGCTTGTAGTACGTCTTGCGGATGGCTTCCTTGATCTTGGCGATCGCCTCATCGCGTGGCAGCACGCCGCTGATGGCGAAGAAGCACACCTGCATCACGGTGTTGATGCGGTTGCCCATGCCGGCGTCCTCGGCGACCTTGTAGGCGTCGATGACGTAAACGCGCAGCTTCTTGTCCAGCACCTGCTTTTGCGCCCGCTTGGGCAGCCGGGCAAACAGGCTGCTGGCGTCATACGGGCTGTTGACCAGCACGACGGCACCCTGGGCCGCGGTCTCGAGCACGTTGTAGCGCTCGAAGAAGCCGAACTGGTGCACGCCAATGAAATTGGCCTTGGCGATGAGATATGGCGCACGGATGGGCTTGGGCCCGAAGCGCAGGTGCGAGACCGTGCGCGCGCCGGACTTCTTCGAGTCATACACAAAGTAGCCCTGCGCGAAGTTGTCGGTCTCCTCGCCGATGATCTTGATCGAGTTCTTGTTCGCGCCCACGGTGCCATCGGCACCGAGACCCCAGAACATCGCCCGCACGGTCTCGGCCGGCTCGATGTCAAACGCGGGATCGAAGGCGAGGCTGGTGAACGTGACGTCGTCGTTGATGCCAACCGTGAAGTGGTTCTTCGGCGTGTCCTTCTTGAGCTCGTCGAAGACGGCCTTGATCATGGCCGGCGTGAACTCCTTGGAAGACAGCCCGTAGCGGCCGCCAACCAGCGCGCGGATGCCCGCGACGCGGCCTTGCAGCGCGCCGAAGCGGGCTTCGCTGATGGCGGTGGCGATGTCCTGATACAACGGCTCACCGGCGGAGCCCGGTTCCTTGCAGCGGTCGAGGACGGCGACGGCCTTGACGGTCGGCGGCAGGGCCTGGATGAAGTGCTCGACCGAGAACGGACGGAAGAGGTGGACCTTGACCACGCCGACCTTCTCGCCCCGGGCGTTCAGATACGCAGCGGTGTCACCGACGGCCTCGGCGCCGGAGCCCATCATGACGATGACGCGGTCGGCATCCGGGGCGCCCTCATAGTCAAAGAGCTGATACTGCCGGCCGGTGATCGCGGCGAAGCGGTCCATCACGCCTTGCACGATCGTTGGCGTGGCGAGATAGAACGGATTGCTGGCTTCACGGCCCTGGAAATACATGTCCGGGTTTTGGGCCGTCCCGCGCATGACCGGATGCTCGGGGTTGAGCGCGCGGGCGCGGTGCGCGCGGATGAGCTTGTCATCGATCAGGGCGCGCAGGTCCTCATCGGCCAGCGGGCGGAGCTTGGTCACTTCGCTCGAGGTGCGGAAGCCGTCAAACACGTGCAGGAAGGGCACCCGGGCCTCGAGGGTGCTGGCAAACGAGATCGCGGCGAAGTCGGCGACCTCCTGGCCGGAGTTGCCGAACAGCATTCCCCAGCCCGCGCTGCGCGTCTGCATGACGTCCGAGTGATCGCCGAAAATCGAGAGGCCCTGCGCGGCCAGGGCGCGCGCGGCGACATGGAAGACCGCGCTGGTCAGCTCGCCTGCGATCTTGTGCATGTTCGGGATCATCAGCAGCAGGCCCTGGCTGGAGGTGAACGTGGTTGCCAGGGCGCCAGTCTGCAGGGCACCGTGCACGGCCCCGGCCGCGCCGCCTTCCGACTGCATCTCCTGGACGACGGGAACCGTGCCCCACAGATTCTTCTTTCCGGCGCTCATCCACTGATCAGACATCTCACTCATCCCGGAGGAGGGCGTGATGGGATAAATCGCAATGACTTCGCTGCAACGATAGGCGACCGACGCGGCGGCCTCGTTGCCTTCAAGGGTGACATACGGGCGTAGATTTGCCATGTGTATGGTTTTACGCCAACCGGCCCCCTGTGGCCTCCCCTGCTTGGCTAGCCTGCGCCTGTCCAGCCGGCTAGCTGCCGGAGCCCCGTTCCCCCGGATTTCCCCCCCGAGCGCCCCGGCGATGGCGACGGGGGGCCACCCGGCCAGCCCGACCTCGGTCACCGGACGGAAGACAGGGGTCGGGGGAACCTGTAGATTGGGGTTGTCTGCTGGAGCAGGGCCGGCAGCCCCGGAGGTCAAACATGACAACCATGACGATCAAGCGAATCTTGGTGCCGCTCGACGGCTCGCGCGCGGCAGAGGGCGCACTCGTTCAGGCCCGCATGCTGGCGCGAATGAACCAGGCCGAAATCACGTTGCTGCGGGTGGTGGCGGCCGGGGCCGTCATACACCCGACCGCCGACGGGCAGCTGCATGCCGTGCACGAGGACGCCCATGCCGCTGAGTATCTGGAGACGGTGGCGGCCGGCCTGTCCGCCGAGCGCATCGCCTGCGAGCGCCTGATCGTACACGGCAAACCGGCCCCGGCCATCCTCCAGGTTGCCCGCGACCTGCCTGCCGACCTGATTGTTATGTCATCGCAGGGACGGAATGCCGTGCAGCGCGCTTTGATCGGCAGCGTGACCGATGGGGTGATCCGGCACGGCGGGACGCCCGTGTTGGTGACGCACCCCGAACCCGCGCGCGGCTAAATCCCGAGGATGAGCTTGAGGGCGGCCGCCGCGGACAGAACGAGCACGATCAGCGTGAAGGCGCGCTGGGGCAGGCGGCCCAGCGCCCAGCGGCCCGCCGCGCCGCCGATGCCGACGACGGGCACCAGGGCAAGGCAGAAGGTCAGCCCCGCCGCGGTAAAGAAGGGCTGGTCTGGCGCGAGCGCGGTCAACGCAAGGTAGATCGGGATTTTCAGCGCGTTGAAGATGAAGTAGAACCACGCCGAGGAGCCCATGAAGGCGCGCTTTTCGAGCCTCAGACCAGACATGTAGATCTGCATGATCGGCCCGGCCGCGTTGGAGATCAGGGTGGCAAAACCGGCCAGCGTGCCGGCCAGGTGGGTGCCAAGGGCGGTGTGAGGGGCCAGCAAATCCGGGAAGCGCAACCGCAGCAGGTGCAGGCCCACCATCAGCAACACCATCCAGCCGATGATGACGCCGATCTGATCCCGCGCGCTGGGTTGGGAATTCAGCACGAGGAAGGCGGTGATGCCCACCCCGAACCCGATCAAGACCGAGGGGGCAAGGCGGGCCAGCGTTGGCCAGTGCGCGTTTCGGCGATACAGCAGCAGGGCGAGGACATCGCCAGCGAGGAGCAGGGGCAGGGTGGCACCCAGCGAGGCCCGGCCCGGAAAGAGCGCCGCGATGACTGGGATGGCCAGGATGCCGAGCCCCGGCACGCCGGTCTTGGAGAAGCCAATGATGAAGGCGGCCAGCGCGCCGATCAGGAGTTGTTCCAGGGGCAGTGGCACGGTGTGATCCTATCGCCCAACGTTCGGAACGAAGGTGTGATACGCGTCCATCGGTTTGAGCGTGAAGGTGAACAGGTCGATGAGATCGTGTTGGGCAGGGGTGCCACCCACCCGGGCCGGCCAGCGCGTCAGGTCGGCGCGGCGGTAGGCGCCCAGCAGGACGCGATAGTCGCCGGCAGGCAGATCGCGCGGGATGGGTACGGCAAACGACTGGTCAAGGCCCTCGCCGGCGCGGTAGCTCAGTGTGCTGCGCGCGCCGTCCAACGGATCGAGATCACGTTGCGCAACCATGCGACCCGAGGCGTCCAGAATGTGGATAAAGAGGGCGGCGGCCTCGGTCGGGGCGGCATCGGCGACGAATCCGACACGCAAGGACATTGTCGCGCCGCGCCCGGGTGGGTCGCCCGGGGTGTAGCCGAGCACCGAGAAGGGTCCAAGGGTGGCATTCAAGGGTTGTGCGGATGGGGTCGGGCGCGGGCTGCGTGGCCGCTCCTCGATGGTGAGGAAGCCCAGTGTTCCGCCTCCCAGGCGCTGACCGTTGCGGGTGCGGGTCAGGGTGAGCCGATACTGGCCGGCGACCACGTTCTGTGGCACGCGCAACGTGACCTGGTCGCGGTAGAGCTCGCCGGGCGTCCACGCGCCCACAGCCGCGGCGGGGTCGCCCGACTCTCGCGTGACCGTGACCATTGCGCCGCCGATGAGCGGTTCGAGGCTGACCTCGTTGTGCCAGAGGGCGAGCCCCGGCTGCTCGGGTCGCCACAGCAGCCCAACGGGCAGGGGTTCGCCGGGATACACGGCGGGCGAGTAGATCGCGCGGACCAGGCTGATCTCGTCCTCGCGCCACAGCAATTGAGTGCGCGTGTCGACGATGCCAGATGCCGTCTGAATCGTGGCCATTGGCGGATAGCGCAGGTTGACTTCAGGCGTTTGAGGCGGCCAGTTGGCCACGCGCAGCGTCGACGCCACCAGCTCCGCGGGCAGCACCGTGTCGAGCATGACGTGGGTGGCGCCCGGTGCGTCGTATTCCACGCCGAGCTGGACGCGGTAGTCGCGCCGGGGCAGGCCCACGGGCAGCGGCACGCTGTAGTCCTGACGCCACAGACGACCGGTCGTCCACGTGGCCGGTGTGGCCGGGACCACCATCGTCTGCGACCAATCCAACCAACCCTCAAGATGGCTCGACACGCGCAGCGTGATGGCTCGCGCGGGGAGCGGGCCGTCCAGCCGCCGCCAGTACACCGACAGCGTCACGGACGGGTTGGCGGCGTACGGGCTGCCGGGCTTCAAGGCGAAGCCCGCCACCTGCGCGGCCACACCGGGAATGCTGTCTCTCGTCACCGACAACGTTTGCGCCGGCAGCACATCGACGACCTCTGGGTGCGGATCGAGGGCGAAGAGGCGCAGGTCGAGCCCGCGCGACGCAAAACGCTGATCGTCAACGATCAGCATGTCACGCAGCCAGGTCGCGCCTTCGGAGACGGCGATCTCCTTGCCCGCCTGGCTGACAAACCAGATCCGGTTTGCGCCTGCGAGCACGGCCGTCAGCGGGTTGGTTTCCTGCCGCGACAGTTGTGCGGTTGATACCGTCTCGAACGGCGCTGCCCCGGCGTAGGAGCTGAGCGACGGCGTCGCCGCTGCCGGATCGGAGAGCAGCACGTCGCCGGGTTGCCAGTGGTCGCGCAGGTAGTGGCCCATCGAGCGCCAGTCGTCCTGCGAGCGCGGTTGCGGCGGGTCATCGGCGGCAATGCCAATCCCTTGTGCCACCAGGAGCGCAAACGCTGGCAGCAGGCCGGGCAATGCCACTCTGGCGTGGGGCTGGATGCGCCGCAGCTGCCGCAATCCGCCTTCTGCAACGCGCACGCAAACGTGCGCGGTCCCGATCAGGATGGGCGGGACGACCAGGATGAGGTGCCGCAGGCCCTGGAAGTTCGGCCGAAAGAAGGATGCGCCATACCAGACCAGGATGGGGACGAATGTCGATACGCCGAGCAGCGTGATGGCCAATCGCTCGTGCCGATCCCGTCTTCGCAACGCGATCACGGTCAGGCCACCCACCGACACCGTGATGATCACCCACGCAACGAGAGTCTGGCCGGGACCTGAAAAATTCAGCCCGAAGAAGGGGCTGCCAAACAGGGTCTCCAGGATGACCGACAGCGGGACAAAGTAGAAGTCCAGTTCCTGGCGGCTCTGCACACGGGCGAACAGCTCGGAGACATTCGTGCCGATGATGATCGCTGCGACCCCCAGTGCGACGATGATGGCGGGCAACCAGAAGTCGCGATTGAGGGTGGATCGGGCGCCAAGCCACCTTCCGCGGCGCATGTACACCAACCAGAGGATCATCAGGGCGTGTCCGGCGGCCAGGCCGATAAACGAATAATGTGTGAGCAGGCCGACCACGATGGAGATCGAGCCCAGGAGCGCGCGGCGCAGGCTGTGGCGCTCAAGTGCGCTGAAAAGCAAATAAGCAGCGGCAACCGCGACCAGGGGAACGAGGGCATACATGCGCAGCTCATCGCTGTACCAGATCAAGGCCGGGCTGAGGGTGAAGAATGCAGCCGCCAACAGGCCGGTGCGGCGGCCGAACATTCGCACGGAGGTGGCATAGGCCACTGGAATGGCAAGGGTGCCAAACAGCGCGGACAGCAGTTTGAGGCCGAACTCGCTTCGTCCCGCCGGCTCCATCCACAGCTTGAGCAGGGCAAAGAAGAGCTGAGGGTGCGGATCGTTCACGACGCCAAAAGGCATCGCGACCTGGTTGCGCAGCGTGAGCGTCCATTCGCTCATTACCCGGTAGAGGGTGTACGACTCGTCGCCCCACATGCTTCGCCCCGTGAGGTCGAGCACGCGCAGGCCAAAGCCGAACAAGACAAGCAGCGCCACGAGCGGCTGCATCGACCGAGGACGAGAACGCATTGAAGAAAAAAGTATCTCACATGCCGAATGCGCGTGGCATACTTCACCGTTCGCCATAACTTGCCCTCATGCAAACGACTCCCGGTGCGCCCATCACCACGCCGTTCATCCTGTGCGACAACCTCGTCAAGGTGCACAAGGTGGCCGGGCTCGAAGTGGTCGCGCTGCAGGGGCTGGACCTGAGCGTCGCGCGGGGCGAGGTCGTTGGCATCGTCGGGAGCAGCGGGAGCGGCAAGTCCACGCTGCTCAGCATCCTCGGCGGGCTCGATCATCCGACCGCCGGCCGCGCGCAGGTGGATGGCCGTGACCTGCTCAAGATGAGCGACGCCGACATGACCCGCTATCGCCGCGAAAAGGTGGGCTTTGTCTGGCAGCAGGGCGGGCGCAACCTTGTGCCATATCTCGATGCGCAGCAGAACGTCGAGCTGCCCATGTTGCTCGCAGGCCGCGCGCCGCGGCTGGCGCGCGCGCGCGCGCAGATGCTGCTCGAACGGGTTGGGCTGGCCGATCGACGCCGGCACCGCATGTTAGCACTTTCAGGCGGCGAACAGCAGCGCGTCGCCATTGCGATTGCGCTGGCCAATGCCCCACCGCTGCTGCTCGCCGATGAGCCCACGGGCGAGCTCGACAGCGTCACTGCCGAGGCGATCTTTCGCACCTTCCGCGAGGTGCGCGATGAGTTGGGCGTGACCGTGGTGATTGTCAGCCATGACCGCGAGCTGGCGCGTCAGGTCGACCGCGTGCTGGGCATCCAGGATGGCAAGGTCGCCACCGAGACCACCGCGGCGGCTTCACACGAGGTGCGCGCGATGCTCGACTCGGCCGGCCGTCTGCAGATCCCGAAGGCGCTGCGCGAGCGCTACGGGGTGGGGACGCGGGTCATCCTCGAACCCACCGATGACGGCCTGATCATCCGCCCGGTCGACCCCGCGCAAAACGGCGAAAAACGCTAACCAACCAGCTGCCCGTCGCGCATTTCGACCACCTGATCGCAATACGACAGCGCCAGGGGGTCGTGGCTGGACATGATCAGGGTGACCCCCGGCTCGTGGGCGACCTCGCGCAGCAGCGTCAGGATGTCGCGGCTGGTCGCTGTGTCGAGTTCGCCGGTTGGCTCATCCGCGAGAAGCAGGCGTGGCGCGTTGGCCAGCGCCCGCGCGATGGCGACCCGCTGCTGTTGGCCGCCGCTCATCTCGGCCGGGCGGTGATCGACCCACTTCGAGAGGCCCACCCGGTCCAGACAGGCCAGCGCGCGCCGACGACGGTCGGGGTGCCCGGCGATGCGCAACGGCAGCTCGACGTTTTCGAAGGCCGAGAGTGTGGGGAGCAGCGCGAAGGCCTGAAAGACAAAGCCCACCCGCGCCAGCCGCCAGCGCGTGCGGGCCGGCTCGCGCAGCCCGACCACATCCTCGCCGAGGCAGGTGATGGTGCCGGCGGTTGGCGCGTCGATGCCGCCGATGCAGTTGAGCAGCGTGGTCTTCCCACTGCCCGAGCGGCCCCTGACGCCCAGCCACACCCCGGTCGGGATGTCGGCGCTGACGCCGCGCAGGGCACGCACGGTGCCATAGCGGCGCTCGACGTTGCGCAGCGCCACGGCGATGGGTGGTGAAACAACGTTGGTCATGTCGCCCCCAGCTTGATCGCCTCGAAGGCGCGCATGCGGCGCAGGAAGGCCAGGCTGCCGACGATGACGGCCCCCAGCGCGGCCGCCAGCGCCAGATACAGCACGGCCACGTTCTCCCACGCCATGCGGGTGAGGAAGGGCGGCACCGCCGCGATCATCCGGCTGTTGGCCTGCATGGTCGGCACATAGACCAGCGAAAGCAGCACGCCCAGACCCGTGCCCACCAGCGCGCCAAGCAGTGTGAGCGCCGCCTGCGCGCCAATGACGTAGGCGGCCGTCTGCGTTTCGGACAAACCCAACGCACGCAGCACACCCAGTTCGATCGCCCGCCGGCGGAAGGAGAGCAGGGCGTAGATCGCAAAGCCCAGCACGGTCAGCGCCGTCATGAAGACGAAGCCGGCTGTCAGCGCGCCAAACAGCCCCTGCCGTTCCGGGCGCTGTTGCTCGCCCAGGATGGTCGTCCGCGCATCCGAGACCGCCATGATGTTGAGCCCGAGCTCGCGCCCCTCCAGCAGGACGCGCTCGGCGGATGTGCCCGGCGTCGTTTGCACGATGACGTCGTAGGACAGCTCGGTGCCCATGCGCCGGTAGGTGAAGTCGGCGTTCGAAACGAAGAAGCTGCCCTTGTCGAAGGCGGCCTCGCTCCCGGCGATGAGGGGGAAGACATCGAAGGCGCCCACGATGGTGTAGGTGATGATGGCGGGCGCGCGGTAGTCCGCCAGTTCCACCACCAGCGGCTGGCCGACGCGCAGGCCGTATTTGTCCAGGAAGCGCTGCTCGACCAGCAGGGCATCCGGTCGCTGTCCGAGCGCGTTGAGGGTGGCCATCATCGAGCTGCGTGAATAGTCGTCGCGCAGCCCGCGCGCGGCGATGCGCGCGAAGGGCAGACGGTCGATGGCAAGCATGGCGCTCTTGTCACCGTTGGGCAAGGGCGAGGGCAGGCGCGGTCGGACGGGGATGCGCCCGGCGCGGGCATAGTCCTGCACGCCCTCGATTTGCAGGTGCAGGGCCGGCGGTTCGAAGAAGAAGTACTCTGGCTCGTTGTCGCTGCTGGCCTGACCGGGGACGCCGTACTCGAGCGGCGGCTTGTTGCTCTGGCCGATCTCGACCAGGCGCAGGTCGCCGCCATTGTTGAGATAGACCGTGTCGATCAGGTGCTCGTCGAGCGTGCGCGCCAGGCTCGCGCCATAGGCGGCGATGCCCAGCGTGAAGACCAGTAGCAGTAGTGCGCCGGTGTAGTCACCAGGCGAGCGCGACAGATCACGCAGGGCAAAGAAGAACGGCGTAAGCGGCTTCGGCCGCGAGATCAAGGCTGCGAGCGCGGCGAACAGGCGCGGGATCAGGCGCGAGGCGGCCAGACCGGCCGCGGTCAGCGTCAGGATGGGCAGCAGGAAGCGGACCGGGTCCTTGAAGGGGTCCGCCTGAACGCCGCTGGCACCCAGCAGGTCGATGGTTCCCGTTTGGCGCAGCTGCCATGTCGCATACAGACACGGCAGCAGGAGCAGGACATCCAGCCAGGCGCGCTGCCAGAACGGCCGTCGCAGCGAGCGGGCGCGGTCGGCACCAAAGCCCAGGATGGTGTGGCGCGCGGCGGAGACGGCCGGCACGAGCGTCGCTGCGGCGCCAAGCGCCGCGGCCAGCGTTGCCAACCGCAGCGACAGCGGCGGCAGCGCCGTCACCCAGGCGGGCTCAGCCGCAAAACGCAGAAAGGTTACCGCACTCGCGAGCAGCGAGGCCACGCCAAAGCTGAGCGGGATGCCGATCAGCAGGGCCAGCCCGGCCAGCAGCCCGCCCTGCAGGACATACAGCAGGACGACGTCGAACGACGACGCGCCGCGGCTGCGAAGGATGGCCAGCTCGCCCTCCTGCTGGCGGGTCACCATCCCGGCGACCAAACTGACAAAGCTGAGCACCACCGCAAACAGCGGGGCGCAGAACAAAGCCATCAGGACAACCAGCTCCTGCGAGCGCTTGAGGTAATTGCGCAGCGAGGCGATCACGTCCAGTTGATTGAGCGTGAGCTGCGGGTTGCGGGCGTAGGTCTCGCGGCCGAGTGCCTCGGCGTTGCCGACAACGTCAGCGACGTTGTCGATGGTGAGCGCACGCTCGTCGAGCTCGTAGGTCCACATCATCAGCGAGAACTGCCGCTCGACGAGACCGCTCACCCGCTCGGTCAGCATCGTCGGGCTGAGTGTGATGTCCTGCTCGACGACATCGGGGCGCACGATCCAAAACGTGTCGTTGCCGTTCCTGGGCGACCAGATCCCGGTGATGCGGGCGAGCAGCGTGGTCTCGCGGACGATCTGCCCGCTATTGCGCAGGTCGACGGCGGTCGTGACGCTGTCCTTGCGCGTCATGCTGATCATGTCGCCGGGCTGCAGGCCCGTCTTGGCGCTGAGCGCTGCGCCGATCATCACCTCGATCTCGCCGGCGGGCACCTCGGCAACGGCCCGCGCGCCGGGGAAGCCGGCTGGTAGACGCCCCGCCTCGATGTCGATGTGGTCCAGAAAGTCGGTCATGTTCTGGAAGGCGGCGTAGACCATCGGGGCGCTGTCCTGCGTGGGATAGCGCTTCCAGGTCTCCGCCCCGGGAAAGACCGCCCACGGATCGGTCGACGCATAACGGATGGTGCGCAGTTTCGGCAGGGCCAGATTCGGCGCGATGCGCTCGGCCATGAAGGCGTCCAGCTGGCGCGTCTCGTCGTAGCTGAGCAGGGCTCGGCCCAGGCTGAGATAGCTGAAGCGCAGCGCGAGCGGGGCGGGGGTGATGCCGGGATTCGCCCCCACCGCGTGATCGGCAGCGGCCCGGTCGGCAAGCTCACGTCGCAGCACGCGCGTCTGCGCCGCGGCGACGAAGGCGGGGATGGCCGAGGCGATCGCCACCGCGACGGTCATGCCAAGCAGCAGGCAGGCGCTGAGCGCCCGCTGCGTGACCAGGCGGCGCGCCGCAAGCCGGATGAGCGAGAACAGCCGCATCGCCTACTCGCCCTGCACCAGTTCGCCCTCTTTCACGCCGTCGATGATTTCCACGCGCTCGGCCGACTCGAGGCCGATGATGACGTCGGCGCGGCGCTGCGCACCGCCCGGGTCGATGACGACGACATACTTTCGGCCGCGGAAGTTGCGGATCGCCTGCGGCGGCAGCCAGATTGCGTTTTCACGGCGGCCGAGAATCACCTCGCAGCGCGCGACTACGCCGGCCTCGATGCGCGCATTTGCTGCGAGGCCGATCCGCACCAGTTTGTCCTTGCTGGTGACGGACAGCGTGGGCACCCGGGTGACCACGCCATCGACGGCCTTGTTGGGCTCGGTGGACAGATAGGCAATCACGGGCAGGCCGAGCGCGACCTCCTGAAGTTGCGCGTCGCTGAGGGCGGCCACGATCTCCAGGTCTCCGGGGCGGGCGACCACAGCCACGATGTCCAACGCTTTGACATTGTCACCAACCGCGAGCGAGAGTGCGGTGACATCCCCATCGATGGGGCTGATCAGCGAGCCGCGCAGCTCCTTGGCCTTGAGCGCCTCGAGCGCCACGCGCGACGTCTCGACGGCCTGGATCAGGGCGGGATCGAGCGCGGCGATCTTCGCACTCAGGTTGATGCGGGCGCGTTCGACCTCATTGCGCAGCAGGCCGAGGTCGATCTCCTTGCCGCGCACCTCCGCCAGCGCGCTCTGATAGCTGGCGGTCAGGCGCTCACGCTCGACCTCCGCAGCCGTGAGCAGCTTCTGAGCGTTGTCCGCGCCGGCCTGGTTGCCGGCCGCGCGGGCGTTGGCAATCGAAGTCTTGATGTCCTCGATCAATTTGCCATTGCGCGCGAGGTCCGCCGCCAGCAGGTCGACGTTGGCGTGCGTGGCCCGCGTCTCTGCGCTGGCCAGCCGCAACTGAGCCTGTTCAAGATCGAGCTCGGCCAGCCGGACGGTGCGGGTGTAGGCCTGCATGGTCTCGGAGAGCACGGTGCGCGCGGTGTTGTATTTGATCGTCTCCTGCTGGATCTGGGTGCGCACATCCGTGAGGTCCAGCTCGGCCAGGACCTGGCCGGCCTTGACGCTCTCGGTGGCCCGCACATTCACCTTGCGCACCTTGCCATCGATGTCAAAGGCCAGCGGCTGGGCCTCCTTGGGCTGCGCGCGCGCGTTGAACTGCGCCCCGCGGATGATCAATCCACGTTGGGCGCGGAAAGTCGGTGCCGAGGGCTGGGGCACCTCGGGGGCGGGGGTGGGGGTGGGGGGTGCGGCAACCGGCAGCGCGCAGGCCGACAGGGTCAGCATGAGCGCGGCGGTGGCGGCGGCCGTGCGAGTGTTCACGCCCGGCATTGTAGGCCGGAGAGCTCAGCGTTTCAGTGTCCGGTGCCGCCCCACAGGTGGTGGGTGAGGGTCATCCGCCACTGGTATTCACGCGTTTCAGGCGACCAGGTGGACTTGATGAAGGCGAGCGCGGCGGCCTGATCGTTGCTGCTCAGTTTTCCGCGGAAGCCCTGCATGTCGGTGTTGGGGAGCGGCAGCCCGTCCATGATGTCAGCGAGCAGGACCGGGTCGCCATGCTGCCAGGTGTGCCCTGCATCGGTGTGGGGCGGCGCAGGATAGCGCCCCTGTGCATTCGCCCGCCGCCAGTTGGCCTGTCCCTCGAGCTTCTCGCCATGGCAGCGGGCGCAGTGCTCGGCATAGACGGTGGCCCCGCGCGCGACGAGCGCAGCGTCCAACGGAGGCGGGTTACCACCGGCGCCCGCCAGCAGGATGACAGAAGCCCCGTTCTGCGGCGCGGTCACGGTGGCGGCGGCCACGCGGGCGGTGGCTGAGGATGCGAATACCGTCGCGGCGATGAGACTGCTCAGCGCAAGAACCAGCACGGAAATGGTGGGTCCGGAAAGCGGCATCACGGGACGGCATTATCGACCACGCCGCGATCGGGGTTCTTCGGTCCGCTCGCTGCGCTAGAATGATCGTGCTACCGGGGCCCCACGATGAACCTCACCCGCATGAAATGGGGCGCAGCCATCGTCATCTGCGCATTTCTCCTCCTCTTCGAGTACCTGCGTCACTTTGTGTGGCCGGCGCTCCTGCATCAATGGCCGTTGTATGTCTTCTCGGTGAGCCTCGTCTTCATTGCGATCCTGATCTTCAACCAGATCGTCTTTCGCATGATCGGCTCCGCCCAGCGCCAGCTGTCCGAGCGAACGCGCGATCTCAACCTGCTGATCGAGAGCTCGGGCAATGCGATCATCACGATTGACCCGCAGGGGCGCATCCTTTCGTGGAATCCGGCCGCCGAGGCGATCTATGGCTGGCCGGCCCGCGAGGCCGTCGGCACGGTCCTGCCCATGGTCCCGGCAGAAGGGCGTGAGGAGGCGGCCGCGATCATGGCGCGCCTGAGCCGGGGCGAGACGCTGCGCAATTTCGAGACCCTCCGCATGCGCCAGGACGGGGAGCGCATCCCGGTCATGTTGACGGCCTCCCCCGTGAAGAACGAGGCCGGCGCGATCATCGCCGTGCTCGGCATCTCCGCCGACCTGCGCGAGCGCAAACGGATGGAGGATGCGCTGGTGCGGCAGCAGCGGGCCACGGCGGTCTTTCAGGAGCGTGAGCGCCTGGCGCGCGAGCTGCACGATGACATCGGCCAGGTGCTTGGCTATGTCAACACCCAAAGCCAGGCCATGCTGACGCTGATCGAACGGGATGACATTCAAGGGGCCGGCGGTCTGGCGCGTCGGTTGGCCGAGGTCGCCCAGGAGGCGCACGCCAACGTCCGCAACTACATTCTGGGCCTCCAGACCAGTTCGGCGCTGCCACAGGGCTTCCTCCCGGCCCTGTCGACCTATGCCGAGCGGTTCGGCCGCGCCAATGGCCTGCGCGTTGAAACAAGCTGGCCGGCGGATTCGGATGCCATCGCGCTCGAATCCGGCGTGGCCGCCCAGGTGATGCGGGTGGCGCAGGAGGCCCTGACCAACGTACAAAAGCATGCCGCCGCCCGCACGGTTCGGTTGTCGGCGGTGCTGGAGCCCGAACGGCTGGTGCTGACCATCGTCGACGATGGGCGCGGCTTTGATCCCTCGGATGTTGCAGCCAGCCACGTCCATCACTTCGGTCAGCGCATCATGCAGGAGCGCATGGCGGAAATCGGCGGTCGGGTATCCGTCGAATCCGGGCTTGGCACAGGCACGCGCGTAACGATTGAAACCCCGTTGCGCGCGGAGGGATAATTCAGCATGCGTGTGCTACTGGCTGACGACCACGCCCTCTTCAAGGAAGGTCTGTCAAATTTGCTGCGGGCCCGTGGCATCGAGGTGGTGGGCTCCGCCCGCGACGGCTTCGAGGCGCTCGAGCTCGCCCGCCAGCTACGGCCCGACATCGTCCTGATGGACATCGGCATGCCGCGTTGCAATGGCATCGCGGCGACGAAACTCATCCGCACCGAGCTGCCCGGCATCCGCATCGTCATGTTGACCACTTCGGCGGCCGATGACGATCTCTTCGAGGCCATCAAGGGCGGTGCCTCCGGCTATCTGCTCAAGAGCCTCGACGCCGACACGTTTTTTGGTCTGCTGGCCGGCGTGATGGAGGGTGAGGCAGCGCTCTCGCCGCAGCTGGCCTCCGCCATCCTGCGCGAGTTTGCGCGTGGCAAACCGACCCGCCCGGAGCCGGCCGATGCCGAGGTGCTCACCGACCGGCAGATCGAGGTCCTTCAGCGGGTGGTCGATGGCCTCACCTACCGCGCCATTGCCGAAGCCCTGTTCATCTCCGAGCGCACCGTCAAGTACCACATGCGCGAGATCCTGCAAAAGCTGCACCTGCGCAATCGCAGCCAGGCGGTGGCCTATGCGCTGCGCACCGGCCTCGTGAAGCAGGCCGAGGACGGCGCGTCGTAGACCTGTCCCAAAGGACAGGCGCGCATCGCATCAGACTGTCCGTCACACTGCACCCGGACTGCGCTTCCTCACATTGCGTCCATGACCCCGCCCGCCTACGCTGAGGCCGTTGCGGGGTCTGATGAATGAAGCGGTTACCTCTCGTTGTTTTGCTGGGTTCGTCGCTGCTCATCATGGGGCTGCAGACGAGCTTGCAGGCAGCGGGGCGGTTTCGCATCCTGCGCGTGAACTTCCCCGACGGCATAGACAGGCTGCGCGTTCGCGCGCTTCGGCCGGCGGCCATCCTCTACGACCGACAGGAGCGGCGGGCGGATGGTCCGATGAGCATGTCCAGCCTCATCGCAACATGGCCGAGTGTGCTCCTGTTGGAGCTCGCCGCCGATTCCGCGGAAGTTGTCGCGCTGTGGGGAACGCGCCAACCCATTTCAGGCCTCGCTGACATCGTTCAGGTGATTCTGGCTGGCGGCGCATCTGCCCATGCCCCGCTGGTCTCAGGAGATCCCAACCCAACCCATTACAGGAGTGATCCATGAATACACAGCACAAACGCTGGTTCAGACTCTCAGCCATGCTGGCCCTTGCGATGGCGACGGCGTGCCAGAACACGCCCACCGCCGTGGTCAAGCCCACAGACAAGCCGGCCGCGCCGACGGCCGCCCAGCCCGCCGCCACCGCGGGTCAGGCTGCCCCCGCCTCGACGCAGGCGGCGGCGCCCAAGCCCGCCGCCGCCGAGCCTGTCAAACCGCAGACCATTCAACAGGCCAACCCGCCCGCGGTCGCCGCGCTTCCCTCGGCAAACGCGCCGCTCGCCGGTTTCAGTCAACCGGTGCCGGGCCCGAACCTGCTGGCCAAGACCTGGCCCGAGCGCCTGGGCATCATCGTCGGTGAGATGAAGCCGTCGACCGGCAAGCCCCTGCTGACCCCGAAGCCAGGCGATCTGTATTTCTTCTCGAACGCGTCAACGACCTGGGGCGCGACGAACACCAAGAACTCGGTGTGGGTGATCGACGCCAAGACCCGCAAGACCGTGCTCGAAGTCGCCCCGCCCGATGGCGAGGGCTACAGCAGCCACGGCATCGCGGTCTCCGGCGACGGCAAGTACATCTACCTGCCGATGCTGGGCAAGGTCAATCACATCAAGGTGATGGACGGCCGCACCCTCGAAGTCGTCCAGACCATCACGACGATGGGCCGCCAGCACCACCAGAAGCTGTGGCACGACCCGGTCACCAACAAGGACCTGATCCTGGGTGAGGACTTCGGGTGGAGCTTCTCCGGCTCGGGCGTCTACGTGCTCGATCCGTCGCAGAACAACGCCGTCGTCGGCGGCTTCAGCCGTGGCGACATCTCGGGCAATCCGTATGTCACGACGCCGTCGCCGGATGGCAAGTTCATCGTCGTGACCGTGCCGGCCTCGATGTCCGCGCTGCGCGACAAGATGGAAGGCACCCTGATGAAGATCGACCCGAAGACGTGGACGGTCCTCGGCGCGGTGCCGATGATCGACCCGCTGTGGGCCGAAGTGTCACTCGATGGCAAGTTCGCGTATGTCACGAGCGGCGGCATGGCCCGCGTCTACAAGGTCGACCTCGAGAAGATGGAGGAAGTCGGCGAAGTGATGACTGGGCCCGGACCGTGGGGCGCCCGCATCTCCTACGACCAGAGCAAGCTCTACACCGCCGACAAGGGTGAGGGCACCGGCTACAACCAGCAGGGCCGCACCAGCACCGTGATCGACCTGCAGACGCTCGGCGTCGTCGATGTGCTGCCGATCGGCATCACCACCGACCACGCCATTCTTAGCCCGGACGGCAAGGAAGTTTGGTTCACCTCGAACGCCGAGCACGGCATCTGGATCTACGATGTCGCGACGGGCAAGATGGAAGTCATCAAGGACCCGGCCGACGGTGACATCCACGGCGGTGTGTTCGTCCAGTACACCGACGATGGCAAAGGCGGGGTCAAGGCCGAAGTTGTCGCCGACTACAGCGGCCTGCACGGCACGGCCCTGGCCGCACAGGTCAAGTACAACTCCGAGCCCCAGCTTACGATCGCCATCAACCGCACCGGCTTCACGCAGAAGACGCTCAATGTCACGCCCGGTACCGACTACCGCCTGACCATCAAGAACGTGGGCGGCACGAGCGGCGGCAAGGTCGCCTTCGAGAGCAAGGCCATGGGCATCGAGAAGTTCGTTCTCGACCCGGGTGACGCCAGGGAAATCCGCTGGAAGGCACCGACCACGATCGGTGAGTTGGCCGGAAACACGGACAAGGCGCCCAACAACGTGATCTCGGTCACGGTCAAGG
Organism: Thermoflexales bacterium; assembly: GCA_019694215.1. Lineage (GTDB taxonomy): Bacteria > Chloroflexota > Anaerolineae > J036 > Brachytrichaceae > Brachythrix. The sequence goes on from JAIBCK010000004.1 coordinate 28,983, forward strand.
CTCCCGCCGCGCCGGCCGCGCCCGCGGGTGCGCCCGCCTCCAACGTCCAGATCGTCAACCTCGAGGCCACCCACAACGAGTGGAACATCAAGGAGATCACGGTCAAGGCTGGCACAACGGTCCGCTTCAACATCAAGAACAATGATGACGAAAAGCACAATGTCGTAGGCATCGGCGAGGGCCTGAACTTCCTCAGCCCCGATGTCGCGGGCGGCAAGTCGGCCACGTATGAGTGGACGGCGCCCGCCACGCCGGTGACATTCAACACCCTGTGCTCGTATCATCCGACCATGATGTTCAAGGTGATCGTCCAGTAGACGCAAGTCGTTTGTCGGGGGAGGGCGTGTCCAACGCGTCCTCCCCCGATCTCATCCTGCAATACTGCCGGCCACCTGGGCCGGCGGAGCACTTCCATGGCACAGGCGCAAACCCTGAAATCCGGTGGCCTTCGACGCCATCCTCTCTTCAAGTGGGGCGTGGCGATGATCCTTCTCATCATCGCCGCCGTCGTCGCACTGGGCTGGATGCCCATCGTCAAGACCGAGGGCCGCGAGTCCGCAACCCAGACGGCCGCGCTGCGCAAAACGCAGATTTCCGACCTCACCAAGCAGCTGACACGAACGGGCCTGTCCAGCGAAGGCACGTCGGTGGATGTCATCCTGGCCTCGTTCGACTTCTTCCGCGCCACCAACCGCCTGGCCGAGGCGAGGACGCTGGGAGCCGACCGCTTCCTCGTCTTTGTCGCGAACGAAACCGTGCATTTTGGCGACCTGCCGCATCACTTCTCGCCCATCCTGCGCGTGGACAACACGAATGTCCGGATCGCGACCCGAACTGAAGTGCTGAACGACTCGGTGCACCACCGCACAACGGTCCTTGTCTTCGAGGACATTCCGCAGACCGCGCTGTATCAACCGCACACCATCGAGCTGCTGCTCGGTGATGTCGGCAATGGCCAGCGCAACATCCTCGAGTACTACACGCCGATTGATTACCCGGACAGTGTCGAAGGCCCGCCGCCACTTTCGCTCAGCCTGCTGCTGACGCTCGGGGCTGGCCTGCTGGCCGCCATCTCGCCCTGTTTGCTTCAGCTCACGGCCTTCTACCTGCCGACGATGGCCGGCGTGTCGGTGGACAAGACCAGCGGCAGCAGCCGCAGCAAGGTGCTGCTGACCGCGCTGCTCTTCGTGCTGGGCTTCACCATCCCCTACACGGCCGGTGGCGCGTTGATGGGGGGCATGGGCCAGGCGCTCGCGCAAAGCGGGCTGCTCAGCCCAACCGGCGCGCTCGCCATCGTTTCCGGTCTGGTGATGATCGTGATGGCCGGCGTCGTCGCGTGGCGCGCGCGTGCGCCCATCGTGTGCAAGATCCCCATGCCGACCGCGGTTCGTTCCAGCCGGCGGCTGCCGCTGCTGGAGACCTTTGTCAGCGGCTTTGCAATTGCCTCCGGCTGTCTGGCCTGCTTCGGCGGCGCGATTCTCGGCGTGCTGCTGGTCTACACCGGACTGCTCGGCTCGCCGCTGCTCGGGGGCCTGTCGATGTTCGTCTTCTCGCTGGGCATCGCCGTCCCCTTCATGCTCGCGGCATTGAGCCTGTCCTGGGTGCTTCCGCTTGCCCAGAAGCTGCAGCGCCTGACCCCGGCCATCGGCCTGATCTCGGCGCTGGTGATGCTCTTTTTCGGTTTGACCATGGTGACCGGCAACTTCCACGTCGTCAGTGGCTGGTTGTATCGGATCTTGCCGTTGAACTGATCGCAATCGGCATGCTGAAATACACCCACCGCCATGCGGCCGGCCTGGTTGGCGCGCTGCTCATTGGGCTGACCGCTTGCGCCACGCCGACCTCAGCCGCCCCGGCCGCTCCCCGCGAGGCGACACCCGGCGCCGCCGCAACGCTCAGCGCCGACCTGGCGCTGGCCCCCCGCGCGACGGTGGCCACCACGCCGGTGGCGACCGCATCGGTCGCAGCGTCCTACGGCGCGCCGGTCGTGCGCTCCCCGGCCCCGGACCCCGCACAACGCATCGTGCCGACGCCCACGGGCGACGATGTGCTCTCGCGCGTCGTGGCCGGCATCGAGGGCGACTTCGAGCAGGGGCAGCCCATCCCGCTGACGGGCAATGTAATCGCCGAGTTTCGCATCACGCGCGGACGCGAGAAGTTCCCCCGCGACCTGGATGTTTTCGTCTACCGCGGCACGCCGGACAACATCGTCGAGGATGCCGGCGTCGGTGTGGCTGGTGCGATGCTGGACATGGAACACGCCTCCTTCCGCCTGCGGGTGCCCTCGGAGGGCGGCGGCCACTACGTCCTGATGATGCCGACGATCATGCCGGGGCGTTGGACGTTGGACATCACCGTGAAGGTGGGGGACAAGGAAACAACCACACGGCTGGTGCTCGAGACCTTCGACTAGCGCAGACGCTCGCGCGCTCAGCGCGGGGCGGCGTTGCGCATGCGGATGATCGAGAAGTCCAGGCTCGAGGCGGCGATGGCGTCGTGCAACGGCCAAAGCGAGGGGACGATCCGCAGCTCGACCTCTCGCGCGGCCAGGGCCCGCAGAGTGTCATCGACCTCAGCCACCGCGACAGGCGTCACGCCCACGCGGCTGATGACGTAGCCCGCGATGTCGTCGAGCGGCGCAAAGGGCGCCGCGTCAAAGGCATACACATGCAGGCGCGTCCGGCGGATGCGCGCGAGCCACGCCCATTCGACCGCGATCACGCGCGGTGCGCTGCTGGCAAATCGTGCCGCATCCGCCTCCGTCGTCGCAGCCCCGCGCGCCCAGCAGGCGCGTGGGCAGTCCCGCGGCAGCAGGTAGTGGGGCAGGTGGGCGGCGTCGATCGCCCAGACGGCATTGCCCGGGTGGCGCGGCATCGGACGCGGTTCAAAGCGCGCAATGCCGGCTTCCTCGCTGACATGGAAAACGAGATCAGGCCGGCGTTCGAGCACGGCCAGCGCATCCGGACCGGTCATCACAGCGTGCCAAACGCTTCGAGACCACCATCGACCGTGAAAACCGCGCCGTTGATGTAGTTCGAGGCGTCCGAGGCCAGCAGCAGCGCCACGCCGACCAGGTCGTCGGGTTCGCCGATGCGGCCGGCCTTCGCGCTGACCGCATCGGTCAAGGCCTCGTTCTGCCAGAGCGCGGCGCTGAATCGGGTGCGGATGACGCCCGGCGCAATGGCATTGACCTGCACGCCCTGCGGCCCGAGCTCCTGTGCCAGCGCCTGCGTGAGCGCGATGACGGCCGCCTTACTGACGCTGTACACGCCCATCCCGCGCCCGGGTGTCAGCCCGGCGATCGACGCGATGTTGATGATCTTGCCGTGGCCACGCGCGAGCATGCCCTGTGCGGCCTCCTGGATCACGCCAAAGTAGCCCTTGACGTTGACCTGCAGCGTCTTGTCCCACTGCGCCTCGGTGGCGCTGAGCAGCGAGCCAAAGTGGGGATTGGTCGCGGCGTTGTTGACGACGATGTCGATGCCACCCAGGCGCGCCTCGACCTCGCGCACGGCCGCGCTGATCTGGCTGCGCTCGCCGGTGTGGCAGGCGAGGGCGATGGCAGCGTGGCCAGCTGCGGTGAGTTCATCCGCCAGGGGTTGGCAGCCCTCGAGGCGCCGACTGACCAACGCCACCTTTGCACCCGCCGTCGCATAGGCAGCGGCGATGGCCGCGCCGATACCGCGCGAGGCCCCCGTGATCAGCGCCACGCGCCCGCCCAGGGTCAGATTGGTCGGAGCAGCTGGGCTCATTTCGTTGGCGGAACGGCGGTGTCTACCGGCGCCGAGGCCGGGGTCGGCGTTGGCTTTGGCACGGTTGGCGTGGGCGTGGGCTTCGCAATCACCGGCGTGGGCGTTGGAGGCACCGGTGTTGCGGTCGGCGGAGGCGGTGTCGGGGTGAACTTGGATATCACAGGCGTCGGCGTCGGGTTGGGGACCGCCGGCGTTGCAGTCGGCACAACGGTTGAAGCGCTTCCGCCACCGCCTCCGCCGCCCGACGGCACGGTCGGAATGAGCGTGGCAGTCGCATCCCCCAGAGGGGTCGTGAACGGGGACAAGGTCGGGGCAAGGGTGGGCGCGACATACACCGGCGTCGCGCCGATGACATCCGGGGCCAGCGTCGAGGTCGGCAATTCAACCGGGGTTTCCGGCGTGGCAGCCTCGTTGTTCGATGGCGTTACCCGTCGTGGGGTGGCCGATGCCGCCCCCGCCCGGGTCGCCGTCGGAGCAACCGTGCGCGTGGGGGTGCCAGGCTCCTCCCCGCTGCCCTGCGAGGTCAGAAACACCGTCGTCAGCCCCGCGCAGCACAAGATCGCAACACCCGCCAGCAGGATCGGGAGCAGCTTGTTCCGCTCCTCCTTCTGTGCCAGCGCCCGGTCGATGGCCTCGATCACTTCGACGGCGGTCTGGAAGCGTTCGTCGAGTTTCTTGGCCAGCAACTTGTCGACGATGTCGCGCACGGCATGTGTCACGTCGGGTCGTGTGCGCTGCACAGGGGGCAGGGACTCGTGCGCGATGTTGTACATGAGCGCCACCGGCGTCATGCCTTCATACACCGGTGCGCCGGTCAGAAGTTCGTAGAGCATGACGCCCAACGAATACAAGTCACTCCTGCGGTCGATCTTGCTCGGAGCCAGAAGTTGCTCGGGCGACATGTAGGCCGGCGTACCAATCGTCATCTCGGTGTGGGTGAGGCGGGTGCCTTCGCCCTGCTTGACCACGCCAAAGTCCGAGAGCACGTAGCGCGCCGCACCGCCGGGGTCACGTGCCAGCAGGACGTTGCTGGGTTTGACGTCCCGATGCACCAGGCCATGCTCGTGCGCGTGCTGGAGGGCCAGCGCGATCTGGCGCGCGATGAGCAGACACTTCACCTGCGAGAGCGGCGTGCGCGCGGCGCGTTGCCGGGCAACCACCGCCGACAGGGTTTCACCCAATAGCTCCATCGCGATGAAATACTGACCCTGCACCGCGCCAGCCTCATACACCTGCACGATGTTGGGATGGCGCAGCTCCATCAACGTCTTGGCTTCCCGCAAAAAGCGATGGATGTATTCCGCATCGGAGGCCAGGGCCGGTGAAAGCACCTTGAGCGCCACTTCACGGCCGGACGGTTCGTGAAGGGCGCGGTGAACCACCGCCATGCCGCCCCGTGCGATGGGTGCGATCAGAATGTAGTTGCCAAGTTTTTCTGCCATGCTCCACTCCCGCCTCCCCTCTCACGGCGCTCAGCATTGTAACGGTCAACGGTGAATCCCGGGCAATTCGCAGCACCTTCTCAGGCCGCGATGCACAGGGTTTGCGGCTACAATCCCCGAGACATGCGCGGCTGATCGCTTTCACGCACGCTGCGCCATTCAAAGGACTGAGGGATGAACACATTTGGGCGCTATGAAATACGGCGCGAGCTGGGGCGAGGCGGGATGGCCTCCGTGTTTGAGGCCAATGACCCGCGGTTTGGCCGCTCCGTCGCTGTCAAGGTGCTGCCGCGCGAGATGCTGTTCGACCCGGCCTTTCGCGCCCGCTTTGACCGCGAAGCCCGCACCGTGGCCATGCTCGAGCACAGTGGCATCGTCCCCGTGCACGATTACGGCGAGCAGGACGGACAGCCCTTCCTCGTGATGCGTTTCATGCCCGGGGGCTCACTGGCCGACCGGCTTCAGAATGGACCTCTGCCCATCCGGCAGGTCGCCGCGATCTTCCGGCGCATCGGGGCTGCCATAGACTACGCCCACCAACGCGGCGTCATCCACCGCGACCTCAAGCCGGCCAACATCCTGTTCGACGATGCCGGCGAGGCCTACATCGCCGACTTCGGCATCGCCAAGATGGCGGAAACGGCCGTTACGCAGGGCCTGACCCAGGGCGTGATCGGTACGCCCGCCTACATGAGCCCGGAACAGTGGGAGGGTAAATCCGTCGACGCGCGTTCGGACCTGTATGCGTTGGGCATCATCGCCTTCGAGGCGCTGAGCGGACGCCAGCCCTTCCTCGCGGACAGTGTGACAGGGTTCATGCGTGCGCACCTCTTTGAACCGGTTCCGGCCCTGGCCAATGTTCCCCCCGCTTTTGCCGGCGCGCTGCAACAGGTGCTGGGCCGCGCGCTGGCCAAGAAGCCCGAGCAGCGCTACAACAGCGGTGCCGAGCTGGCCGAAGACTTGCAGGCGGTCGCGGATGGCCGCGCTGTCGCACCGGCCACCCAGGTTTTCGGGACGGCCCCGCTGGGAGCCGGCATGGCTGCCCAGCCACAAGCGGCGTCCGGCCCGCAAAACGTAGCAATGCAAACTTCGCGACCCGGCGTCGCGAATTCACCGCCCTACAACCCGGTCGGCACTGGCGCGCCCGGTACAGGGTTCCCGGTCCCGCCCGCCGCCGCGCCAAAGAAGAGCAGGACGGGGCTCTTTGTCGGAATCGGGGCCGCCGTGCTCGCCCTGATCGCGACGATCTGCTTCTGTGCCGTCGTCGTGCCCAGGCTGGGCGCCCTGAGCGCGCCCTCTGCCACGGCAACGCTGGCGGGAACCGCGACGCGTCCGCCTGCAACGGCGACAGTGCCTCCATCGCCCGCGGCCGCCACGGCGACGGTTGCGCGTCCAACGGCGACAAGCCAACCGCGCGCGACCACCGCACCGGCCGCCACGCCGACGCGTCCGCCGGCAGTCGAGCCGACGGCCATCAACTTCAACACCCGGGATGCCGCGGCGGTCACGCGCGCGATGCAGGCGGGCAAGACCCAGGATGCGCTCGTCATCGATGACGAATCTGGCGTGCTCGACCATCAGCCTGGCGCGAAGAAGGTCTCCTGGGCGCTGATGGATGTCTACCTTGCGAACTTCATCGCTGAGGCCGAGTTCACAAACCCCTACGGCAGCACCGAAGGCACCTGGGACTACGGCTTCTTCTTCCGCATGGCTCCCAATGACCCGCCGCACTATCGTTTCGTGATCAAGTCGACGGGCGTCTGGGAGCTGCGCTACATTGCCACGCAGAATGCCGATGCCCCGGCCCTGATCACCGGGACGCTTGGCAACCTGTACACCGGGCGAGGTGCCAGCAACGCGGTCACCCTGTATATCAACGAGGGTCGGGGTTCCTTCTGGGTCAATGGCGTCTGGTCGGGTGCAAACTGGGACGTCTCGACCTGGCAAGGCCCAGGTGACATTGCCGTGATGACGGGCATGTTCGATGCCGATCACAAGTCGGGTGCAACCACGCCCTACGCGAAGTTTTCGATCTGGAGTCTCGAGCCCTAGCACTCCCGGCCGCGGCGGAGCCGGCGGATGCTGCGTGGCGAACCGCTGACCGTGCCGCTGGCGCGAATACGGGATAGCCGGGCGGCCCGCACCCCCGCATACTGCAACGCAACGCGTCAGCCCGCGCTGCCCGGATGAGGCGAAAACGGGGTGGATCGGGCTTGGATTTCACCCGCTCAGAGGGATGCCACGAGGGCAACTAAAAATCCTCGCTGGCGCAGCCGAAAGGCGTTGCTTTCGCGGCCGGGGCGGCGCTGTTTCGCGAGCGTGCCACCCTCACAACCTCGTCCGCGGATGCGGGTGGCGTGATATGCTTGCGCGGACGAAAACGGCGTGTTGCCAACAACAAGACGCATGATGAGGCCTTGTGAATAACTCAAGTCTGGCCCCAATTCTGATCGTGCTGGCTCTCATTCTGGTAGCCGGCGCTGGCATCGCGGCTTTCATCCTGCTCAGACGCAATCGCGGTGGCGCAAGCGGTCCCCGCGTGGTCGTGCTTTCCGGACAATCGCGCGGCCGCGTCGTCGCGCTGAGCGCCAGGCCCGCCCTGATCGGGCGGGATGCAGACTGCGCGCTGGCGCTAGATGACCCATCCATTTCCCGAAAACACGCCCAGGTCAGCTTTCTCAACGGCGTCTTCACCATCGAGGACCTCGGCAGCGCCCACGGTACCTTTGTGAACGGTCAGCGCGCTTACCAGGAGCGCGTACCGGCGGGCACGCGCTTCGTGCTGGGCGCCGTTCAGCTGGCGGTTGAGGCGGGAGCCGCCGTGCCCGTGCGGCCGCCCACTCAGTCGGCGGCCCCGGTCGCGCCTCGTCCACAGGCACCGGCGGCACCGCGCCCGCAACCGCTGGCGCCTGCACCGGCATCCGGCCCGGCCGTATCGTCGCTGGATGCCTTCGAGGTGCGGGAACAGATCCGCACCGGCGGGCAAGTCGTCGTCCACCGCGGCGTGGCCAAGGCAGATGGTCGCCCGGTCGCGATCAAGTTTCTGAACAGCTCACCCTACGACCCGCAGACGGCGTTTTTCCAGCGCAAGTTTGAGCAGCAGCTTCAGGTCGGGGCGTCCATCCGGCACCCGCATTGTGTGCGCATCCTCGGTGGCAGTGCGACGGCGTCTCCGCCTTATCTGATCGAGGAGTTCCTGTCCGGTGGCACCCTTCTCGACAAGATGCGCAGCGGCACGATGACGCTGGCCGACGTCATTCGTGTCGTAGGCCAGTCCTGTGACGCGCTCGATTACCTGCACCATCGCAGCATCATTCATCGCGATGTCACGCCCAGCAACATCATGTTCGACCAGGCGGGCAATGTGCGAATCATCGACTTCGGCGTGGCGCACTTCGCCAACCTGCCGTCAGCAACTTCTGTCGGCATGGTCGTGGGCAAGGCCAAGTATCTGTCCGTCGAGGCCGCCAATGGTGAGCGCGTCGTGCCGCAGAGTGATCTCTATTCGTTGGGCGTAATCGCCTACGAGCTGCTGGCTGGCCGGCCTCCCTTTGTCGGCTCGGACAACGACATCGTCACCCAGCACCTCCGCGTCGCGCCCGTTCCGCTGCGCCAGCTCAACCCGGCCGTGCCGGAGCGCATCGAGATGGCGGTCATGCGGGCCCTCGAGAAGCGCCCGGAAAATCGCTACCGCAGCGCCGAGGAGATGGCCCGCGCCTTTGGCTACGACGCGGCTTTCCATCTCGGGAACCCGGACACCGGCGGACGGCGACCGGTCAGCGCTCCCGCGCCGGCCATTGACGAGACGCTGAAGGGCCCGGCACCGCTGCGGCTGCGCCGCGATCCGGATGGCCAGGTGGTCGTCGTTGCGCAATCCGGCACGATTGGCTCGCGCGCCCTGCTCAACCCCGCCGACACGTCGATCTCACGGTCGGCGCATGGCGAGTTTCTGGTTTGGCAGAACCAGTGGCAGGTGCGCGAGAACCCGGGCGCGCCGACCGCCAACGGCATCTGGGTGGACAACGTTCGCATCATGGCTGCTGTCCCGCTGCGATCCGGCAGCGTGGTCAGGTTCGGAAACACCACGTTTCGAGTGCTCTGAAATGACAAAAAAGAATACGCACGTTCCGTTCGCCCCACTCTGGCGCCTGACTGCCTGTCTGGCCCTGCTCGCGCTCTCTGCGCCGCCGCCGCGGCCCGCCGCCGCGCAGCTTGGAGGGCCCTCCATCACCGTCAACAGTTGCGATTCGGAGAAGTATCCCGAAGTCACCTGCCTTGTCACGCCGGTGAACTCGGCCGGTCTGCCCATCACCACCCTGAACGCCACGGCCTTCCAGGTGCTGGATGGCAATGTCACCGTCAATGATGTCAAGGTGGAGAAGGTCGTCAACGCCGCCACCAAGACCAGCTACATGTTCGTCACGGACTTCGGCATGCTGGGTGGCGCGCAGAACCTGCAGGCGCTCAAGGATTCCGCGCGGGCGGTGCTCAGCGCGGTGGGCCCAACGGATCGCATCGGCATGGTGGCCATCACCGGCAAGGTCGACGTCGACGCGGCCAAGATCGATCCGACCAAGGAATCCGGCTTCGTCAACGCCAGCACCAATCGCAACGACATCATCAACATCGTCACCCGCCTGACCGAAGTCACGGGTACGCCGCTTTACGATGCGTTGTGCAAGGCCATTGTCCTGACCGCGCGGGAGGCCTCGCCCGGCTCCCGCGCCATCGTCCTGTTCACCGATGGCCGCGATGCAAAGAGCACCGTCTGCACCGCCGACGATCCGATCACGCGCGCCAACAAGGACCGCATCCCCATCATCGCCATCGGCGTCGGCCCCAGGGTCGAGGACAGCTACCTGCGTCGGCTGGCGACGCTGACGGATGGCACCTTTGAGACCGTCGCCGACGCAAGCGGTCTGCTCGGGCGCTTCACCAACATCCAGACCCAGTTCCGCACGCAGTACAAACTCACCTTCAACGCAACCAGCGCGGCCGACAACCAGCGCCATGGCATCACGGTGCAGCTCAATATGCCTTCCGGGCGCGCAACAGACCGCGGCGAATACACCGCACTCCTGCCAACGCTGCCCACCCTGAGTGGCCTCGCCTTCAAGGTCGGCGGCGCGGAGATCGACCCACTCAAGCTGCCCTTCACGGGAGATGTCAGCCTCGAGCCCTCGATCAAGGCGCGCAAGCTCACCCGAGTCGAATACAGCGTTGATGGCGGCGAGACCAAGGTCGTTGACCAGAATCCCTACAGCCTGGTCCTGCGCCTGGATTCACTGGATCCGACCCGCCCGCACAAGCTCACCGTTCGCGCGGTCGGCGATGCGCAGAACATCACGGTCAAGGACTTCGAGTTCGGCCTGCTTCCGCCTCCTCCAACCCCCACCGTTGTGCCCACCAAGACCTGCGACCTGATCTGCCAGGCCCAGCGCAATCCCGGCGTCGCCATTCCGATCGCCATCGTGGCCATCGGGCTGCCGATTCTCTTCTTCTCGCTGATTGCCCTTCTGGCACAGCGGAGCCGCAGGCGCAAGGAAGCTGCGGCGATGAATGCCTACGCCGAGGACTCTGCCACTTCGGTGAGCAACGTGCCCATCGCCAGCTTTGGCGCACCAACGGCACCGTCGTACAGCCCGCCGGCCAACATGGGCGCGACCATGGCTTCGCCTCTGCCGCCGCCGATGTCTGCGGGTCCGGAGCCCACCAGCGTCTTCAGCCCCGCGCCGCCGCCCCCGTCGACCATGATCTTCGGCGCGCCCGTGACGCCGGGGGGTGGGGCCACCCAGGTCTTCAAGCCGGGGTTGGCGAAGCTGGCCTTCCAGAATGGTCCGCTGGCGGGCACCCCATTCCCTCTCGGCGTGCCGGGTGACTCCGAGACCCTGATCGGCCGAAAGGTCGACGGCAGCACGGCGCGGGTGCAGCTCGACAGCCCCTTCGTGTCGCGACGGCATGCACGCATCTACGCAGAGGGCGACCAACTCTTCATCGCCGACCTTAAGTCGGCATCTGGCACCAAACTGAACGGCGAACGTCTCACCGAGGCGCCGGCCAGACTCAAGGTCGGTGACCGGCTGGAATTCGCGGATTTGATCGCCGAGATCAAACCTTTCTAGTGCCGGTTGCTTCAACAAGACAAGGAAACAGCATGACCCAGGAAACGCAGGGGCTCGCGCCCATTCCCGCATCGGTCGCCTACAGCGATCCGGGCAAGATACGGAGCAACAACGAAGATCGTTATGCGTTGCCGCCCGATCTCGCGCCAGCGGCGCTGCGCACCGAGCGCGGACATCTCTACATCGTCGCCGATGGGATGGGCGGTCACTCGGCCGGTGAGGTCGCCGCAGAACTGGCCATCCGGGTGATTCCCGAACGCTTCTATAACGATGCGGATGCATCGGAGGATGCTCCTGCGTTTGACGTAGCCGCCTCACTCAAGGCGGCCATCGCCGAGGCCGCGGAGGGGATCAAGTTCGAGCAGATGCTCTCCCGCGAGCGCGCTCAGATGGGGACCACGGTCGTGGCCGCCGTGGTGCGCGGCGGCGAACTGTGGGTGGCCAACGTCGGTGATTCACGCTGCTACCGCCTGCGCGACGGAGCCCTCGAATTGCTCAGCCTCGACCACGCCTGGGTGGCCGAACAGATCCGCGCCGGCATCCTCACGCCGGAGCAGGGCCGCGATCATCCGCAGCGCAGCGCGCTGACCCGTGCGCTGGGTCATCCCATCAGCGCCGAGCCGGCCATCCAGAAGACTGATTTCCGACCCGGGGATCGACTGATGTTGTGCTCAGATGGACTCTGGGAGTGCGTTGACGACGAGACCATCGCAGGGCTGCTGCGCCAGCCGGACGAGAACTCGGCCGCACGCTCGCTGATCGCCGCCGCCTTGAATGCCGGCGGCCCGGACAATGTCACGGTCATGATCATCGATGCCTCGGCCGCAGCGATCGATGTTGCGCCAACGGCCCAGTTCAGCAAGGTCGATGCCCTTGCGCCCACCACGCGCCTGCCGCCCGTGACGGCCGTGGCCGGGGCGACCGCCAGTGCCCAGACGCACGTGGTCGCGGCGGCCACGCCGGCCGTGGTGGCGGCTGCGCCGGCGCGGGTCGAGGTGGTCACGCCCAAGTCCGGGATGCTCTCGCGGATGGCCCTGCCGGTTGCCGGTTTTCTTGGCCTATGCGTCTGTCTCGCGCTCGCCTTCGCTGCTTATTCGGCCGCCAGCAATGGTGGTCTGACGTTCTTTGCCCCTCCGCCGACCGTTCCGGTGACACGCGCCGCCGCAGCGACGCCGACCGCCACGACGCCGCCCACCGCGCGGCCCGCGACAGCCGCGACGCCGACCGCTGGCGCGGCTGCCCCAACGGTCGTGGCATCCGGCACGGTGCCGACGGCGACCCAGGCCGCCAGCGCGGTCCCAACGGCGGCTTCATCGTCATCGGCCCCTCTGGGACCGAGCGCACCGCCGACGACATCGACCTACTTCCCGAACACCAGCGTGGGGGGTTCCGGCACGCCGACGGCCACGGCCGTCACGACCCGCACCCAGCCGCTTGCGCCGTCCGCAGCCGTAACTTCGACTGCGCCGGTGTCGCCGGGCGTCGCCACCTCGACGACGCTCGTCTTCCCGAATATCAGCACCAACCAGGGCGCCTTCACAGACCTGAAGAGCTGCACCGCATTGGTGGCTGGGGCGTGCGTGGCGTCCGAGACCACATTTGCGCGTGGCACACGGCAAGTCTATGTCAGTTGGACGACGCCGCTCCCGGTGGGCACCCGCGTGCGGGTCGAGTGGTTGCTCAATGGCAAGCCCAAGACTGAAGCCAACGACAGCTGCACCGTCACCGCGACGGGCTGCAACCTGTTCGTGACGCGTACCTCCGCGCTCCTGACCTACGTTACCGCCATACCCAGCGGGGTATGGACCTACCAGCTGTATGCCGACGACCGAAAGGTGCAACAAGGGGAATTCACCGTTCGATAGCTGCCGAAGGGGCACCCGATGACACAGAAGACCCTCTCCCGACGACCCGTCTCCGCTGCGCCAGCTGGCGCATTGACCCTCACCTGGGCGAAGGCGACCCATCAGGGACCTCGCGCTGAAAACCAGGATGCATCGGTCGTGAGCGGATTGCGCGACGCGACGATTGCGCGCAAGGGCGTCGTGCTCATGGTGTGCGATGGCGTGGGCGGCGCGCAAGGCGGCCGACGCGCGTCGGAAATCGCTTCGACGGTCGCCCACCAGGCCTATCTGGATGACCCTGGAACGAACCCGCTGACCGCCATCGGCAACGCAATCCAGAAGGCCAATGCTGCGGTGAAGGAAGAGGCGGCGCGCAATCCGGCCATTGCCTCGATGGCGACGACGATCGTCATGGCTTCTGTCATTGGCAATACCGTCTACATTGGGCATGCGGGCGATAGCCGCGGTTACATCTTCCGCGCCGATGGCCGCAACGAGCACATCACGCGCGATCACAGCTGGGTGGGCGAACAGGTGGCGCGCGGCGTCATGACCGAACAACAGGCGCGTGAGAACCCCATGCGCAACATGATCACGCGCTCGCTGGGGGCCGCCGCCAACAACACGCCGGACCTGAACACCTACACGCTGGCTCCGGGCGATGTCATCGTCCTGTGCACCGACGGGCTTCATGGTGTGGTGCTCGACGATCAGATTCGCGCCATTCTCAAGCGCAGCCCGTCAGCCCAGAAGGCGGCCGACGACCTGGTCGCGCAGGGCCTCGCCAACAAGACCAACGACAACACCACCGCCGTTGTGGCCATGGCCGCGGCCGCAGTCGTGCCCGTCAAGAAGGGTGGGTTCCCAATCGGCCTGCTCGCGGCCATTGCCGGCATATTGCTGCTGGGTGCGATTGGACTTTTTGCCTTGTTGTCGCGTCCCTCGGGTGGGACGGGGGAGGGCGGGACAACCGCCATTCCTGCGGCAGGGACCCGCATCGTTGCGCCGACTGCGCGCGCGACCTCAGGCTCTGGCGTGCAGGTCGGTGCAGGCGATGCGACGCCGACAGCGGCGGCGACGCTGGACCCGCTTGGGCCGACGGCGACGCTGGCTCCCGACTTGCCGACGCCGACGCCCATCCCGACGCGGGCACCTGTCACCCTCGCACCGGCGACGCCCACCGATCTTCCTGCTGCCGCAACCGCGACACCGTCCAGCGGTGGCTCGCAACCCACCAGCCCGCCTGGGCCGACCAGCCCGCCTGCTGCAACGGCAACCACCGGACCGACACCTACCCAGGGGCCAACGGCAACGCCCCAGCCGCCAACAGAGACACCGTTGCCGCCCACGAAATGTCCTCCGGGCAAGTGTCGCTAGTCCGCGATGTGGTCGAAGCCACCGGGTGAGCCGAGCCGGGTCACGCGGGATCGTCAAGTCAAGAACCCGATGCATCACAACGCGATCCGTTTCACCTCCATCGTCGTCCTTCTGTGCGTTGCACTGGGAACGCCAGTGGACCTGCCGACGCGCCTGGTCGCACAGGAAGCGCTGGAACGTCCCGCTGGCCCCACCGTTCTTACGCCGCGTCTGTATCTCCCGGTCCTCTACAACAATCCGAGGATGCTCTACCTGCCGGTGATCCTCACCCATCGGCCCACGCGGTATCTTCCCGTGATCTACGGCAAACCTCCGTGTGCGACGTGGGGGCAGGACTGTCTCGAACCCAACTACCTCGCACCCGCGGCCTTGCCCGGATTCAACATGGGGCTGTACGCCACAGTCTACAGCACAACGGTCGAAGACCTTCAGTACGACTATTACGCCATCAACTTGATCGCGGGGCGGCGCTACACCTTTGCGCTGTCCGGTGGCACCAGCGCGGGCGCGCCGTTCGCGGCGCCGGCGGACCTCGACCTGTATCTCTATGATCCAGCCATGAACGTGCTCGCGCAGTCCAATGCGTATGGTCAGGGAGCCGAGAGCTTCGCCTACACATCTCCGGCTGGCGGCCCGTACATCGTTCTGGTCTACGCGTTCAACTCCAATGCCGCGCCCGTGCCATACCGACTCGAGCTGCGGGATGTGCCGTGATCGGGTGAGCCTGCTTCGCTGCTGGCTGCCTCGGATAAAATCGTCCGGGAGCGCCCTTGCGCACCCCTGTAGCGAACAGCGATGAAGAACTGACGAAGGGAGGACGATCCATGAAAGCGAACCAATCGACTGTCACCCCGTTGCTGCTCATGCTGGCACCGCTCATCCTGGCCGTTGGTGCCCTGGGCGGGATGCTGGGTCAGCGCCCGGCGCCGGCCGGTGCCGCCGTCGTCCTCGATGCGATCTCGCAGAGCCCGGCTGAGGTGTGCTACGACGTTGTCACCGTGCTGATGCAGCCCAATGTGACAATTCCCGATGACTCCTCGGCCGGGGTCTGCGCCCTCTTCCCGCCCATTACCACGGGAACCGTGCAGACGCTTTTCCTCACCACCACGATCAGCCACTCGTTTGTCGGAGACCTGCGGCTAAAGTTGGCGTCACCCGCCGCCATTACGCTGACCGTGCTCAACAGGCCGGGGATCAGTGGAGGCAGCGGGTTTGCCAATGCGGGTGATTTGAACGCTAGTTTTCCAATCACCTATCGCGACAGTGCCTCAGCGGATGCGGAAGACATGGGCGGCTCCGTGGGGGTGGTGTGCAAGGACGATGACGTCTGCGACTTTTCGCCCAACCCGGATGGGAATGGGACGGCCCCAAATTTCTCGGCGTTTGTTGGCAGCCAGACCGCAGGCATCTGGGGCCTGTGTGCCTATGACCTGTCGTTGATTGACACCGGCACCCTGATCGCCGCACGGCTGGTCATTTCCCGCGAGGTGCCTTGCGCACCTCATACGGCGACACCCACCCCGACCCCCAGCCAAACGCCGACGCCGAGCGAGACGCCAACCGCCACCCATACTGCCACGCCTGGCGACACCCCGACACCGACTTTCACGCCAACGGTCACAGATACGCCCACGGTCACGCCGACCGCGACGAATACACCGACGCCGACGGTGACCCCGACCGCGTCCCATACCCCGACGTCGACACCAACCAACACGCCGACGCGCACGCCTACGCGCACCCCGACGCCAACGACGACGGCGACGCCAACCGCAACCCCGCCGCCGTCGCCGGCCTTCCTGCCGCTGATTCTGCGGAACTGGGGCCCCTGTGTTGTTTGGGGGGCGGACTGCCTGGAACCAAACTTCACCACGCCGGCGCCGTATCCGGGCTTCGACCGGGCCGTTTACGCGACGGTCTTCAGCTCGACGGTGGCGGACAACCAGTTTGACTACTATGCCGTCTCACTGGTGGCTGGCACCCGCATCACCATCACGCTGTCCGGCGGCGCATTCCCGACGTCGACGTTCGCCGCACCGGCCGACCTGGACCTCTATCTCTACGATGCCGCCCTGAATGAGCTCGCCAGATCAGATTCCTATGGACAGGTGGCGGAGGCCCTGGTGTACACGCCCACGACGAGTACGAGCTACACCGTGCTCGTCTACGCCTTTACGTCAAACAATGCACCTGTGCCATACCGGATTGAGATCCGCGACAAGCCATGATGTGGAGGCGCGAAGTGTCGTGGCCTCTTCCGGGGTGCCTGGCGTCGCGCATTCGCGTGACCGGAGTAGGGCGCTTCGGGCCGCCCCGGCCGGCCGTTGATGGATAGAATGTTGCGTCACGCGAGGCGCGCGCAGGCGCAGCAGCCGGCCGGGCGTCCGGGGTTGAGGAAGCACCGGATGGTGGCCCCGCGCGGACCAAAGCGATAATCGCACCGGGTTTTCCTGGTGCTGGCTCACCGATGCCTTCGTCGTCGCCCTGGGGTTCGTGCGCGTTGCCCCGCTGGCCTGGAAGTCGTGACAAACCGTGAGGGATGATGCAGGAGCGTTTCGGGTCGTATACCTTGATTGAGTGCGTTGGCCAGGGCGGCCAAAGCACGGTTTTCCGCGCGCGAGATGCGCAGGGAACGGTCATTGCCCTGAAGGTGCTCAACAAGAGCCTTCTGGACAGCGATGAGCAGCGCCGTCGCTTTCTGCTCGAGCCCCGACAACAGCCGCTGCACCCAAACATCGTCCGCATTCACGACCAGGGCGGGGAATGCCCGCCCGCGCTCGCCGGCGAGCTGAGCAACGGCAGGAGCGTGCCGTATTTCGCCACGGAGTTCATCGAGGGCCGCTCGCTTCAGCAGATGATGCGCGACTCACAGGGCCGGCCGATGCGCCTGCTGGCGCGTGACCTCTATCCGGTGCTGCGCGATATCGCGGCCGCGCTCGATGCCGTTCACCAGCGTGGCATCATCCACCGGGACATCAAGCCCGGGAACATCCTGATTCGGACCAACGACCGGCGCGCATTTCTCTCCGACTTCGGAATCGCCAAGACCGCCCAATCCTCACCGAACATCACCCTCGTGGGAAATGCCGCAACCGCGATCACCCGGCCGGGATCGGCCATCTACATGGCCCCCGAACAGGCGGACTCGCGCCTTGGCCCCATGGGGCCTGCCAGCGACGTGTATTCGCTCGGCGTGACGGCCTACGAGGCGCTCACGGGTCGACCCCCCTTCATGGCGCCGCTCGATGTCGCCGTGATGTTCAAGCACATCAACGAAGCACCGGTCGACATCCGCCAGATCGCGCCCGATGTGCCACCGGCTGTGGCCGCAGTGGTCATGCGCGCGCTCCACAAGGCTCCGGCGCAGCGCTATGGCAGTGCTGGCGAGTTCGCAAATTCCTACTACGAGGCGCTTGGCACCGTCGCACCCGCGACGGCGGCTGCGCAAGTCGCTCCGGCCAACGCTGCGAAGCGACCCGCATGGATACTGCCGGTCGCGCTGTTGGCCGTCTTCGGGCTGGTGCTTGTCGTTGTCCTCCTTGCTGCACTATCTGGTGCCCTCGGTGGCAAATCGGATGCCGGCGAGACGAAGACGCCATCCACCGCCATTGCCGCGACCACCTCCGTAACGAGCCCGACCCGGTTGTCTCCCACGACCACGCGGCTCGCAGCCGGGACACCGGTGGCCTCGGTGCAGGCGGGCACGTCGGCGCCGCCCTCAGCGCCAGACGCTGGCACGCCCGCCGTGGTTGACGCGCAGCCAACCTCAACGTTGATCCCCAACGCCCCAACGCCGGCCCCCACGTTCGCGTCCACCATCACCGGTGTCGTGACCCGCGCGCCGGACGCGCTCAGCCTCAAGCTCGATCCGGTGGTGCGCGCCGGCTATGAATCCTGGGGACGCCCGGCGGCGGCCAACGGCTGTGATGACATCCGCTCGAACCTCGGCCAGGGCCTGCGCTTCAAGTCCGTCATCCGGTTGACCAACACCGGCACCGCGGCGAGCGACGCCTTGAGCGCCACGTTCTTTGACGTCAACAATCAGCCGGTCGTGGCTTGCGTCGACGGCGGTGCCCCCTCGTATCTGGCGCCGGTGCCACCGGGTCAGGTGCGCGAATACACCTTGCTCGCCTACCTGCAAACGCGCACCATCCGTCGGCTGGTGGTCTTTGGCGCAGCGGGTGGCTCCGTTGATTTGTGCTACGACGGCGAGACGCCGATCGCCTGCCGCTGATGTGCAGGCCGCGTTGAGAAGGGGAGGAGTAAAGCAAGATGCGTAACCTGAAAACCCTAGCCATCGCCGCAGCCGGAGCCTTGGTACTGGCTCTGCCGCTCAGCGCCCTCGCGCTGCAGGCCCCCGAGCGAATCATCCGCCTGCACGACGTCCAGGGGTCGAGTTTTCAGGCCCCCGATGCACTTTTCCCCGAGTTTCGTCTGCGCACGCAGTTCAGCATGCTCGAGGCGAATGGCGCCATCGTCAACCAGGAAGTGGACAAGGCCGCGCTGCGTTTCGCGGGCCAGCCTTTTGCCGGCTCTGCGGGAAAGCTGACGGGTGACTGGTCCATGGCGCTGCTGGTCGACACCTCTGGGACGCTTGCGGCAGGCAACGGGAACGCCGACTTCCGAAAGGCCATGGACGCGCTCTCGCGGCAGATCGATCGAGCCGGGGACAACGTCTTCATGTCGCTACTCACGTTCGATGACACCCCCCGCATTCAGCAGGATCTGACCAAGGAACGCGAGGAGCTGAAGAAGAAAATCGCCACCGGCATCGCCCCGCGCGCCGGGGCCAAGGCCTGCCTGAACCAGGGGCTGTTCGAGGCGGTCCGCAGGGTCAAGGACCTTCCCACGCGGCGTGCCGTCTTCGTCGTCACCGCCAGCCAGGATGGCTGTGAGACGCCCTCTGCGCAGAGCGTCATTGATCTCGCGAAGCAGAATAAGGTGCAGATCTATGCGGTGGGCCTCGATGGTTATGCGGTCAGCAAGGCCGCCCTCGAGCGGTTCACCGAGCCCACCGGTGGCATCGCCTTGATGACCAACGCCAGCGAGTCCATCATCACGTTCGGCAACCAGATGTCGCTGCTCGCCAACCAGTGGGAGACGGCCTATGCCTTCTTCCCGGCCAAGGGCCCGCAGACGGCCGAGATGATCATCACGCTCAAGAGCGGTACGCTGATCACGAAGACGCTGAATTTTGATGTCGACAAGGACTACTTCCCGCCCCCGAAGATCGCGCTCAAGGGGGAGGTCCAGGCGCTCACGAGCGGTCTCGTCTTCAACCTCGATATCACGACGAAGGAGCGCATTCGACGCGTCGAGGCGCGCGTCACCGACAAGCGCTCCCAGGCAGAGGTCTATCGGGAATCCCTGCTTGACTTTGCGCCATCCAATACGATTCGTCCCACAAAGCTCGAGATTGGCCTGGAGTACATCCTCACCGTCATCGCATTTGATGAGCAGAACCGGCCGATTGCCTCCGACAACCGCGAGTTCGCGTTCAAACCGCCGGAGTTCACCCTCCTGATCGAGCGTGTCGAGGCGCCCACCTTCCAGGGCACGACGACGGCGTCGCAGAGCTTCTCGGTCACGGTGCGCGCGAGCAACCCGCTCGCCGTCACACGCTATCAGCTCTTTCTCGAAAACCCTGCCGCAAACAATGCCATGATCCGCGAGAGCGAGGTGTTCCTGGAAGCCGGCCGCCCGCTGCTCATCCCGGCCGGTGATCTGCCCAACGGTGTGTACGTTGTGCGCGTGCGTGCCCTTGCATCCGATCAACCGCTTGGCGCTGATGCAGCCAAGTCCGCCCCCGTTTCGCTCGTGCGTCCGACCGGCCTGGACAACTTCATCCGCCAGGCGCGAGACAATCCGCTGCTGCTGCTCGGGCTGGTGGCCATCGTATTGATGGCGCTCGCCGTGCTGGTCGCCGTCATCGTGCTGAGTCGCAACCGCACGGCGCGCGCGGAGAAGGTGGTCGAAGCGGCCCTGCCCATCAACCCGCGTCGGCAAGCGGCCCCGATCGAGCCGCAGGTGGCGGCCGTGCCGCAATTTGGCCAGCCGCCGCAGCAGCCGGCCCCACCACCATACGTCTCTCAGCACGGCGCGGCACCCGCGCCGCCTCCACAGGCCTATCCTTCCGGTCCGGTTGCCGTTCCCGGCGGGCAGGCACCCTCCGCCAGCCTGCGTCTGATTCAGCCCGCCAATGTTCGCTGGGAGGGTCGGGTTTCGACCACGACCTACACCCTGGGTCGCGCTGCCGACAACAACGGGGTGCTTCCGGTCGACGGGGCGTCGGGCGTGTCGAGCCGCCACCTCGTGCTCAGCTTCGAGCAGGGCCGCTGGTTCGCCACGGATGTCAGCCGCAATGGCACGCTCGTCAACGGCCAGCGCCTGACGCCGAACCAGAAGACGCCGCTTCCGCCGACCGCGATGATCGGGCTGGGTCCGACCGTGCAGGTGGAGTTCCGAACCTGACCGATTCCCGACTGGGCCGGGAAGACTTTCCCGGCCAGCCCCCTTTCCACGGGAATCGGGGCGGCCTATAGTCACCCTGCGCGGCATGACGCGCTGATTGAAATCTGTGTCCTGGGCGGCCGCTAGTCGCGGCCCCCGGGTTTGGAGAACGGAGCATGGCATCAAACCGCATTCGGGCTGACTACGATGAGCTGATGAAGCTGGCCGCCAAGTGGGCGCAGGAAGCGCAGGCCTGCAGCGCGATGTTGCAGACCATCCGCCAGGCGATGGAGACGCTGCAGGGCGGGGACTGGGTCGGGCAGGGCGCGAACGCGTTCTATGCCGAGATGAACGGCCAGGTCATTCCGGCGCTGCGTCGGCTGATCGCCGCCCTCGAGCAGGCCGCCGCGGTTTGCCGCCAACTGGCAGCCCTGTTCAAGAAGGCCGAGGACGAAGCGGCCGCCCAGCTCAAGAAGCAGTCGGGCGGTGGCGGTGGCGGTGCTCCGGCCCCCGGGGCCCCGAGCAACAGCGACCCGGATGATCCAGAAGAGTCCAGCGGCGGCGGTGGCGGCGGCGGAGACCAGGTCGGCGGCGGAGGTGGTGGCGCAGATCGCGGCGGCGCGGGCGCGCCGGAGGCCGCGAATGTGACCGGCGACAGCAACCCGCTGCTGGCGCGTGACACGAAGTCGCTCTTCCAGGATGACTACATGAAAGGGCTGGTCGGAAGCTCGTATACCGGGGCCGACAGCCAGCGCCTGAACAACGCCATGGAGACGCTCGCGACCAACCCGACGGGGGCCAAGCTGGATGCCACCTTGCAGGAGATCGCCGATGCGCGTGGCCGCCCCGTTGAGCAGATCCGCAGCGAATACAACAAGTTCCTTGAGGTCCGGCAGCAGGCGATCGATACGGCCCGCGCCAAGGGAATCGAGCCGCCGCCGCCACTGAGCTTCGCCCATCCCAACTTCATGGGATCCACAAGCCAGATGCGCTACGGCCAGGTGGTCGGCGACGCCTTTGGCATCGACCCGGTCTTTGGCGCAATGCTCAACCCGAGCGGTGGCCTGGTCGGTCCCGGCAACTGGGCCGTGGACATGGGCGAGTCGCCGGTGGGCTATCACGGCGTCGTCCACGACGCGGCGGGCTACCTCTACAACTATCACAATACCGGCCCTGGCTACGATTATCTTGGCCGCGAGGGCCGCGACACGAGCAGCCCGCTCTCGGGGCAGCGCGAAGGCATCGCCTACTGGCGGCAGTCCATGGGCGGGACCAATCCCGTGAGCACGGCCAGCGAATACCTGATGCGCGGCGTCGTTGGCGGCATTGACATGGGAAGCAAGCTCATTGACGGATTCAAGCGGGTGTTCTAGGATCGGCGTCCAAGGCGGGCCGGTTCCGGTTGCTCGTCGACCCTGAGCTACGAGGAGGACACGAATGGATGGCATCACCCTGGACGTCGCGGAACTGGCGTATCTGCTCGCCGTCGTCGACGCGCGGTCGTTGGCAGGCGTGGACGATCCCCGTCTCTTCCCGGCCACGCCGGATGAGCAGGACGCCATCTTCTCCGCGGGTCTCAAGGCGCTGAAGGAGCATGGCCATCTCAAGCCCGCCGAACGCGGCAGCATGCGGCTGGATGACGGCCTCATCTATCTCGTCTCCGTTCTTGCCCAACCCGAACACGTCATTCTGACGCTGCGCGATCGCGACGGCGCGCGACAGGTCGTGTTTCACTACCTGGCTGGCCCGGCCGTCATCGAGTTGTCGGCGCAGTCGAACGAACACTATCGCGTTGGCATGCTGCCCGACCTGGCGGCCATGACCACCCGCATCGCCGAGATGCTGTCGGTCAGCCCCGCCAAGCAGCCGGAGCCGGCCACCTTCACCATTGGCGGTCCGCTGTTTGGGGCAATCAAAGGGCTGATTGCCGAGGGCAAGGCCGACCAGGCCGCATCCACCCTCAAATCGTTTGGCGTCAACGGCTTGAACGGTGATGCGCTGCTCGAGGCCCTGCGCGCACCGGACACCAGCGGCAACGTCATCGTGGCCAAGGTCGTGAACGGGCAGATCGAGGATGGCCGGCGGGCCTCCGTGCTGGGCCGCGCGGGCCGCGCCTGGCTGGTCAACCGCGTCGATGCCGAGACAACCGCCGTGCGCGTGCAGGCCATCGCCCCGGGCATCCTGACCGAGGTCATGGACGAGTTCTTCAGCGCGATCCAGGTGCCGGGCAAAACGGCCTGAAATAACCCGCGCCACGGCCCTGTCGCACAACGCACTCTGGCGCCAGGGCGAGCGCTACGCCACGACGCTCCTTTGCCGGGAGCTGCTTTGCCCGCCGTCACGGTGCGTTTCTTGTGACGTCCGACGGAGGCGGGGTGGTGGTGTCGCGCCAGGCGTCAGAGCCATCGCGCATCCGGCGGTGAAAGCGAAACACACATGGAAGTTGGGTTTATTCTTCTGATCGCCCTCATTGTGGCCCTGGCGCTGCTCGTGCGCGCCCGCGGGCGCGGGAGGCGCCCGTAGCGTCGGCGCGTGCCGATTGGCTCCATCCAGCATCGTTACCTTTCGGAGTCCACCCATCATGGAAGCCCCCAGAATCCGCGCCGACTACGACGCGCTCACGCAGATTGCCCAACGCTTTGCCGGCGAAGCGGACGCGCAACGCACCACGCTGCAAACGCTGCGCCAGTCCTACACCCCCCTCGAAGACGGTGACTGGATCGGTCAGGGTGCCCGCGCGTTCTTCGCCGAAATGCGCGGCAGTGTCTTTCCCTCGCTGACCCGCCTCGCCCAGGCCATGGGCGACGCGCAACAGTCGACGCTGCGCATTCTGGCGCTGGTTCGGCAGGCCGAAGGCGAGGCCGCGCGGGCGTTGAACGGCCAGCCTGGCGCGGCGACCGCACCCGTGACGGGCGGCGCCCCGGCCACGGGAGGCGCGCCACCGCCGCGCATCTACGTCGTCAACGGGATCAATAACCGGCGCAGCAGTGACCCGTCCGACCGGATGAACCCCAACGACAGCATGGTCAAGATGCGCGAATACCTGATCGCGCACGGCTATGACCCGGACAACGTCGTGGTGACGCCGCCCGTGTACAACACGAATTTGCAGGGCGCGCATGTGGAAGGCACGCACTTCGACAACCCGCTGCTGCAGCCGGTGAACTGGCTGACCGGCAAGGGCGCTGACCTGTGGAATGGCCTGACGGGCAAGGCCGCCAGCCTCGTAAACACAGTCATCGGCGTCGGGCAGGTGGCCAACGAGTATGTGACGGGGGGTGCGTCGCAGACCAACCGGGTGGATGCCTTCATCCGCGAGGACCTCGTCCGCAACCCGCTCCTGCCGGGGCAGGGCGTGATCTTCCTCGGGCACAGCGGCGGCGGGGCCATCGTTGCCAACCTCGCCACCCGATACGAGGGCGATCTCGTTGCGCGCCAGGGCGGGGGAAGCACGCCGCTGGATGTGCAGGGTGTGGTGACCGTCGGCTCGCCGGTCGTCAACTACGATGCCGCCAGCAAGGTTGCGCCGGTCGTGATGATCAAACACGCCGATGACATCCTGGGCGTGCCCTATATCCGGTCGAATGAATCACGGAGCACCATGCTCCCCGCGCTGGTATCGACCGTCCTCACGCCCACCATGGGCGCGCCGCTGGCCGTCTTTGGTGGCATCGAGCTGGCGACTCGAAATGCGGGCGCGAGCGATGTCATCTCGCTGAACGATCCCCTGGGCAATTCCGACGCCCACGGCTCGTACTGGCAGGAAAGCAGCACGGTTTTCCAGGTCCTTCGCGACAAGTTCGGCCTGGACCTGCGCTAAGGCCCACTGACGTTCGCGCCAGGTATCATGCCTTCGTTGTTCAAAGCTCCCGTTCCCCCCGAGGCGCGCGTGGGTGCCGATCCACGCGCAGTACTGGCCCTCGGTGCGTTGTCGCTTTCGGATGGGTCGCCGCGTTTGCCGCGCGATCTGAACCTCAACCTGGCACGGGTGGTGACAACCGCGGGAGTCACCGAGGTTCGGGCCTGGCTCTCGCAACCCGGCCGCGACGTGCGCTATGTGGGCGCGCTCGCGCCCCTGCTGCCGGGTGCCCCGTTCGACCTGCTCTACTTTGAACTGGCCGCCGAGCGCTACTACGTCGGCCGCGTTCACGACAGCCTGCCGGGCAATCTCGACAGTGTGGCGCTGCAACGCGTGGAGGCTGACCCGCGCCAGTGGATGGCCGCCACACGCGTGGGCACCACCCGGGATCGCTTCTTCGTCATCCCCATTCCGGCCGAGCAGGCTGCGAGCTGGTCGGTGCTGGCCGAGGCGAGGGTGGCGACGCGCGAGTCCCTGCGCGCAAACGCACAACGATCCGCTGCCTCTGGATGGGCCTGGTCAAACGCATACGATCCACCCATCGACCTCTTTCCGCATCTGAAACACCCATGATCCAGAAACGCCCAACTTCGACGCTTGGCAAGGGCCTGTTGCTTTCGCTGCTGCTGAACGGGGTGGCACTCACCCTGTTCATCGGCTGCTCGGTCGCCGTCATGCTCACCCGTCTGACCGACGGCACTGCCGACAATGCGGGCGACATCGCGCAATGGCTGCTGCTCGCGCTCTGCCTGCCGCTGCTGATCAATGTCGGTGGCTTTATCGTCGCGGCCGTCAAGCGCGAGAGTCAGATGTTTCTCGGCCTGCTGATCGGTGGCGTGATCAGCGGGGGCATCATGATCGGGGCTTTCCTGCTCCTGCAGGTGCTGATGCAGGTGAGGTGACCCATGACGCACACGTTGGACATCCCGGTGGATGTCACCCTTTCGCGTGACGAGATTCTCTTGATTGCGGCCCTGTTCGAACGCGACGGGCTGATCGGCCTGGCCGCCGATCCCATCGAGACCCAGATCACGCCGGCCGGGCGAGGGCTGATGCTGGTGGCGGCCGAACGGAGCCTGCGCGCCCGCGGATTCGCGCGCCTGCGCGAGCGGGACGCCAGCCTCGAAGTGCGCCGGGACGTGTTGGGCGCGGTCGGCTTGTGCGCATTTGCGACCCGCGCCGCGGTGGTCACGGGCATCGATGCGCAGGGCAGCGTGGCACGTGAGGCGGTCTATGC
Source organism: Thermoflexales bacterium (assembly GCA_019694215.1). GTDB lineage: Bacteria > Chloroflexota > Anaerolineae > J036 > Brachytrichaceae > Brachythrix. Next base: position 55,066 of record JAIBCK010000004.1, read on the forward strand.
CGCCGAGGGGCAGTTCGTCTGCCAGAGCAGCCCACAGCCCGCGCTGTATCGCCTGCAGACGGGCAGGAGCCTGGCCGAGGCCAGCGCAACCCTCACCGCGGCGCTCGGCCTTCCGACGGGCGTTGCCGGTGCCGTGGGGCCGGTATGCGGGCTCGCGGCAGAGGCGCTCCGCACGGCGCGTGAGGGTGCTGAACGCGGCGACGCGTCCGCTGCGCGTATGGCGCTGACCGCGGCGGGCATGCCGGAGGCTGAGGCAGCTGCCCTGGTGGCGCTTTGGGGGCAGCCGTATCGATTTGTGGGCGTGCACCGGCTGGTCGCACAGCCAACGGGGGAAGCGCAGGCCAGTGCCATCACCTATCTCTTCGGCCAGGCGTCACTCTGGCGCATGGTCGAGGATGCGCAGGGTGCCGTACAACTCTGCCAGGTCAGCGCAGGGGCGGTTCAGGCCGAGGTGGCGGCGCTGCTCGGCGCGTAGGGGTTCGACCGCTCGCGCCCGGGACGCGGACCCGCTTTCCCGGCCCTCCCGCTCGACACGGGAAGGGAAGCGCGGTATGGTGATATTCATCACTTTGCCTTTGGATTTCAAAGAGGACTTGCCATGACCGCCCCCAAAATCCGCGCCGACTACGACCAGTTGAACCAGATCGCCCAGCGCTTTGGCCAAGAGGCGGATGCCCAGCGGCTGACGCTGCAGAGCCTGAAACAGAACATGTCAGATCTGGAGGGCGGGGATTGGATCGGCCAGGGCGCGCGCGCGTTCAACGATGATCCTTCCGGCGTCGCCCTTCTTGGCAATGCCGCAAACGACGCTCGGACGGCTGTTGAGAGTCTGCTAACCGTCCCAGGCAGTGTGACGGTTACCTCCTCCCGACCTTTCTTGGCAGGTTCGGGCTCCAACGGTCCAGACTCGGTTCGGTTCCCATATCCGGAGACAGGAAATTGGCAGAAGGCAATCGGCGCATTCCCATTCTGGACCAGCGCCACGGCCTCCATGGAGATTGGTCCGGATGGGTTGAAACACTACCGGATGGAATTCACCATTCATGCTGAAGATCGTTACAATTTCAATCCGGGTGCGCAGGACATAGCAACAGGGGCGCCCGAGGCAGCCAATGGACGCTTTGAAGTCGTGGGGCTCGCGCGCCAATACACAAATTATGGCGAGGCAACTCGAGTAGTCGAGTGGGTGGAAGGACAGACTCCGTTGATACCAACGACCGGCACTGGTAGCGACAATTCACGAACTCCTTCAGGCATGGACGCACCACGCCCTTTGCCCCGAACTGGTAGTGATGCGCCCGGTGCACGAACTCGTCCACCCGTCCCGAGCAGCATCAGTGACGCGTGGGAGCGATGATGAACAGAGTATGGCGTTGTCGGTTCGTTCTATTCGCCAGCATTTGTGTGCTCGTGCTGTCCGGGTGTACATTGCAGCCAGTCTCAGGAGTCGCTTCCATGACCTCAACCGTTCCATCGTCTCCATCTCTGGGCGAGCCCTCCACAAACATTGATGACCTCGGGCGGCAGATTCAGCTCGTCCCTCGTCCGCTGTTCGCCCAGTGGGGTGTCAGACGGGTTGGGCCCGCAGAAACGGGCGGGGTGCCGGGTCCCAGCACCTTGCAGCTCGTTGCTGTGCTGCGTTATTCGGATTCCGACCTGCGCGAGCTTCAATCCAGGGCGCGAAAACTTTCAGGATCGAGCCCGGTCAGGGAAGACTTCTTCCTGCCCTGGATGCCGGATTCGGTGCGCCAGAGCTTTGAATCCCGGCCGGGCCAAGTTGGTTTGTGGCTCAAGGGCGAACTCCACGATGCCGCGCCGTTTGTCGGGGCCCTCTTTGACGGCGGCAACGGCACGTTCTTTGTGACGTCTGATGGGTACGTGGTTGTGGTGATGTCACGTTAACGGCTGCAACCGCGGCGTCTTGAGATCGTGAGACTGGAGCCACGCGTGACAGGTGGGGTGGTTTCCGTGTAAACGAGCCCAGCAGCGGACTGGTTTCCGAACCGTGACCGAAATGGGCACGCCGCTTGACAGGTCGAAGCCAGCGGCGGGCGGCTGATCGATGGAACCCGGCGTCGACGTTCTCGTTGCTGTTGTGGCAGGTCTGGCACCGCTCTTGCGCACACATCGGGGGATGGGCGCGCGACGGGCCTCCCTGCAGGGGGCCGGACATTTGGGCGACCAGCGGATCCCACTCTGGTCGCGCATGCCACATTCCCGACCCATTCGGGCACGAATTCCCGGCCCTCCCGCTCGACACGGGAACGGGCGCGCGGTAGTGTGGCATTCACTGCATTGCACCTGGATTTCAAAGAGGACTTGCCATGACCGCGCCAAAAATCCGCGCCGACTACGACCAGCTAAACCAGATCGCCCAGCGCTTTGGCCAGGAGGCGGACGCCCAGCGTCAGACGCTGCAGAGCCTGAAACAGAACATGTCTGTTCTGGAGGGCGGGGATTGGATCGGCCAGGGCGCGCGCGCATTTTATGCCGAGATGAACAGCCAGGTGCTGCCGTCGATGCAGCGGCTGGCCAGCGCGCTTTCGGAAGCCCAGCGCGCCACGGGGCAGATCCTCCAGATCGCCCAGAACGCAGAGCGCGAGGCCGCCGATGCCCTGCGCCGTCAGGCGCCCGCCGGGGAGGGCGGGTCCGGCGGAGGTGGCGCATCCGGCAGCGGGGCCGGTGGCGCGGGCGGCTCCTCGTCGCTGATGGACAAGCTGCTTGGCCTCGGCGAGAAGCTGCTCAAACCCGCCGCCAAGTTTGTCCTGAAGAAGGCCATTGAATTTGCGGAGAAGCAGGGCGTCCGCAACATCCTCAAGGAGCTGGGCGAGAAGGGCGCCGAGTGGCTTGGCAAGCAGGGCCTGAAGCTGGCCGGCAAGAGCATTGGCAAGGCGATCCCGCTGCCCCTCGTTGACGTGGCGGTCGACTTCGTCGTCAACGCCGGCTTCAACATCTGGGAGTTCAAGGACAAGGGCCTGTTTGGCAACCCCGAGTTCTGGGGCACGATGATGAAAGACACGACCGTGTCCATTACATCAAACCTGGCCAAGTGGGGGGTGACGGTGGCTGCGGGCCTGCCGACCGGCGGCGTCGGAGCGATCCCCGCGCTGGCCACCGGCGTGGTGGTCGGTGCCGGCATGGATGCGCTGTTTGGAAATGCGATGACGGACTTCTACACGAAGACGCCCATCGCGCAGGGGCTGGCGAATGCGTCGCGTTGGATCGGCGACTTCTTTGGGGGCTCTGGTCAACCGGCGCTGGCTGGCGCATAATCGGCAGCGATGACACAGCCGACACCGCCCTCCGCAGCGAACTACGGCCGTCTGCTCGCGCAGGCCACGCCAAGCTCGATGCAGTCCACGTCCATGACCCTCAATCGCATCCTGATGGTCGTCCTTCTGCTGGCATTGCCCTTCTGCCTGGCCGCGTTCTGCGCCGGGACGGCGAGCCCGGACTCGCTCACGCTGCCCGCGATCGTCGGGGTCGTGAGCGGCATCGGCTGTCTGATCCTGTTGCCCAAAGTGCTTGGGACCAGGAAGACCGAGATTGTCGGCGCCGAAGCCTATGAAGCCGGCGTCGGTTTTCGCTTCCGAGAGGGCGGCCGCTTCGTGGCCTGGCAGGACATCACCGGGCTGGAGATGGCGGGTGAGTCCATTTGGGCGGGCGGCGGAAGCAGCCTTTTTGATCTGCTCTTCATCATCCCCATCGCGATCTGGACGCTGCTGAAGCATGGCAATAAACGGCTGTTTCGCTACACCGTGACAGCCCGTGACGGATACAAGGCCCGCTTCTCGATGGAGGACCTGACCGGCGCGGATGCGGTTGCCGCCGTGATCTCGCGCTACACCGGCCTGCCGCTCAAGTAGACGACACTGGTCCGGGGCTGTTGTCGATTCGTTGGTGCACCCTTCCCGGCGATCCTAAAAAACGCTACACTTCACGAGGGAGCTTGCACTCATGAAAATCCGCCTGACATCGCCCGAAGTGATGGTCGCGCTCAAGACCATCGGTGCCGCTGAATATCCGCCGTTGGGCGAAACCGGTCTCGGTGATTTGCCCGCAGCAGAATTGCGTGGGGCGCTCGCTGCCGGGCGTGCCAGCCTGATTGCGCGCGGGTATGCGTCAAACAACCCTGCCGCCACCGAAACTGGCATTGACCTTGCCCCGGTCATGATGGCCACCCTCGCCGTGTCCGCGGTCCCCGAGGCTGGCTTCTGGCTGGTGACCGAAGCCAACGGGTCCGCCAGGCGCAGCGTGCGGATCAACTGGACGCGCACCGTCGCCTGCCGCACCTGGGTGGACGAGGATGATATTCACACGTTTGACTTCCTGGCATCCAACGAGCGGGATGCCGTGCTTGCCGCGCTCGCCGACGCCGCCGGGATCGCCAGCGCGCCCACCGATACGACGTTCGATGCGTTTGCCATTCCCGCCGAGCTGGCGGTGCTATTCAAGCGCAGCCAGGCGGAAGGCGCCGTCGCCGGAGATATTGCGGCTCGCCTGACGGGTGCCGGCGCTTCCACGGGCACCGCGAAAATCGTCGCGGACATCATCACCCAGGTTTCGGCCGCCGGTACGCTGCTGGGGCTGAGCAACCGGGGTGGTGAGGGCGCCGGGGCGCAGGCTGTGACCTGGTTGCGGGCGGGGGCGGCGGGTTGCCTGGTGGCCGCACAGGGGGAAGGCGCCCTCGTCCAGCCGCTGACGCGCACGACGCTGCGCGACCAGCTCGCCCGGGTGATGGTCGTCGCCATGGAGGACAGCCGCCCCTTCGATGAGCTGATGGCCGAAGCCTCGGCCGCGTGACTTTCCCGAAAACATGCGAGTGCCGGCATTGGCACTCCGTGGTAAAACGTCTAGGCCATGACAATTCAGTCCAAGGCTGTGAGTGCCCCCGGGCGACTCCTCCGATGCTTTCAGGTCGTATTGCTTGCGGTGTGTTTGGCTGGCCTCGGCCTGGGAGCCGGGTTTGGCCATCCGCCAACCGTCACCAGCGCGCAGACGAACGCCACCTACTTCATCGACGATGTCGATGCCACGCGCTTTCCAACGGTCAGCTTTCGCCTGCGCGCGGTGGACTTGAACAACAAAGTCGTCACCGGATTGACCAGTGCCAACCTGCCGGTCTACGAAAACGGCAAGCAGGTTCCGGCGGCCAATGTCACGATCACCCCGCGCGACGACGGCCCGATGACGATCTTCTTCGTGGTCGATCAAGGGGCCAACGCGCTCTACAACAATTTCAGCGCGTTTTCGCTGGGCGCGATGCGCAAGTCGATGAGTCGGCTTGTCGAGGGGGGCTTCTTCCGCGAGGGCCGCGATCGGGTCAAGGTGCTGGTGCGGGAGAACATCCCGATCAACAACGACCGGACGGTGCCGCGCCTGGACACAACCAGCAAGGCCAGCGAGTTCACGAACTTCCTGTCGATCTACACCTTTGACAACAGCAAGGGCGGATTGACAAAGGGGTTGGATGCCGTGTCCGAGGCGCTGCGCGGCATCAATGAGGCCGTGCCGGAGCCGGGGCGGCAGGCGACGGCCGTGGTGCTGATCACCAACTACATCGAGGACCCGGCCGCGGCGACGGCGACGACCTTCGCCGGCAACCTGGCCGCGCAGGCCAAGAGCAGCTTCGTTACGCTGTATGCGATGCAGACGAATGCGCAGCAGTTCAACCGCGCCCCGCTGGACGCGCTGGTGCTGGGTTCCTTTGGACGCTACGCCCCGTTGACCAATTCGACGGTCGACAGCCTCGCAGACGACATCTACCGCACCATTTCGGCGCAGCGCCTGAGCTACCAGGTGAGCTATGTCTCGACCTCCGGGGATACCGGCACACGAACGGTCACCGTCGGTGGTCCCGAGGCGCCGGCTCCCGGAGCGGGGGGGCGCGCCGGTACCTACTCGGCAAAGGCGGTACCCGCGGCGGTGCGTCTCGACGGGCTCCCGACGTCGGCATTGCGGCGTGAGGCGCGCCCGGGGTCATCCGTGAGCAACCCGCAGTATGACCCGCTCACGCTCAAGGTTTCGGCGACGATCTCGTATACCGACGGCATCGTTCGACCGTTGACCGAGGCGCGCCTGCTCGTGAACAACGTTTTGAAGTCGACCCAGACGCAGTTTGCGCCGGGCACGACGCGCGTGGACTTCACCGTCGACCTGTCCGACATCACGACGCCGGGCGTCAACAATGTCACGGTCGGGGTGCGGATCAAGGACTCGCTGGGGATCGAGTCGGGCAATCAGGATCGCGTCGTCGTTGACGTCGCGCGCGCGCCCGAGCCGACCGCCACGCCGACGCCGGTTCCGAAGGGCGTGTTCGAGACGGGCGAAGGCATCGTCGCCATGGTGGTCGCGGCGGTGGTGCTGGGCCTCGGGCTGGGCCTGGGCGTCTTTGCGCTGGCGCGGCGGAGCAAGGCGGCGCGTCCGCGCGCCGAGATGCGGGTGATGAGCAGCGGGCCGGCACCGGGAGGCGCATCGCTCATCGTCGCCGATGGCCCTCCCAGCCTGCGGGGTCGACAAATAGCGTTGGACAAGATCGAGCACACGCTGGGCCGGGGCGAGCAGGCCGATCTTCAGCTGTGGGCGGGCCAGGAGAGCTCGATCAGTCGCGTGCATGCGCGGCTGCACCGCGACGGCTCCGGCACCTTCTTCGTGACTGATCTGGGCTCGTCAAATGGGACCCGCATCGGCGCGCGGCCGCTCAACCCCAACCAGCCCTATCCGCTGCAGAACGGCGATGAGATCATCCTGGGCGACCTGCAGCGCAACGGCGCCCGCCTGATCTTCAACACCGGCGGCGTCATGCCCTCGATGCCGGGCGGATACGCGCCGACCGATGACCGCACCCGCGTGCGGATGTGAGTTCTCCGTCAGACGACGACGAAGAAGTTCAGCACGAAGTCGCCCATCTTGACGCTGTCGCCGGCGCCCAGGGGGCGCTTCTGCCCGAGGGGCAGGCGCTGACCATTGAGCAGGAGCGGGTTTGCCTCGCTGAGCGTTTCGATGAAGAAGGAGCCGTTCTCCTCCGTGATCGCGGCATGATGCCGCGAGACCGAGGGAAGCGGCTCCATGCCCTCCAGGTCAACGGCCAGCAGGCGATTTCGGCTGGGGTCACGCAGGTCGCGCCGGCCCAGCACCGCCGGTTGCGCACGCAGGTCGAACTCGCGCAGGGTGCGCGACTCGCGGATGTAGACGCGGCTGAACGGCCGTGACCAGGGCAGCGCCTGACCGCGCGCGATGGCGTTGGCGGTGCCGGTGTTCTGCACGATCGGCTCGCACACGATGGCTCCATTGGGGAAGGGGCCCGCGCTCTCGATGGTGACCTCATCCTTGAGGATTGTCCGGGTGCCGGAGGGGCGCAGCTGATAGAGCCCATCCAGATTCCAACGGTCCTTGATCGTCATGAGCAGGTTGCCCGCGGTCATGCTGCCACGCAGGTTTACCTTGCGCTTGCCGATGTCCTTGTCGCGGATGTCGAGGATGAGTTGAATTCTGTCCATGGTCATGTTCGTTTGCGCGCTACTTCTTCTTCGGGGCGCTTGATGCGTCAGCCGGCGCCTCCGGCGCTTCCGGGGCCTCCGGCGCTTCCTTTGAAACCAGGTTGACCTTGTCGAGGGTGACTTCCATCGCGGCGGCCATGCCGGCCTGCGCGGCCAGCAGCTTGCTGATCTCGTCCATCGCCGCGGAGGTGTTGGCGGAGAAGGCGATCGGCTCGGAACCGGACTCGGGCACCTGACCGGCACCACCCTCGGCCGGCGTGGCATTCGGGTCACCCTTGACGGCGGTGAACAGGGCGCTGGTGTCCTTGCCGAAGAAGCTCCAGCGCGCGCGCTCGAAAGCGCGGCCCTTGATGGCGCGCACCATTTCCGCGATCTGGTCATCGGTGCTGCGCCCGTTGCGGCCCTCGACGGCCGGCACGCAGACCTGCACCAGGGCACCGCTGACCGCCTTGATCATGAAGCCGCGCCCGGCCGGGAGCTCCTTGGTCGGGAACTGCATGCGGATGCCCATGTAACGCACGGTCTCCACATCCTGGAGCACGAGCTGGTAGCGCGAGCCTTCCGCCCGGCGGCGTAGCTCGTCCTGGCTGTCGCGCATGATGTTGAGCGAGCCGCCGATGGCGAAGCGCAGCGTCTTGCCCTTGCCGATGTCGGCCAGGGCGTTTGTTCCGCCCAGCTTGCTGGTGCGGAGCAGGACGCTGTTGTCGTCGTAGTGGTCCATGATCACGACGATGTTGCGACGGGTGTTGTCCTGCGGCTGATAGGCGTCGACCTGGCTGGCAACCTTGGTCTGGACCTCCTCGTCGTACTCGGCCTTGAGGCGCAGGACGAGGTCGTCCAGCTCCTTGCCGTTGCTGACCGTTCCCAGCACATGCGGGAGCTTGTCCAACGTATCCTCGCCGCTACCAGCCACCCAGAAGCGCCGCGCGCTGTCCGAGGGGTCGACCAGCACCAGCGCCACTTCCTCCGGCGAGTAGCTGTGGGCGAGCGCGAGGGTGAGCGAGCGCAGCGCAGTGGTCTTCCCGGTGACGGGCGGGCCGACGATCAACCAGTTCGGCCCCTTGGCCCCGAACTCGACGCGCGTGGGTTCGCGGTCCAGGTCGTTGACGCCGATGGGGGCGACCAGCCCGGCCTCGCCCTTGCCGGGTTCGGGCAGGACGGTCATCAGGTCGATGGCGCGGCCGAGCGACTCGATCGGCTTGGCGCGGCGGCGCGCGAGCGACGGGGTCGCGTCGGTGAGCGACTTCCACGCCGTCGTCATGCGGGCGGCCAGCTCGCGGAAGGGGTCTCCGTCGCCCATCCCGGTCGGCAGGGCGCAGTGGAACTCCATCGGATAAGGCTTGCCGCCCTCCATCTCCACGCACAGCCCGCGCCCGGGCACATCCGGGATGCTCACCCAGCCGCGCCCGACGATGCTGCTGTAGTCGGTCGGGTCACCCTGCGTGAACGTCACACGTTGGCCCATCAGGTTGAAGAGCTTGTTTGGCACGTCGTTGAACAGGGTGCCGGTGACGATGAAGAACACGCCAAACGAGCGTCCATCCCGGACGAGCTGGAGCAGGTCGGGGAAGTACTTCTCGTAGCTCTCGCGGAACTCGCTGACGTTGTCCACGACGATGAGCTGAATCGGCAGCGTCGCGTCGGGGTTCTTGAGGTTGTAGTCGTTGAGCGAGTCATACGCGGACAGGCGGACCTGGCGGTCGTCGATGGTGTTGCGCACCATACGGAAGAGGCGCTCGACGCGCTCCTCCTCGTTGCTGTCCACGATCCCGCCGATGTGCGGCAGGTTGCGCAGCGCCTTGAGGCCGCCGCGCGCAAAGTCCAACGCAAAGATGTGCAGATCGGTCGGCGAGTAGCGGGCCGCCAGCGCCGTGATCAGCATCTTGAGGAAGGTCGATTTGCCGCGTCCCTGCGCGCCAAACACGACCAGCGGGTCGGAGGCGACATTGACATCCAGCACGCGCTGCTCGGCCTGATACGGGTTGTCGACGATGCCGATGCGGGCGGCCAGGCTGATGGGCTGGTTCCAGTCGATGGGATCCCAGATCGGCTTTGGCTCGCGGTTGTCCACCCAGGCCTTGACCTTGTCGTTGATGATCAGCGTCGGGAAGCGCGGGTCCTTGGTGATGTAGCTCGCGTCGAAGGGCTCATTGATCGAAAGCACGCCCGGCAGGTTGTTTGGCCAGGGCTTGAACTGCTTGGGGATGGCCTGGCGCTGGGCCTCGAGCTGCAGCGCGCCGACCAGCCAGCCCAGCAGTGAGCGGGGCGGGTCCTCTTCCTTGTGGATGGCGGCAAGGATGTCATCCTTGCCGTAGACGGGATCCGGCTTGTTCTCGTCGTAGGGCGCGCCCGACCATGCCACCTGCACTTCCATGGGCGTGTTGCCGCCGACCTGGACGTAGCCGCGGCCGCCAATGGCGGGCAGGGTCGCTCCGTCCGGCCGTCCCAGCATCTCCTTCGAGTCGTCGGCGGTTTCCACGCGCAGACAGATGCGGAACTTCATGTTGGCCTTCATCTGATCCGTGACGGCGCCGGAGGGGCGCTGGGTGGCCAGGATCAGGCTGACGCCAAACGAACGGCCGAGGCGGGTGATCGACTCGAACTTGACCTTGTAGTCCGGGTTCTGCGTCATCATCTCGGCGAACTCGTCGACGATGATGAAGAGGTGCGGGAAGGTGGTGGGGAAGGGCGACCCGGGCTTGAGCGTGGGGATGACCTTCTTGCGGTATTCAACCAGGTCGGCGACGCCGGCCTTGGCCAGGATGGCCGAGCGGCGGTTCATCTCGGCATTGATGGCGATGAAGATGCGGTCGACGGCGTTGCCATCGAGGTTCGTCGCCAGGTCCACCGCGTGTGGCAGCTGGCGGAAGGGCTCGATCGTCGGGCCACCCTTGTAGTCGACCAGGACGAAGTTGACGATGCGCGGGTCGTACTTGATGCACATCGCCGCGATCAGCGTCTGGATCATCTCGGACTTGCCGGAGCCCGTCGTGCCGGCCGCCATGCCGTGCACGCCGTCGCCGCCGGCCTTGGCCGAGAAGATCATGTTGCGGATCTCCTTGCTGCTGATGAAGCCGATCGGCGCGGTCAGCCACTCCTGGTTTTCAGGCAGCATGCTGCGCTTCCAGTTCTCCGCGATGCCGAGCTCGCCGAGCCGGTCCACCCGCTTGGCCAGGATGGTCTGATACATCTCGAGCAGCGTCACGGCCTTGGGGATCTCGGCCGAAGGTCGCTTGCCGCCCAGCGCCGCCCAGGCCTTGTCCATGCGCTCGCCCAGCCGCATGAAGAGGTCCTTCTCGCCCTCCTGCACGGGCACGGCGACGTGGAACTCGAGCGGCTGGCCTTCGACATTGACGAGGCCACGGCCGGGCACGTTGGCCAGCGCGAGCGCGCCGCGCCCAACGATGTCACCATACGCACCGTCCTCGCTCATGGTGAAGGCGAAGCGTCGGCTGATCAGGTTGTAGAGCTTGTGCGGGATGTCGGCCAGCTGCGTGGCCGTCAGAATCCAGTAGATGCCGAACTGCCGCCCGTCTCGGACCATGGCCTGAAGGTCGGGCATCAGGTTCTCGTAGTTCTCCTTGAACTCGGCCATGTTGTCGACGGCGCAGACGATGGCCGGGAAGACCTGCTCGGGATTGTCGCGGTGGGCGAGGTTGTAGTCCTCGAGCGAGGCGTATTTCTGCAGGCGATCCTGGCGCTCGTTCATGATGCCGCGCAGCATGCGGAAGAGGGCCTCGACACGGTCGGGTTGGGCGGCGTCGATCGTCGCGCCGCAGTGCGGGAGCTGGCGGACCTGACGCAGACCACCGCGACCGAAGTCCAACGCATAGATGTTCAGCTCGGACGGCGAACGGCGGGCGGCCAGGTCGAAGAACAGCGACTTGAGGAAGGTTGTCTTGCCCTTGCCCGAGGCGCCGAAGACGACGATGGGATCACCGCCCATGTCCACCGTGAGCAAGCGTTGGCTGCTCGAGAACGGGTCGTCGATCACGCCGATGGTGGCCTTGAGCGGCAGCGGCTTCTCCCACGTCCAGGGCGTCCACAGCCCCATATCGCGCGGGCTCTTCTTGCCGGACAAGTCGGGGTTGTCGGCCCAGGTCTTGAGGGCCGGGCTGAGCACGACATCGTCGCCCTTGAGCTCATGGATGTAGCTGGCATCGACCGGCGCATTGATCGGCATGACCAGCGGGAGGGGGTTGGGCCACGGCTTGAATTGCTTGGGGATGCCCTGGCGCTGCGCCTCTGCGGCGAGCGAGCCCACCAACCAGCCCAGCAGCGAGCGCGGGGCATCGTTTGGATGGCCCAGAGCTTCGAGCACGACGGGCGGCTTGTAGGGCGATTCGTCGGAGCTGTCCCCGTTGTAGGGCATGCCCGACCACGCCACCTGCACTTCGGTCAGCAAGTCGGTCCCGGCCTGCACATAGCCGCGGCCGGCGATCTGCGGCAGCTGCGCGGCGTCCGGCTTCTTGAGCAGCTCCTTGGAGTCCTCCGGCGTCTCCACGCGCAGACAGAGGCGGAACTTCATGTTGGCGCGCATCTGGTCGGAAACAACGCCCGTTGGGCGCTGCGTGGCCAGGATCAGGCTGACGCCAAACGAGCGGCCGAGCCGGGTGATCGACTCAAACTTGACCCGGTAGTCGGCGTTCTGCGTCATCATTTCGGCGAACTCGTCCACGATAACGAAGAGATGCGGAAAGGTGTCGGGGAAGGGCGAGTCCGGCTTGAGGCCGGGGATGACCTTCTTGCGGTAGTCGACGAGATCGGCGACCCCGGCCTTGGCAAGGATGTCGGAGCGGCGGTTCATCTCCGCATTGATGGCGGTGAAGATGCGCTCGACGGCGTTGCCCTCCAGGTTTGTCGCGATGTCCACGCAGTGCGGGAGCTTGCGGAAGGGCTCGACGGTTGGGCCGCCCTTGTAGTCGACCAGCACAAAGTTGACGATGCGCGGGTCGTAGCGGATGGCCATGGCCGCGATCAGCGTCTGCAGCATTTCGGATTTGCCGGACCCGGTGGTGCCGGCGCCCATGCCGTGCACGCCATCGGCCTGGGCCTGGAAGACGAGCGTGCGGATGTCCTTGCTGCTGATCAGACCGATCGGCGCGCGCAGCCACTCCTGATTCTTGGCTTCCATGCTGCGCGCCCAGCGGTTGGTGATGTCAAGGTCCTTGATCTCGGTGATTGGCTTGCCATCCAGCAGGGTGTACATGTCCAGCAGCGTGAGCGCGCGCGGCAGCTCGGCGGCCGGGCGCTTGCCGCCCATGGCAAACCAGATCTTCTCCATGCGCTGGGAGATGGCCTGGAATTCATCCACCCCGTCGGCGCCGGCCGCGTCTGACTTGCCGGGCACGCCGACCTGAATCTCCATCGGCAGCGGCTTGTCCTTGAGCGGGATGCCGACCATGCCGCGACCGGGCGTGTTGTCAAACGGCCGCGAGTGGCAACCAATCACGTCCGGAACCATCGAGACATCGTTCATTGTCAACGCGAAGCGTTGCGAGATCAGGTTGAAGAGCTTGCCGCTCAGGTCGCCGGGCGTGGTCGCCGTGATGACGAAGTAGATGCCGAACTGGCGGCCATCCCGCACCAGGGCCATGAGCTCGGGGATCATGTCCTCGTAGCTCTCCTTGAACTCGGCGAAGTTGTCGACCACGACGACGATCTCGGGGAAGAGCTGGGTGGGGTTCTTGGCGTTGTAGTCGTTCAGGTCAGCGAACTTGGCCAGCTTCTCCTGACGCTCGTTGATGAAGTTGCGCAGCATGCGCATGAGCTGACCAACGCGCGCGGTCTCGGCCGCGTCGATGGCGGCGCCGAGGTGGGGCAGGGCGGTGATCGCCTTCATCCCGCCGCGCCCGAAGTCCAACGCATACATGTTCAAATCAGCCGGCGAGCGCTGGGTGGCCAGCGCGAGCAACAGCGACTTGATGAAGGTGGTCTTGCCGCGGCCTGCGGCGCCAAACAGCGCGACGGGGCCATTGGCCATGTCGATGCGCAACAGGCGCTGTTCGGCGCTGAAGGGGTTGTCGATCAGGCCGATGTCCGCGGCGAGCGGCCCGGGGTTCTTCCAATCGACCGGCGTCCAGAGCGCCTTCTCGGCCTGATTGTTCAGCCAGGCATCGATGTCCGGGTTGATGACGATGGTGCGATCAGGGCCGATCGGTCGGTCGCTGTTCAGATACCGGGCGTCGACGGGATCGGTCAGCGACAGGTGCTCCGGCAGTACCTCGGGCCAGGGCTTGACCTGCTTCGGGACGCGGTCGCGCTGCGCGCGCAGGGCGGTGATGCCGACGACCCAGTCGACCAGCGTCGCCGGCTTCTCGCCGGCTTTCAGGCCGAGGGCCTCGCCCAGCTCGGTGCCGGAGTAGGCTGGCGCGTCGGCGGGCAGGTTGAGCGCGGGCATGGCTTCCTCATCCAGCCAGTACACGTCCTTGAGTGGGATCTTGCGGTCGTCGCTGTAGTCGCCACCGGCGCGCGCCATTTGCACGGCCTGCAGCACGTCGTTGCCGACCTGGACGTAGCCGCGGCCACCGATGTTGGGCAGGAAGGCGGCGTCCGGCCGCGCCAGCAGCTCCTTGCTGTCGTCGGCGGTCTCGACGCGCAGACAGATGCGGAACTTCATGTTGGCGCGCATCTGGTCGGAGACGACGCCCGTTGGGCGCTGCGTGGCCAGAAGCAGGCTGACGCCAAACGCGCGCCCGAGGCGCGTCACGCTCTCGAACTTGGCCTTGTAATCGGGGTTCTGCGTCACCATCTCGGCGAACTCGTCGACGATGATGAAGAGGTGCGGGAAGGTGCGCGGCAGGGGGCTGTCGGGCGGGAGCTTCGGCGCGATCTTGGCGCGGTAGTCGACCAGGTCCTTGGCGTTGGCCTGCGCAAGCAGCGCGGCGCGCTGGTCCATGACCGCCTGAATGGCGACGAACATGCGCTCGACGGCGTTGGCCTGCAGGTTGGTGAGGATGTCGACGCAATGCGGCAGGCGCTTGAAGGGCTCGAAGGCCGCGCCGCCCTTGTAGTCGACCAGCACGAAGTTGACGATGCGCGGGTCGTACTTGATCGCCATGCCCGCGATCAGCGTAAGCAGGAGCTCCGACTTGCCGGAGCCCGTTGTGCCCGCGATCATGCCGTGCACGCCATCGCCGCCTTCCTTGGCGGAGAAGATCAGCGTGCGGGCTTCCTTGCCGCTGATCATGCCGATGGGCACGCTCAGCCATTCCTGGTTCTTGGGGACCAGGCTGCGCTCCCAGTTCTCCTTGACGGTGAGCTTGTCGACGGTGTCGATCTTGCGCGACTCGACCACCGACTGCATGCCGAGCATGTCGATCGAGCGCGGCAGGTCGGCGCCAAACGGGCGCTGGAGCTCGAGCCGGCGAATCGCCGCCGCAAAGTTGTTGCGCGCGTCGTCGGGCGTAATGCGGTCGGCGACACCGATATAGCGCGGCGCGTTGAAGCCCGTCTCGGTGTAACGGAACACGACCTTGTCGCCCGCCGACGCCACTTCGATCATGGCCTGGCACTCGGACGGGATTTGGCTCGCATCGTTGGCCAGGAAGATCATCGACACGCCGAGGGTGGGACCGCTCGACGTGGCGGTGGCGACCACGGCCTCGGACGCGACATCGTGCAGCGGCGAGTCCTTGGGCAGCTCGCCCAGCATGTCGACGACGATGATGTAGAAGGGCATGCTGACGTCGGGCTTGCCGCCACCGTCGCCATCGCCCGAGTCGCGCAGGCGGACCTGGCGCTGATCGAGGTCCTTCTTGATGCGCTTCCAGAAGGCCTGCACCTTGGTGCGGTCGTTGTCAAAGCAGAGCTGTTCCTTCGGGCGCGGCTTGTTCGGATCCTCGTCACCCTGCACCACGAAGTGCGGCACCCAGTCCACCCATTGCCAGTTTTTCTCGCGGCCCGGGCTGGAGAGCACGTGCATGCGCACGTCCTGCGCGGCGTGGAAGGCGGCCAGGTTGACGAGCATGGCGCGCGCGAGATCTGCGGTGTTGCCGGTGTTCCGGCCAAAGATGCCGAGCATGTGGCGCGGGCCGCTCGGCATGCCGGGCATGGGGCTCTTCTTCTCGCCGTCGGGTCCCGCTTCCGGGCCGCTGGGGCCGGTGGGCTTGAGCGGGATGGTGATGGGCACATCCTGCACAACGGACGAATCCTTCATCAGCTTCTCGGCGTCCTGGGCGAGCTGGTCGGGATTGAGGGGGTCGGTGCCGCCCTCGCACTTGTAGACGAAGCTGCTCGGGCGCGTGCCGATGCCCAGACGGACGTGGCCAAAGTCGGGGTCACCCGGGCGGCGCTCCCACAGGCGGGAGCCGAAGCGGCTCTTCTCGCGCAGGTGGGCGATTTCCTTGATCGTGTCAATGTCCGGGTAGTTGTGGAAGTAGAAGGTCCGCTGGGTGTTGTGCGTGACCTCCATGTCCTGGCGCAGTTCCTTGAGCAGGGCGATGTATTTGCGCTTCTTGGCCTCGTAGTCGCCGCGGCCGCGCAGCCACTGAAAGATCGACGCGCTCGACGACGCGAGCATGACGATGGCCATGGGGGCCATCGCAAGTGGGTTGCCGCTGCCGCTGGCGAAGAGGAAGCCCATCATGCTGACCAGAGGCAGGATGAGCGAGCTCAGGTCCATGCCGCCGCCGGCGTCGCTTTTCTCGGGCGGGTTGGGGATTTTTTCCTCGCCGATTGGCAGCTCGGGCAGGATACGGGGTGGGCGCTCGACGTATTCGATTTCCATGGCTCAACTGCCGATTATGGGCGCAAATCGGGCAGGGGGCAAGGCGCGTTTTCGCGTGGGGGAAGGCGCGCGGACGGCGGTCGGCCGACCGCCACACGACCGCACGGGCCGAAATCGGGGCGCATGCCATGCGGCGC
>JAIBCK010000167.1 GCA_019694215.1 Thermoflexales bacterium
GCCGACCTCGGCGGCATCACGCTGGCCCACGCGGCGCTGCGGCGCTATGCGGCGAAGAACCCGTTGCCCGAGGTGGACGGGCTGAACGCCGACCAGCGTTGCTTCGTGGCCTGGACGCAGATGTGGGCTTTCAAGGCGCGGTCGGAGCGGCTGCGCTATCTGGTGTCGATCGACGTGCACGCCGTTGCGTCGGTGCGCGCCGTGGCGCCGCTGCTGCACCTGGACGCCTTCCACGAAGCTTTCGGCACCCGGCCGGGCGATCCGATGTGGCGTGAGCCGCAGCAGCGGGTGGTGATCTGGTGAGGCGCGCCTTGGCAGGGGGTAGGCTCTGGCCCGCCGCAGCGGCATTGGCAGCCGGTCTGCTTTGCCTGGCGGGTACGGCGGGCGCCGACCCAGCGCAAAAGCCGCGCCCGCCGGAGATCGAGCGCGCCAGGGCTGAACCGGCCACCGTCCGCGTGCAGGGCGACACCATCTACTACACCGGCAATTTCTCGAAGGCCAGTTCCGCGGCTTTCGACGCCGCGGTGGCCGGCATCAGCCGCGGCCAGCTCACGCGGTTGGTCATCAGCTCCGGCGGGGGCGATACGGTCGAAGGCCGCCATGTCGGCCGTTGGGTGCGGGACAGGGCCCTGGTCGTCGAAGTCGATGTCATCTGCTTCTCCTCCTGCGCCGACTACGTGTTCCCCGCCGGCCGGGCACGCGTGATCCGTGCCGATGCCTTCGTCGGCTGGCACGGCAACGAGCGGCAGTTCGACGTGCTGGCCGCGCGCACGGGCGTCAGCGTGGCGGATCAACTGGCCACCGTCCCGCCGGCGGACGTCGCGCCCGGGCCGCGCGCTGCCTTCGTCCAGGAGGCCCTGCGCTCGTTCGCGGTGACCCAGAAGGACGAGGCCGCGTTCTACGCCAGCCTGGGACTCAACGACGCCTTCGCCGCCTGTGCGGTCGGCGATGTGCTGGAAAAGCGATCGGGCTATGCCGGACAGATCGGCTGGGGCTTCTCGCTGGCCGACATGGCGCGCCTGGGCCTGACCAACACGGTCTACCTGGGCGAAGGGCGCTACGAACAAGACTCCTCGCGCTTCCGCCAGTACCTCGTGCCCATCACTGCCGACTATTGCCTGGCGCTGCTGAAGTGACCACAACGGCAACCGGAAGGAACGCCCCCGTGACCTTGAACACTTCGCCCGCCCTGGCACCGGAGCAACTGCTTGGCCGGCTGGAAGACCGGGTCCGTGACTTCCCCTTCTACAACGGCGTGCCGGTGTCCATCTCGGGCTCGCAGTGGCTGTTCGTCATGGCGGCGGTCGTGGTCGGCTTCCTCGTGCTGGTCTTGCCGATCCCCTGGCCCGGCGGCCCGCTCGGCGCGCTGATCCCGGCAGTGCTGTTTCCGGCGATCCCACTGTCCGCCCTGGCGCGTGTCGCGCCGGGCCGCTGGCAGGAAATCTTCGGCAAGGTGGGCCTGCGCGAGCTGCGGCTGATGCTGGGCTTTGCCTTGCTCAACTTCGTCGTCAGCATGAGCGTCGGCGCTATCTTCCGCGCCCTCGCCGATGTCACGTCCAACGCGGCCACGGCGCAGTTGGGTGGCATGGACACGACAGGACGCATCGCCTTCTTTGCCAAGACGGTGCCACAGCTGTTCGGCGAGGAGGTCGTGACGATCCTCCCCTTCCTGGCGATGTTGACGCTGCTGTCGGCCGGGTTCGGTGTCGGGCGCAAAGCCGCGGTCGTGGGCGCCTGGCTGATTTCATCGCTGCTCTTCGGGCTCATCCACCTTCCGACCTATGACTGGAATCTGATCCAGTGCATCGTCGTCATCGGCACGGCGCGCATGGTGCTGACCTTGGCCTGGGTCCTGACGAAGAACATCTGGGTGTCCACCGGCGCGCACATCACCAACGACTGGCTGCTGTTCAGCATGAGCCTGCTCGGCGCGGGCCTGGTTGGAAAGGCTTGACGGGTCGTCACGCGTGGTCACGATGCACATTGGTTCGAAGTCCATCGCCGTGATCGCTGCCATCATGGTCGGCTGCGCCACGGTAGCCCCCCCGGCGTCGCCGTTGGCCGGGACACGCTGGCAACTCGTCTCCATCCAGTCGATGGACGATGCACAAGGCACGGTGCGTCCCCCCGAGCCCGCGCGTTACACGCTCGAATTCGGAGCCGACGGCCGCGTCGCGGTGCGCCTGGACTGCAATCGGGGGTCGGCCACCTGGCAGGCCCAGCCTGCTGCCGAGGCCGGGCCCCATCGCGCTTCCGGCCAGCTGCTGATGGGGCCGTTAGCCATCACGGGCGCGATGTGCCCACCGGACTCGCTCGCCCCACGCCTGGCCAGCAGCTGGCCCTACGTGCGCAGCTACCTCATTGAAGCTGGCCAACTGCACCTGAGCCTGATGGCCGATGGAGGTATCCTGTCCTGGGCGCCGGCACCCTGAACGCAACTGGCCTACGGTTTTTCCCTCAACCACCCCAAGGAGTCCCACCATGCGCACAACGCATCTGGGTGGCGGCTTCGTGCCAGCCCGGACTTACTGACTACGAAGGTTTTGTCGGCGTCACCAGGCGAATTGACCGGCAACAGACAAAGTAGTTCGCAATTCTCCTGTCAGCGTTGTTCACGCAGCGGGAAACCCGCTTCCCCCGGCGGGTTTCCCCTTTTTCAACCAAGGATCCGAGGAAGGCGGTCCGGGCAAGCACCAGTACTCCCACCATCACGACGCCGCGAATTGAATGGGTTCAGCACCGTACCAATGGCGAGCGCGCCAGTCGCTTGACGGGGAAGCTTCGCCTCAAGGGGCATCACGCCGACGCCCACCTCGCGCGCCCCCTCGAGGCGCCGCGCAGGGTCAGCGAGGCAGGTCCAGGCCCAGGGTCTCCGCGAGCGCACGCTTCGCGGTCTCGCGCGAGAAGTGCCGCCGGACGTTGTCGACGCCGGCCCGCGAGAGCTTCTCCCACGTCGCTTCGTCCGAATAGGCGCGCGCGAGCGCATCGGCGAACGCCTGCGGATGGTCGGCGACGAGCACGTCGACGCCATCTGCGAGGTGCATTCCCTCGACCGCGACCGAGGTGGCGACCACCGGGACGCCGTAACTCATCGCCAGGTTCACCTTGCCCTTGACGCCCGCGCCGTAGCGCAGCGGCGCGATCGACACGCGCGCGGCGGTGAAGACCGGATCGATGTCCTCAACGTGCCCGACGACGGCGAGCTCGCGGCAATCGAGCGCGCGCACCGAGGCCGGCGGTTCGGCGCCGACGATCGTCGTCACGACGCCGGGCAACCGCGCGCGCACGAGCGGCAGCACTTCGCGGGCGTACCAGAGCACGGCGTCCGCGTTTGGCGGGTGCCGGAAACTGCCGATGAACACGATGCCGGCGCGCTCCGCGAACGGCCTGCCGCCCGGCATCGG
>JAIBCK010000168.1 GCA_019694215.1 Thermoflexales bacterium
CTCGGCCGCGGCCACCGCATCGTCGAATTCGAGACCACCACCCGCACGGCGGCGGACGCCGCGGCCGCGATTGGCTGCCAGGTCGCGCAGATCGTCAAGACGCTGATTTTCAAGGGTGCCCAGAGCGGGCGGGCGGTCATCGCGCTCACCAGCGGCGCCAACCGCGTCGACGAGCGCGCGCTCGCAGCCCTGGCCGGTGAACCCGTGG
Source organism: Thermoflexales bacterium (assembly GCA_019694215.1). Lineage (GTDB taxonomy): Bacteria > Chloroflexota > Anaerolineae > J036 > Brachytrichaceae > Brachythrix. The sequence continues at coordinate 209 of JAIBCK010000168.1, forward strand.
TCAAGGCCGATGCCGACTTCGTCCGCGCCGCAACCGGCTACGCCATCGGCGGCGTCTGCCCGGTCGGCCTGCCTGCCGATGTGCACACCTTCATCGACCCCGACCTGCTCACCTTCGAGACGATCTGGGCGGCCGGCGGCACACCCGCCACGGTGTTCGCGCTCACCCCCGCCGACCTGCAGGCCATGACGCACGGCCGCGTCGGCAAGGTGTCGTAATAGAATCGCCTCATGGCAAAAGGACGACGCACCGACTTCGTGCCCCGCGCAAGCGCGCCCGCCGGCGGCATGGGGATCAACTCAAACACCCTGCAGCGCATCCAGCAGATGCAGGATGACATGAAGCGCACCCAGGAAGAGCTGGAGCACGAGATCATCAATGTGACGGCCGCCGGTGGCGCAATCACCATCGCGGTGAGCGGCCAGCAGCGCATTCAGTCGATCAAGCTCGACCCCGCGCTGGTCGACCCGAACGACATCGGCATGCTCGAGGACACCCTCGTGGCCGCCGTGAACGAAGCCATCGTCGCCTCGCAGGCCCACTCCGCAAAACGTCTGGAAGCGGTCACCGGGGGCGTGAACATCCCCGGCTTCATGTAGAAGGCGCATGCCCAGCCTGCCGCGCTCGCTGCCGCCATCGGTCACCCGGCTGGTGGACGCCCTGTCGCAGCTGCCCGGGATCGGGCCAAAGACCGCCTCCCGGCTGGCCTACTTTCTGCTGCGCGCGCCGCCGGAGACGGCGGCCTCGCTCGCCGACGCCCTGCGCGACCTCAAGGCGCGCACGCGGCTGTGCTCGGTCTGCCTCAACATCACCGAGGCCGACCCGTGCGAGATTTGCAGCACCCCATCGCGCGACCGCGGGGTGATCTGCGTCGTAGAAGAACCTCTGGATGTCACGGCGCTCGAGCGCGCGCGCTTTGGCGGGGTCTACCACGTCCTGCACGGGGTGATCTCGCCGATGAACGGCGTGGGGCCCGACGACCTGCGCATCCGCGAGTTGCTGGCCCGCGTGGCGGAGGGCCGCGACGGCGTGCCGGTGCGGGAGGTCATCCTGGCCACCAACCCCACGCTCGAAGGGGAGAACACCGCCGCATTCATCGCCCGCAAGCTGTCCGGCAGTGGCGCACGCGTCAGCCGGCTCGCGCGCGGGCTGCCTGTGGGCGGCGACCTCGAATACGCGGATGAGATCACCCTCAGCCGCGCCATTGAAGGGCGCCAGAATCTCTAGCGTTACGCAGTTCAAGGGGGTAATAGACATGACCGAAGGATTCACCAATGTGGCCGGGCAGCGCCTCGATGTGCCCGATCCCACCGTCGCCCTGCAGGGCGTGACCATGGGCGGCTCCGCCTTCCGGGTCATCGGCAGCACGCTGCAGGCCGTGATCCTCAGCCTGCGCAACGGTGCCAATATCTACACCGAGACCGGTTCGCTGTCGTGGATGAGCGATGGCGTCGAGATGAACACGAACATGGGCGGCGGCATCGGCGGCGTGTTCAAGCGCATGGTGACCGGCGAGTCGCTCTTCGTCGTCGACTATGTCTCGCGCGTCGATGGCGCGCTGGTCGCCTACAGCTCGGACTTCCCCGGCAAGATCGTGCCGGTCAACCTCGCCCAGGGCCAGTCCATGATCGCCCAGCGTGGCGCCTTTCTCGTTGCGGAGAAGAGCGTCGCCCTGAGCGTGGCCTGGACGCGCAAGCTCGGCGCCGGCTTCTTTGGCGGCGAGGGCCTGATCATGCAGCGCTTCGATGGCCCCGGCACCTTCTTCGTCAGCTTCGACGGCGAGATCGTCGAATACACCCTGCAGGCCGGCCAACGGCTGAAGGTCGACACCGGCCACGTCGCGATGTTCGAGCCGACGGTCAACTTTGATGTCGAGATGGTGCGCGGCGTCAAGAACATCCTGTTCGGCGGCGAGGGCCTCTTCTTCGCCACGCTGACCGGGCCCGGCCGCGTCTGGCTGCAGACCATGCCGATGGCCAAACTGGCGGGCGCGATCTTCAAATACCTGCCCACCGGCGGCCAGAGCAAGAGCTCCGGCCTGAACGTCAATATCGGCGATCTGCTGGGCGGCTAACCCTCCGGCAGCCACCCCCACCCGCCGGCCAGCGTCCAGCCTGTGCCGGCGCGGGCCAACACGACTGCGGACGGGAGGTCGAGGCGCTTCCACAGCGCATGGCCGTCCACGCCCGTCAGCGCGGCGGTGAAGAGCGAGATCACCGTGCCATGCGCCACCAGCATGCGGCAGCGCGCCGATGATCCGGCCAACGCCCGTCCGGCCCCGCGCGCAAAACGGTCGCGCGCCTGCTGCGCGGTCTCCTCGCCAAAGACGCGCTCGTCCGGCCGGGCGAACAGCGCAGCGATGGCCGCCTGAAAGTCGGCGTCGCTCAACAGGCGCGCATGGCCGCGGCGGTGCTCGGCCAGATCGGGCTCGATGGCGGTGGGCAGCGCCAGCGCGTCGGCCACGCGCTGGGCGGTCTCGACCGCCTTGGGCTCGTCGCTGCTGACCAGCGGGCCGGCCGGGCCAAACGCTCGCACACCCGCGGCGAGATCCGCACAACGGGCGCGGCCCACCTCGCCCAGGCGCCACTCGCGCGCGGGGCGGCCCGCCTCGATGACGGGCATGGCGTGCTTGACGAGGATCAGGTGCTGCAGCGCGGCCGGCGGGTTGAAGTCGGGCATCATGGCGGCCATTCTCACCTACCCGGCCGCGTAGAATCGTCAACCTCATGGCCATCCGGGAACGCAATCAGAATCTCAACATGGTCACCGAGCTCGTGCGCACGCACCTGCCGGCGACCAGCGACGACGGCCTGCGCAAGGACATTTGCGCGGTCATTGCCATCAACCTGCGCCAGTTTGCCGCGGACGCCGAGCAGTCGGCCAAGGCCTGGGACAAGAAGGCCTTCCATTCGAAGGCCGATGCCCTGCGCCGCGACGTGGCCTGGGCGTCGCCGATGGGTCAGGTGGCCGAGTCCCTGGCCTACAGCCCGCGCAAGCTCGCCGATGCCGACATCGCGCGGCTGCAGGGCCTGCTCCCGGATGACCTGATCCAGACCGAGCGCCCGCGCTTCAAGAACATCGAGGACCTGCGCGGTGCCGCTGCCGCCGCGCGGCAGACCGTGCTCAAGCGCCGCTAGCCGGGGC
>JAIBCK010000066.1 GCA_019694215.1 Thermoflexales bacterium
TCGCGAATCTGCTCGATGGTCTGGCCCTGCAACTTGAGCCAGTCATCGAAGTTGTAGCCGCTGCGCGAAATGTCACCCTTGACATCCTCGACCGCCTCGTTGGCGCGGTCCTCGAGATATGTGGGCGGCAGGGTCAGCGCCGACAAGTCGGTGAAGGTGCCCAGCACCTGATCCTCGTAGGCGCGGCGGGCGTCGTCTTCCTTGGCCTTGCGGATCGTCGCGGTGACATCGTCGCGCATCTCCGCCAGGGTCGAGAAGCTGCTGGCGGCCAACGCAAGATTGTCATCCAACTCGGGCAGGGTGCGGCTGCTCACCTGGGCGACCTTGATGTGCGTGTTGATGGTCTTGCCGCGCAGGTCTTCGCGCTCGAAGTCCTCGGGCATCACGAGGTCGACGTCCTTTTCCTCCCCTGCCGTCATGCCGACGAGGTGCTCGACCAGCCCGGGAACCGCCACGTTGTCCTGAGCGAGGACGACCTTGCGGTCGCGGATCATCAGCACGGTGCGGTCCTCGGCCTTGCCCTCGACGGTGGCCTGGATCTGGTCGCCGGCCTGGGCCGGTCGCTCAACCGTCTGAATGACGGCGTTTTCCTCACGGATCTCGGCCAGCTGGGCTTCCACTTCGGCGGGCTCGACCGTCACGATCGGGGCCGCGACGCGAATGGACTTGTAATCCTTGAGGTCGACCTCGGGCTCGAGCGGGACGCGCACCTGCATGCGGACGGGGTCCACGTCGACCTTCTCGATCGAACCGGGCCCGTAGGGCTCGATCTTGGCCTGATCGATGGCCTTGGCGTAGAACTTCTGCGCCAGGGCCTCAGTGACCTCGCTCATGAAGGCTTCCTCACCGCCCATGGCCGAGATGACCGCGGACTGCGGGGCCATGCCGGGCCGGAAACCGGGCAGGCGAATGGCACGCGAGAGCTTGTCGGCGACTTCGCGGCGGACTTGCTTGATGGTCGCCTCATCAAAGGCGATGGTCAGCATCGCCTCATGCGTATCGAGTTTTTCAGCTTGGACTTCCATATCATGGGGACGACAGGACTTGAACCTGCACACCTGTTACGGCACATGGGCCTAAACCATGCCTGTCTGCCAATTTCAGCACGTCCCCGCAAGGGCCGAAGGATTATACTACCCGGGTCGTGTCAAACCTGCGCCGTTGGGCGGAGCGGATCGGCCTCGCCGCATTCACCGCGCTCGTCCTGCTCGTCCCCCTCGTGCTCGGTTTGGTGTTTTATCTCACGGTATTTCCCGAAGGGATTACGCTCAACGCCGGCAAGGGCATCTGGGAGGGTCGTATCTGGCTGGTGAAGGGCACCGCGCCGACCGGCATTGGGCTGCAGAGCACCGAACCCGCCGCCGGTACGCCCGCGGGTGCCGTCTGCGCGCGCACCATCCTGACCACCTTTCAGTGGTCACCACGGCCGGGCATCCGTCGCGAAATCGGCAGCTGCCGCTGCCAACCCTTGGCCGACGCCACCGCCCTCTGCCTGCAACCCTGACCCACTCCTTTCACAACAAGACAACAAGACAAGTCAAGACACCATGACCAAGACGCTCTATCTCGTCCGCCACGGCCAGCCCCAGCCCAATACCGGCATCGCCTATGACCGGGTGCCGGGTCCTCCCCTCTCCGCCGCCGGGCGGGCCGAGGCGCGGGTGACGGGGCTGTATCTCGCGGGCGAGCGAATCGAAAGCCTGACCAGCTCGCCGCTCGACCGCGCCCACCAGACCGCGCAGATCATCGCGGAGGAGACCGGGTTGCCGGCCATTGTGGACGATGCGTTGCGCGAGATGCGCTACGACGAGCCGTATGACGCGGTGCGCGAGCGCATGCGCCGGGTGCTGGCCGATCTGGTGGCGCGCCCCGAACGCGCGCTGGCCTTTGTCTCGCATGGCTCGCCGGTCCGGGCGGCGCTGCAGCTGCTCTCCGACGACACGATCGACCTGTCGGGCTATCAGTTCGACGGCAACCCGCTGCCGACGGCGGGGGTGTGGACGGCCCGCCAGACCGCGACGGGTTGGGATTTGGCGTTTGCCTTTCAGCCGCAGCGTCCGTCCGGCAATCCGGAGGTGCTGTAATGCGCGTCACCACCGGCAGCGCCCGCGGCAAGGCGCTCAAGTCCGTCCCCGGCGAGACCACCCGCCCCATCACCGACCGCGTCAAGCAGGCGCTGTTCAACATCCTGATGGATGAGACGCGCGACACCGTCTGGCTCGACCTGTTCGCGGGCACCGGCGCGGTGGGCATCGAGGCGCTCAGCCGCGGCGCGCGCCAGGCCGTCTTCGTCGACCGCGAGCGCGAGGCCATCCAGACGATTCAAGACAATCTCAGTGCCACCCGGCTGGCGGAACGCGCCCGGGTCATCCGGCAGGACGCCTTCGCCTATCTCGGCGGGCGCCCAAACCAACGCTATGACTTCATCTTCATCGCGCCGCCGCAATACGCCGGGCTGTGGATGAAGGCGTTGATCGCGCTCGACGGCGCGTCGGCGTGGCTGAAGGACGAGGGCACCGTCATCGTGCAGATCGACCCGGTGGAGTATCAGGATCTGCCGCTCAAGACGCTCGAGGCCGTCGAGGAGCGCCGCTACGGCAATACGCTGCTGGTGTTCTACGAGCGCCCCGCCGCCGAACCGGACGACGGCGGCGACGACGACGCCTAACGCTTGTCGTTCGTCAGCGCGCGGAGGTAGTCCGGGGCTTCGAGCGCCGGGCCGTAGTCGGTGGCCTGCAGCTCGCCGGGGCCGAGCGCGAGCGGGAGCACGCCCGCCCAGATCGGCAGGCCCTCGTCCTCGGCGTCATCGTGCGGGCCGCCCTCGCGCAGCTTGGCCGAGGCGCTCTCGATCTCGATGGCCACCACGCCGGTTGCCTTCATCTCGATGGCGTTGGGCAACCGCGCTTCGTCCCAGCGCCCGGGCACCAGGTGCTCGGTGATCAGCATGAGCGCGCGCATCTTCTCGTCGGGATCGGTGACCGCACGGCCGTGGCCAAAGAGCAGCGCGGAGCGGTAGTTGACCGAATGGTTGAACACCGACTTGGCCAGCACCAGGCCGTCGATGTGCGTCACGGTCACGCACACTTCGGCACCCTGCTCGATCGCGCGGAGCATGCGGCTTGTTGACGCGCCATGCAGGTAGATCACGTCGCCATCGCGGGCGTGCAGGGTCGGGATGACATAGGGCCGCCCATCAGCGACAAAACCGACATGACAGACCAGCCCTGCGTCGACGATGGCGTAGACAGAGGCCCGGTCATAGCGCCCGCGCGCCGGCAGCCGGCGAACGCGGTTGTGGTCGGTGACGGAGAAGTCGCTCACGCTTGAGACCTACGGCAGGCCGGCGACGCCGGCCGGGAAGAGCGCAGACACCGAGGCCCGCATCAGGTCGAAGAACGGCGTGGAGGCCAGGCCGATCACAAAGCACAACACGATCAGCGGGACCACGACGGCGACCTCGCGGCGGGTCAGGTCGGCCAACGCAGGCGCCGTCGCGCTGCCGTGCGCGCCGCCGTGGGCGCCGCCGTGGGCGGCATCATGCGCCGCGGCGTGCGGGTGATCGCTCTGGTCGGCCTCCCGCCCCTTGCCAAGGAACATCTTCTGGAACAGGGTCAGGAGATACACCGCGCTCAGCACCATGCCAAACGCTGCAAATGCAGTCGCGACCGGGTTCGCCAGGAACGCGCCCTGCAGGATGACGAACTCGCCGACGAAACCATTCAGCGCCGGGAGGCCGACCGAGCTCAGCACCAGGAGAAGGGTGAGTGTGCCATACAACGGCATGCGCGCCCACAGCCCGCCCATGTTGCCCATCTCGCGGGTGTGCAGGCGCTCGTAGATGAACCCGATCGCCAGGAACAGGCCGCCAGTGCTCAGGCCGTGGTTGAGCATCTGAAGCAGCGCGCCCTGGGCGCCCAGGCTGTTCAGCGCGAACAGGCCGAGTACGACATAGCCCATGTGGCTGACCGACGAATACGCCACGAGCTTCTTCGCGTCGCTCTGCGCAAACGCGACGATGGCGCCATACAGGATCCCGATCACGGCCAGCGTCATCATGACCGGGGCGGCGACGCGGCTGGCCTCGGCAAACAGGCCAAGGTCAAAGCGCAGCAGGCCATAGGTGCCCATCTTGAGCAGGACCGCGGCAAGCACCACCGAGCCGGCCGTCGGGGCCTCGACGTGGGCGTCGGGCAGCCACGTGTGCAGCGGCCAGAGCGGCACCTTGATCGCGAAGGCCAGGGTGAAGACAGCAAAGAGCGGCAGGCTGGCCGACCAGAGGTTGGCCTTCTGCAACGCCACGAGGTCGAAGGTGCCGCCGGTGGACCCGATGTACAGGATGCCCAGCAGCATCAGCACGCTTCCGGCCATGGTGAAGAGGAAGAACTTCAGCGCGGCGTAGACGCGGCGCGCCCCACCCCAGATCCCGATGATGAAATACATCGGCACCAGCGCAAACTCCCAGAACACGTAGAACAGGAATAGGTCCAACGACAGAAAGACACCCAGTGTCGCCGTCTGCATGAGCAGGAACATGCGGTAATACGCGCTCTCGCGCTCGCGCACGGCCTGGAACGAATAGAAGATGGCGAGCGGGAAGATCAGGTTCGTAAGCAGGACCAGCCAGATGCTGATGCCGTCCACGCCCACGCGATACCCGATGTCGTAGGCGGGGATCCAGGGCATGGCCTCGACAAACTGGAAGCCTGCCGCGGCCGGGTTGAAGCCCGCCAGCAGCGCGAGCGAGACGGCGCCCGAGGCAAGCGAGAAGAGCAGTGCCACCCAACGGGCAACGTTCGGCCGCAGGGGCAGGACCGACAGGGCCAGTGCGCCGAGCGCGGGGAGGAAGATGAGAAGACTCAGGGTCATGATTTCGATTTCTCCCGGCCGCTAGCGCGCGTCGCGCCGCCGGACGAAGACGATCAGGTCGATGTCACCGGGCGAGCGTCCGAGCTCGGTGAGCATCTGGGCCACTTCGGCACCGTGTTGCGTGCCGTGATTGACGACGTGCAGCAGGATGTCCGACACGCGCTGGCTCATCAGGTCGCCGGCCAGGCGGCGGAATTCCACGATGCGCTCGAGGCCGGCCCCGTCCAGGCCAGCCAGAAACTCGCGCAGCTCCGCTTCGACCTCGTGCCAACGCGCCTGCAGCGCCTGTGTGGTCGGGAAGTCGGCGGGGCGCGGGAAGGCGCTGGGCGAGACGCCCTGCATGCGCTGCACCCACACCTGCTCTGCCCCCATGATGTGGACCAGCGTGGCGAGCAGGCTGCCCATCGGGAAGCGCGTCGGCGCGGCGAGCGTCGCGACATCCAGGCCAGCGGCCTTGTCCAACAGCAGGCGATTGCGCCAACTGTTGTAATCCACCAGCGTGCGGAGTAGGTCGATCGACATGGCGTTAGGGGCGTATCCCGTTGAACAGGGTGAACAGGAAGTAGGCGACCACGGCGACGGCGCCCAGCAGCGTGATCAACCCGTACGAGCGCACAAAGCCGGTCTGGAGCTCCCGCAGCGTCACCGACAGCTCGCGGGTGAGCGCGCCCACGCCATTGACCAACCCATCGATGCCGCCCTGATCAAAGATGCGCGCCAGGAAGCTCGCTCCGGCGTAGAACGGCTTGATCAACACGGCGCGATACAGGCCATCGAGGTGCCATTTGTTGAACGACAGGCCGTGAAGCGCGCCGAGGCGCTCGAGCGGGTCGGCCTGGGTGGCCTTGACGAAGCGGCGATACAGGCTGACCGCGAAGGCGATGGCGGCCACCGCAAGAACGACAAAGAAGCCGGCCAGCGCGAGGTCGAGCGGCGCGTGCGGTTCCTTGCCGATGACGCTCTCCAGCCAGTGCCCCAGCCAACCCTCGGCCGGGAATCCCGCCGGCAGGTTGAGCAATCCGCCCAGCACGGCCAGTGCCGCAAGCACGATGAGCGGCACCGTCATGGTGGGCGCAGTCTCGGCCGCGTGGCTGGCCGCCTCCGACCGCGGCGCGCCGAAGAAGACCAGGTAGATCTGTCGCCCAACGTAGAAAGCCGTGAACGCGGCCGTCACGCCGAGCAGGACCAGCACGGCGGGCGACGTCCGCGCCGCGGCGGCGAGGATCTCATCCTTGGACCAGAATCCGGCCAGGGGCGGGATGCCTGCAAGTGCAAGGCCGCCGATGATGAAGGTCGCGGTCGTGATGGGCATCTTCGCGCGCAGGCCGCCCATGTTGCGCATGTCCTGCGGGTCGCTGTCGTGCCGCCCCGTGGTCAGCGTCAGGTGCTCCATGCCGTGGATGACCGAGCCGGCCGCAAGGAAGAGCAGCGCCTTGAAGAAGGCGTGCGTGAGGAGGTGAAACTGTGCGCCGACCAGCGCCCCGAGGCCCACACCGGCGACCATGAAGCCGAGCTGGGAGACGGTCGAGTAGGCCAGTACCTTTTTGATGTCCCACTGCGTGAGCGCCACGAAGCCGGCCATGAAGGCCGTGACGGCGCCGACCAGGGCGATCACCTGCATGGCGACGGGCGCGTGCTCGAGCAGGACGTGCGAGCGGATGAGCATGTAGATGCCCGCGGTGACCATCGTCGCGGCGTGGATCAGCGCCGAGACCGGGGTTGGGCCGGCCATGGCATCCGGAAGCCAGACATACAGCGGCAGCTGCGCGCTCTTGCCCGTGGCCCCGCCAAAGAGCAGCAGCGTGATGACCGTCAATACCCCGGCGCTTTCCGGCTTGAGGTGCTCGGCCTTCTCAAACACTTCCTTGAAGCCCAGCGCGCCAAACGTTGCGAAGATCAGCAACACGCCCAACACAAAGGCGACATCGCCGATGCGGTTGACGACAAAGGCCTTGCGGCCGGCCTCTGCGTTCTTGATGTTCGAGAACCAGAAGCCGATCAGCAGATACGAGCACAGCCCGACCAGCTCCCAGCCCACGAAGAGGAGCAGGAAGTTGTCCGCCATGACCAGCGTCAGCATGGACGCAACGAACAGGTTCAAATACACAAAGAAGCGCTGCGTGCGCGGATCGCCCTTCATGTAGCCGATGCTGTAGAGGTGAATGAGGCCGCCGATGCCGGTGATGATCAGCATCATCGTGGCGCTCAGCGCATCGATGCGAAAGCCGTATGGCACTTCGAGCTCGGCAACATTTATCCACGGGCCAAAGTTGCCGCTGACCGCGTGATCGGGCGCGCCAGCCACCTGGGCGAAGAAGTACACCGAGAGCGCAAAGGCGGCCGCGACGGCGGTTGTGGCGATGGCGCCGACTGTGCGGTGCCCAAGCCGCGCACCAAACGCGGCGTTGATCAGCATCCCGGCCAGGGGCAGCAGGATCGGAAGAAGAATCAGCATCTGCATGGCACCCTACCCCTTCATCGAATGCAGGTCGTCGACGTCGGTGCTGCTGCGCGATTTGAAGATCGACACGATCAGCGCCAGGCCGACCGCGACCTCAGATGCCGCCACCGTCATGACGAAGAAGACGAAAAGCTGACCGTCGAGCTGTTGCCACTGCCGCGCGAAGGCGACCAGGGCGAGGTTCGCGGCGTTGAGCATGAGCTCGATGGCCATGAACATCATGATGGCATTGCGGCGGGTCAGCGCCGTCACGGCTCCGATGGCGAAGAGCAGCCCCGCCAGCACCACGAAATAATTGGTTTCGAGCATATCCGTTAGTCCTTCCGGGTGAGCGTCACCGCGCCGACCATGGCAGCGAGGAGCAACACCGATGCGACCTCGAACGGGAAAAGGTAGGTCGTGAACAGCTTCATGCCAATCGCGAGTGGGCTGGCATCGATCGGTTCCGGCGCGGCGCGCATCCCGGGCAGGGCCAGCGCAAGCCCAACCTGCAGCAACAGGAAGGCGCCAAGGCCGATGGCCAGTGGACGCTGCCAGCGCATCTCGGGCCGCGTCTCCTGAGCCGGCAGCTTCTCCGCCCCGAGCAACATGATGACGAACACAAACAGCACCATGATGGCGCCGGTGTAGACCGTAACCTGCGCCACCGCAAGGAAGGGCGCGTTAAGCAGCAGATACATGACTGCCACACAGGCGAAGTTCAGCACCAGGAACATGGCCGCATACAGCGCATGGCGACTGAGGGCCATGCCAATTGCGGCGCCGATGGCGACCAGTGCCACGGCCAGGAAGACGATAAATTCGGCTTGCATCTTGTCCTCCCCCTAGGCCTGCTGGTCGATCGGCGGAAAGGGCACGATCGAGCGATCGAACTTGCCAGGTTCCGTCACCTGCGGCGTCGCCGGGACGTTGATCGGCGGCGACTCGAGCAGCATCGACTTGGTGTAGATCATGGCTTCGCGGGAGTAACCGGTCGGGAATTCGATCGGCTCCAGCACGATGGCGTTCGTCGGGCAGGCATCTTCGCAGTAGCCGCAGAAGATACAGCGCAGCATGTTGATCTCATACGTTTGCGAGTAGCGCTCACCTGGCGAGAAACGCGCGTCATTGGTGTTTTCTCCGGCTTCTACGTAGATCGCGTCAGCCGGACAGGCCGCCGCGCACAACGCGCAGCCAATGCAGCGCTCCAACCCGTTGTCATAGCGCTTGAGGTGGTGCCGGCCGCGGAAGCGGGGCACCATCGGGCGCGTCTGCTCGGGATACTGCACGGTGACTGGCTTGCGCAGCGTCTGCTGCAGCACGGTGTAGAACCCGAGCGGAATCCGGGTGAGTTTTCGGAAGGTCGTTTTCCAGTTCATGGTCCGCGTCCCTTACTTGTAGCCTGGGACCCCGAACGCGATGAGCGCGGCCGTGATCACCACATTGGCCAGCGCAATCGGGAGCAGTCGCTTCCAGCCAAAGGCCATCAGTTTGTCGTAGCGGAAGCGCGGCAGCGTCGCCCGCACCCACACCATCACCATCAGGCAGAGGAGCACTTTGATCGAGAAGTAGACCAGGCCCAGAGGCCAGCTATCCCCGACAAACGGGCCACTCCAACCACCGAGAAAGAACACCGTAAAGAGGCCGCTCAGCGCGATCATCTTCACGTACTCGCTCATGAAGAACAGGGCGAACTTCATCCCGCCATATTCGGTCATGTAGCCAGCGGTCAGCTCCTGTTCGGCCTCCACCAGGTCGAAGGGCGAGCGCGCAAGCTCGGCCAGCGCCGTGATGGCGAAGAGCGCCGCGGCGATGGGCTGACGAAAGATGAACCAGCCCAGGATGTTGCCGGGCAGCTGCTTCTCGATGATGACATTCATGCTGGCGCTGCCGGCCATCAGTACGACGGCGACCAGCGCGAGCGACATGGCCAGCTCATATGAAATCACCTGTGCGGCGGCGCGCAGCCCACCCAGGGTGGCGTATTTGTTGTTGCTCGACCAGCCCGCCAGCGCGATGCCGTAGACGGCCGTGCCGAGGATCGCCAGCACATACAGCACAGCGGTGTCCACCCCGCCGGCCAGGTTAAAGAAGCTGTGGTTGCTGATCGGGATGACGGCGAAGAGTGCGAGCGCCGGGATCACCGCCAGCATCGGCGCCAGCATGTAGACGAACTTGTCGGCCTGGGCGGGCGTGATGCTCTCCTTGAAGATGAGCTTGAGTCCCTCGGCCACGGGCTGAAGCAGACCCTGCGGGCCAACGCGGTTCGGTCCGATGCGCGACTGCATGCGAGAGATCAGCCGCCGCTCGATCCAGGTCGTGTAGGCAAACCCGGCCAGGGCCAACACCACGAACATGACCGCCTTGAGGATGGTTTCGAGAAGGATTGACATGATTCGTCCGTGTGATCAGACCAGGCGCCCGGCCAGAACGGCGCTGTGCCGAATGAGGTCGCCTGCGCGATACAGGGCCGGCTCGGGCCGCGTCAAGTCGGCGAGCGTGGGCTCGACCGGGGCTTCTGCCGCCCCGCCTACGGGCACGCGCGCGGTGCGCGCGCCGAGCCCGGCCGTATTGTCGTAGACGGTGCCGCCGAAGTTCACCTCGGCGCGGCCGACCATCGGCCACTGGGGCTTGACGGCGGCGAGGCCGGCATAGCTCAGACCGTTGTACGCGGGGTGTGCGGCAGCCAATGCGGCGAAGATCGCCTCCGGCCCGCCAAACGACCAGTCCTTGCCCATGCGACGGGCGACTTCCTGGAACGCCCACCAGTCCGGGCGGCTCTCGCCATGCGCGGGATGGGCCGGCCAGAAGCGCTGGGCGCGCAGGTCGCCGCTGGTGTAGCTGCCCTCGCGCTCGGCCGGTGCGGCTGCCGGAAGCACCACGTCGGCCGCGGCAGCCAGCGGGGTGAGGAAGAGCTCGCTCACGATCGTGAAGCCGGCCCGGGGCGCATCGGCGGGATCGCCAACGCCAGCCAACCAGGCGACGTCGGCGGACTCGGGCATCGCGCCGCGGGAGGGGTCAACCGCGTCGCAAACGCCCTGCGTGTTGCCGTGCGGGTACAGCGGCACCAGCCCGCTGTTGGGCTTGTCGGCGTGCCCCGCTTCGGCAAGGGCGTGGGCCAGCGATTGCGCCAGGGCGCGGGCGTTGTGCCCGCTCAACTTTTCATCGCCAAAGACGATGACGGCATTGCGCGCGTCCTTGAGCGCCGCGAGCTCGGCTGGCTGGCCGGCCACCCACTGCGCAGCCGCGCCGGGGGCGAAGCGCGCGATGCCGGCCGCATAACGGTGCATCTTCGTGCTGCGGTGGTGCGCGACGATGAGCTTCGCGCCTCGATCGACGACGGCCTGGCGCAGACGCAGGAACCAAACGGGCGCCTGCTCTTCGACATCGCCATTCACCACCACGATGACGTCGCCCTTCCCCAGCGCCTTGAAGTCGGCATCGGCGCCAAGCCCGGCAGCGCGGGCCACATCGGCGTAGGCCGAGGCCGTGCGCGGCGAGACAAACGCGGGCGCCGCGCCGATGACGTCGGTCATCAGCCGCCCGAACAGCCAGGCATCTTCGGTGGCCAGGCGGTCACCGATCACCCCGACCACCTTCTGGCCCGGCACTGTCTTGAGCTTGTCCGAAATCAGTTGCAGTGCGCTCTCCCAGGTCGCCTCTTGCAGCGCGCCGTCCTTGCGGATGAGCGGATGCGTCAGGCGATTCGCAGCGTGCGTGAAGTGATGGCCGTAGCGGCCCTTGTCGCACAACCAGATCTCATTGACCTGCTCGTTCTGCCGCGGCATGACGCGCTTGATCTCGCGAACGCCCGTCCGCGTGTTCAGCCGCGTGTTGAGCGCGGTATTGCAGCCCACGGCGCAGTGGCCGCACACGCTGGCGGCGGTCTTCAACTCCCAGGGCCGGCCCTTGAAGCGGAAGTCGGCCGTCGTCAGCGCGCCGACCGGGCAAATGTCGGACGTGTTGCCGCCAAAGTAGCTGTCGAAACCCGGCGTCGAGAAGGTGATGACCTCCTCGGCACGCCCGCGGTTGTGGAACTGAAGCACATGATCGTCGGCGATGTCATCCTGGAAGCGTATGCAGCGGGCGCACTGGATGCAGCGCTCGCGGTCGATGAACATCAGGTCGCCGAGCGGCGCGTGCTTGTCATTGTGCTGCTTGTCCGCGTAGTCGTAGCGGGACACCGCCGGCCCATGCGCAAGCGTGAGGTTTTGCAACGGGCACTCGCCGCCCTTGTCGCACACCGGGCAATCGAGCGGGTGGCTGGTGAGCAGAAACTCGAGCACATCCTCGCGCGCATCGATCACGGGCTTGCTTTGCGTGCGTACGGACATGCCTTCGCTCACCGGCGTGGTGCAGGCGGTGGTGAGCTTGGGCTGCCAGGCGATGACGGTGGCACCCGCTTCGTCCTTGACGATCTGCTTGGTCGCGGGGTCGATCTTGGGCGTGCCCACTTCGACCAGGCACATGCGACACAGCCCCACCGGCTTGAGCTTCGGGTGATAGCAGAAGACCGGGATGTCCTTCTCGATCGTCTTGGCGGCGTCGACGATCAGCATGCCCTTTGGCACGGCGAGCGCGACACCATCGATGGTCAGGTTGATCAAATCAGCCATGATTGCGTGTGTGCGGGATCAGTGCCCGCCGTGCGTGGCGTGCGCGTCGCGCGCCAGCTCGGCCAGGAACTCCGGCGATCCGCCCATCTTCTTCTCGACGAAGTCGATGTAGTCCTGCTTGAAGTGTTTGAGCGTGAAGGTCATCGAGCTGGTTGCGAATTCGCCCAACGGGCAAAAACACTTTCCGATGATCTGTTTGTTGACGTCGGCGATCAGGTCGATATCGGCCTTGCCGCCTTCGCCCGACAGCATCTTGTTGTAGAGCTTGAGCGCCCAGTTCGTCCCTTCGCGGCACGGCGTGCACTTGCCGCAGCTCTCGTGCTTGAAGAAGCGGATCATCTTGCGGGCCGCCCAGACCATGTTGACGCTGTCATCCATGAAGATGAAGGAGCACGATCCGAGGACGGAGCCGATGGTGCCCATCGACTCGTAGTCGAGCTTGGCCCCGAAGTTGGCTGCCGGGATGATCGGGCTGGAGGACCCGGCCGGGAGCACGGCCTTGATCGGCCGGCCGGTCGAGGAACCGCCGGCCATGTCGAGCAGGTCCTGGATGCTGAACTTGCCGAGCTCGAGCTCGTAGTTGCCCGGGTTCTTGACGTGACCCGAGACGCTGAAGAGCTTGACGCCCGTGCTCTTCTCAGTGCCCATGGCCTTGTACCAGGCAGCACCGTTGTGCACGATGAGCGGCACATTGGCCAGTGTCTCGACGTTGTTGATGACCGTCGGCTTGTTGTAGAGACCGTTTGTCGCGGGGAACGGCGGCTTCAAGCGGGGCTGGCCGATGCGCCCTTCGAGCGACTCCAGCAGCGCCGACTCCTCGCCGCAGATGTACGCGCCCGCGCCGTAGTGCACGCGGATATCGAGCGAGTAGTTCGTCCCAAACAGGTTCTTGCCGAGCATGCCCTTTGCGTAGGCCTCATCGAGCGCCTTCTCCAGCGCCTTGCCGGGCTCGGAAAACTCGCCGCGCAGGTAGATGTAGGCGAGGTTGCTGCCAATCGCAAACGCGCACAGCGCCGTGCCCTCGATCACCTGATGCGGGTTGCCACGGATGAGCTGGTGGTCCTTGAACGTGCCGGGCTCGCTCTCGTCGCCGTTGACAACGACGTATTTCGGGAAGACGTCCTTGGGGATGAAGCTCCACTTGAGGCCGGCCGGGAAGCCTGCCCCGCCCCGCCCACGCAGCCCCGCGTCCTTGACGATACCGAGCACATCCTCGCCCTTCATCGTCGTGACGGCTTTGTGCCAGGCGGCATAGCCGTCATTTGCCTGGTAGACCTCGATCTCTCGGATATTCGGGATGTCGAGATCCCGGAGGAGTAGGTGTTTGGCCATGTCCGCTACTTCCCCAGCTCGTCGATGAGCTTGTCAAACGACTCCGGGGTCAGGTCATAGTGATAGTCCCCGTTGGCCTGCAGAAGCGGCGCGCGGTTGCACGCAGCCAGGCACATCGCCGAGCGCAACGTAAATTTACCATCTGCGGTCGTCTCCCCGGCCTTGATGCCAAGCCGGCTCTCGCAGTGGGCCATGAAGGCGTCCGCGCCACGCAGCGCGCATGGCAGGTCGTCGCACACGTCGAGGATGACCTTGCCGGTCGGCGACTCGTTGAACATGGTGTAGAACCCGGTCACCGACTTCACTTCGGTCGGGTCGAGCTCACACAGTTCAGCGACTTCGCGAATCGCCTCGGGCGAGCAGTAGCCGTACTCCGCCTGTGCCAGATACAGCAGGGGCATGACGGCGCTGCGCTTGGTCGGGTATTTGGCAAACACCTTCTCGATGTCCGCCGCGCGATTTGTTCTCAGCATGTTTGTCACGGGTGTGGGAATCAGCGGTCGACCTCTCCCAGCACGATATCGATGGACCCAACGATGCCGACCAGGTCGGCGATGAGCGCGCCCTTGGCCATCCGCGGAAGCGCCTGCAGGTTGCACAGCGACGGCGCCCGGAAGTGCAGACGGCGCGGCTTGGGACCGCCATCGCCATGCACATAGACGCCATATTCGCCCTTGCCGCTCTCGACGGCAAAGTAGACGTCGGCATTCGGGCCGGAGAAGCCCTCGGTCCACAGCTTGAAGTGGTGGATCAGCGCCTCCATCGACGTGCCGATCTCGTGCTTCGGCGGTGGCGCGATCTTGCGATCATCGGTCATCACCGGCCCCTCGGGGAGCCGGTCGAGCGCCTGCTTGATGATGCGCAGGCTCTGGGGGAACTCGTCCAGACGGCAGCGGTAGCGGTCGTAGACATCGCCATTGCTGCCGAGCGGGACGTTGAAGTCGAAGTGGTCGTAGCTCGAATACGGGAAGGCCTTGCGCACGTCGTAGTTGACGCCGCTGCCGCGCAGGCTGGGACCCGACATGCCAAAGGCAAGCGCATCGGCCTTGCTGATGACACCCACCCCAATGGTGCGCTCCTTCCAGAGCGGGTTCTCCTTGAGCAGGCGCTCGTACTCGATGATGCGAGCCGGGAAGACATCCAGCACCTTCTTGACCAGGTCGAAGAAGGCCGGGGGCACATCGCGCCACAGCCCACCGGGGCGGAAGTAGCTGCTCATCATGCGGGCACCGGAGACAAGCTCGAACACGTCGAGCAGGTCCTCACGTTCGCGCATGCAGTACAGAAACATGCTCATCGCGCCGATGTCCAGCGCGTGCGTGCCCAGCCAGACGAGGTGGCTGTTCATGCGCGTGAGCTCCGCCAGAATCACACGGATGTATTGCGCGCGAAGCGGCACTTCGATGCCCATCAACTTCTCGATCGCCCCGCAGTACGCCAGGTTGTTGATCATGGGCGCGAGATAGTCCGTGCGGTCGGTCAGCGGCACACCCTTGAGATAGGTCTTGCCTTCGTGGGTCTTCTCGATGCCCGTGTGCAAAAAGCCGATGTCCGGCACGCAGCTGATGACGGTCTCGCCATCCAGCTCGAGCAACAGGCGCAACACGCCGTGCGTCGAGGGATGCTGCGGGCCCATGTTCAACAGCATGGTCTCGCCGGTGAAGGCACGCGGGCTGACCAGCTTCTTCAGTTGTTCAAGCGTGACATCGAGCTGCGCGTTCTCGGTCGTGATCGCGCCAATCGGGGGCGTTGTGGAGCTGTCCATCTATTCCCCCGCGAAGATCTTGCCGGCTTCGATGCGGCGGCGATTGAACGTGAAGGACACTTCCTCGACCTGCACGGGCACTTCCTTGAGCAGCGGATGTCCAACGTAGTCGTTGGGAAGCACGATGCGGCGAAGGTCGGGATGTCCCTCGAAGTGGATGCCAAACAAGTCGTACACCTCGCGTTCGAGCCAGTTGGCCGAGGCAAACACCCCGCTCACGGT
Organism: Thermoflexales bacterium; assembly: GCA_019694215.1. Lineage (GTDB taxonomy): Bacteria > Chloroflexota > Anaerolineae > J036 > Brachytrichaceae > Brachythrix. The sequence goes on from JAIBCK010000066.1 coordinate 15,242, forward strand.
CGGGGCAGCACGCTCGCTCCCATTCAGGAAGCATTTGATCCGCACGCGCATGTTGCGCTGCAGCGAGGTGAGCAGATACACCAGCGCGAAGCGCGGTTCAGCGGGATGGAAATCCACCGCGGTCAGGTCGGTCAGAACCTCGAAGTGCTCTCCGTCGCGCAGCCGGGTTAGCACCTCGACCACGCGCTCGCGGGTGGTGATCAAAGTCACTTCATCGCGGAAAACGCGCGTCTCGGTGATGAGATCGCCCAGTGACTGGGCCAGGGGACTGTCAGACATGATTGCCTATTGCCACTTCTTGAGTGGCTCCTTCTTGATCTTCTCTTGCAGCCTGAGAATGCCATCGATGAGCGTCTCCGGGCGCGGGGGGCAGCCTGCGACATACACGTCCACCGGCACGATCTCATCCACGCCCTGAACCACGGCATAGTTGTTGAACACGCCGCCGCAGGAGGCGCAGTCGCCCATGGCGATCACCCACTTGGGCTCGGGCATCTGGTCATAGAGGTTGCGCAGCACCGGGGCCATCTTGCGGCTGACCCGCCCGGCCACGATCATCAGGTCGCTCTGACGCGGGCTGGCGCGCATGAGCTCCATCCCAAATCGCGACAGGTCGTAGCGGCTGGCTTGTGTGCTCATCATCTCGATGGCGCAGCAGGCAAGGCCAAACAGCATGGGCCAGATCGCGTTGGAGCGCGCCCATCCCACAGCCTTTTCGAGCGTCGTGGTGACGACACCCATGTCGCCGAGTTTCTGTTCAATTCCCATTCACAAACTCCGTGCGGACTATTTGTCCATTGACTCCCATTCGAGGGCGCCCTTTTTCCAAACCCAGACAAACCCGACGACCAGGATGGTCATGAAGCTGAGCATGGCGAGAAAACCACCCGGGCCAAGGGCGCGCAGCGCCACCGCCCACGGGTAGAAGAAGATGATTTCGATATCAAACAGGATGAACAGGACTGCCACCAGATAGAAGCGCACCGGGAGACGGCGCTGTCCGGGGCCGATGGCCTGCATGCCGCTTTCATACGGCTGCACCCGCTTGGTCTTCTGCGCGTGTCGCTTGGGACCGAACAGAATCGAGATCAGGACAATCAGAAATGCGAGTGCGGTGGCGAGGAGGATCAGTATTCCAACGGGCAGATAGTCGCTTGCCATGACGATTGACTATGTTATCACAGGCACCTCGTTTGAAGGCTGTTTTTTCGGTTCACCCGAAGGCCCGCGAACATCCCGTTTCGTGGCCGGCGACAAGCCGCGCACCACGGGAAAAATCACACTATGGTAGATTTGCGTACAGTGTCGGAAGCGCGACAAAATCGCTTTTCCGGGCAAGTTTTCATGAGGATCGCCAGGGGAACGATCACAACCATATTCATGTTCAGCGTGTCAGCACTGGCCCTGGCGCTGATCATGGATGCACGTGCCTTGACATCGCCGGATGTGCGGCTCGACCTCGACCATGGCATCCCGCTCGCACGTTCTCTGCACCTTCCGGCGTCCACGCTCGAACCGGCTCCGACGCTTTCCGACGCACAACGTCTGATAAACGACCGCGGCGGCGCATTCCTGCGCCCCCTGCTCGGCGGTCTGGCGACGGGAACCCCAATCGAAACAGCCACGTCGTCGCCCAGTCAAACGGTCCCACGTCAGGCAACAAGTGCGCCCACAAACGCGCCACCGACCCAGCCAGCGCCGACCGCCACCCCTATGACAACGACACAGGTGCCGACTGCCGTTCCTCCGACCGCCGCAGCAGCCACAGTGGCTCCTTACACCGCCACAATGACGGGTGTTCCGACCGCCACTCCCGCGGCGACTGCATCACGATTCTGTGCAACGCCGCCCCAGACGCCTACATTGACATACACGCCGACGCCTAC